>JAFGBI010000043.1 GCA_016933275.1 Polyangiaceae bacterium | reverse complement strand
GCGCTCGAGCCATGAGGCGAGCTCGAGGAGCTCGTCGTGGGCGAGGGGGGCGAAGCCCTTCGGCTTCTTGAGCTTCGATTCGGCGGGGGCGAGGAAGGGGTCGAGCTTGTCACGGATGGCGGTCTGGGTGCGTTCCTCCAGACCGCCGACGACACGGCGCCAGGCGATGAAGAACTGCTGCCAGCCACGGGCTTCGCTCGGGAAGGCGAGGCCCTCCGCGAAGGTGGGGACGAGGAGGGCGATGCGGCGGGGGTCGCGCGGCTCACCGAAGCCGGGGCGGAGACAGAAGCCGGCGAGCATCCAGAAGACGCGCTCGTGATCGGGGGAGCGCCGGCGGGCGCGGGCGTTCGGAGCGAGGGCGTCGAAGAGGGCGCGGGCGGTCTCCGTAGTCCACTCGCTGCGGTCGCCGAGGAGCTTCTCGAGGGTGCGCCAGAGGTCCTTGGTGTCGCGGGGTTTGGCGTCGGCGCGGCCCTTGCCAAAGACTAAGTCGAGCGCGGCCACTGCCTCGTTCAGGTGGTGGTGGAGGGCGCGAGGGGCGACGCTCGGGCGGCGGTCGCGCGAGGTCGGCTCAGCGTCGGAGGCGGGGGACGCGGCCGGTGGTGGGGGAGTCGAGGCCGGGGCACCGCGGAGATCGAACGCGAGGCGGAAGCGTTGGCGGGCGGCGCCTGGGGATGCCGTGCTCCCAGCGGCCACGCAGGCGAGCTCAAGGGTACCGAGGGGGGTGAGCTCGCCTTCGAGGTGGACTGCCAGCTCGGTGGCGTTCGCTTCCGTTGCAAACTCCATGGTGACCGGGGGCAGCGCCGCGAACTGCCCGGTCTCGAGCGCGGCCGCGTCGAGCGTCACGATCGCGCCCGGGGCGTGCGGGATCGCGGAGTCGCCCGAGAAGACCTCGAAGCGGACGGGTTCGCCCATGCGGAGGGCGAGCGGGTGCCGGGAGGCCACGAAGAGCTCGCCCTCCTTGGCGCCGCGGGGGACCGCGCAGAGCAGGCGCCGTGCGCCGCGCGCGGCGCCGGCGTCGAGCGCGATGTAGAACGCGCTCGGGGCCCCGCCGCCGATGGTGGTACCGTGGCCGGCGAGGGCGAGGCCGTAGGCGACGGCGCCGCGTGCGACCGCGAGCTCGGGATCCTGGGCGGGGAGGAGCTCGAGTGGCGCCGGGCTCCAGCTCGACACGGTCTCCACCAGCCGATGGGCGAGGCGTGCGCCGTGGAACACCCCGCCGTTGAGGAGCAACGCGTCGGGCCCTGTCCCGTCGAGGCCCGTCGTCTCAGCCGAGCTGGCGCCAGCCGGCTGGCGCAGGGCCGCGGCGTGGCGAGCGAAGAAGCTCGCCAGGTGTCGGGTGATGGCGGGATCGCGCTCATACGGGAGGCCGAAGGCGACCAGGCCGCCGCGCACACGGGCGGGCTCGGCGTCGCGGGCGATCGCGGGGAAGAAGCCCTCGAGCACGATCTCCCCGACCTCCCCGCGGGTGACCTCCGCGCTAAACGTGCTGCCCACGAGGGCGGAGCCTGCGCCCGCGATCGCGATTCGGGTGGTGGGGGGGCCGCCGGGATCGAGGAGCTGCTCCTTGGCGTTGCGGCAGGCGAGCACCAGCGCTGCGAAGCGGCGGGGGTCGAGGTGCTGCCCTTCGGGTACCAGCCGCCGCTCCACGTGGTGGGCGAGCGCGAGGTCCATGTTGTCCCCGCCGAGGAGCAGGTGCCGCCCGACCGCGACCCGCTGCAGATCGAGCGCACCCTCGGCGTCGACAACCGCGCGGATGAGGGTGAGATCGGTCGTGCCGCCGCCCACGTCGCACACGAGCACGGACGCCGCCCCGCGTTCGCGGGCGAGCGCGTCGAGAGTCGCGGTGCCGTGGCGGGCGAGGTAGTCGTAGAAGGCTGCCTGCGGCTCCTCGAGCAGGCGCACGTCGAGGCCGGCCTGCGCCGCGGCGCGCAGGGTAAGCTCGCGGGCGATCGGATCGAAAGACGCGGGCACCGTGAGGATCACCTGCTGCCGCTCGAGCGGGTGGTGGGGGTGCTCGGCGTTCCACGCGAGGCGGACATGCTCGAGCACGCGGGCGCTCGCCCCGACCGGGGAGATCCGCGGCACCTCTTCCCCGGGATCGATGCCCCACGGCAGGATCGCGGCCGTGCGATCCGCAGCGGCGTGGGTGAGCCAGCTCTTGGCGGAGGTCACCGCGCGTCCGGGTACCTCGCGGCCGCGGCGGCGCGCGTGCTCGCCGACCAGCCAGGGCAGGGTACCCCAGCGATCGGCGTGGGGCTCATCCCCGAGCGGCGCATAGAGGCAAGAGGGGAGGAGCGGCCTCGGCTCGGCCTCTTGCGCGGTGACGAGCTGCGGGATCGCGAACACTTCCGGTGACGCGGCCGTGGCGCCGGGGATCGGCAGGGGGCACGCCGCCACCACCGTGTGCGAGGTGCCGAGATCCACGCCGACGATCAGCCTCGACCGGGTGGGATCGCGTCGCTGATCCGTGGTCGCGCGGGCGCTCTTCACGGCGCGTTCAGACCTCCTCGGTGTCGCCGCGGACGCCGAGCTCCACCTTCCAGCGTTCGTCGGGCTTGGCCGGCTCGAGCGGCACCGCCTCCAGCAGCAGGGTGCCGATCGCGGTCACCGACGAGGCGAGGTGAACGGGCACGAGATCGCCGTCGGTGCGGCCCTCCGCGGGGAGCGTCACCTCGATGGGCGCGAGCTCTTCGAGCTCGTCGGCACCCCAGCGCTCGAGCTCCGTCCCAGCGCGATCCGCGCGGCGCACCGAAGATGCGAAGAACCGGAAGCGTACGGACTCGCCGACCACCGCGCAGAGCTCCTGCGGCAGGATCTCCGCCGGGCTCCCCTCCTCGACCCCGAAGGCCGCGACGCAGAGCGCGTTGACGGGCGTTTCCATCCCGGGCACGGCCGGCATCGGGCTCTCGATCCCGACATAGTAGGCGCGCGCTGTGCCGCCGCGGATCCGGAGCCCTCGACCACGGCGCACCAGCGCGAAGTACGCGGCGCCGCGCGCGACCGCGAGATCCGGATCCTCGCCCGGGAGCACCTTCACGGGAGGCGCGCCATCGTTCGCGAGCCAATCGTTGAGGATGGCGAGCAACCGGTCGCGGAAGGCGGGCGCCTTGGTGACGCCGCCGTTGAAGAGCACGTGGGTCGGGCGGAGGAGCGTGCCGGCGGGCGCGCCGAGCTCGGCCGCGGCCGCGGCCTGTCGGGTGAGGAAGGCGGCAAGGTGGCGGGTGATGCCCGCGTCTGCGGCGTAGGGCAGCCCGAGCTGCGTCAGGGCGGCGCGCTGGCGCCCACCAGGTCGCGCGGTCGCCGCCACCCGCGGGAAGAAGCCCTCGATGAGCGCGGCCTCGACCTCGGCGCGGGTCAGCTCCGAGCGCCGGGCGCCGTCGAGCAGCTGGGAGCCGCGCCCGGGCACCACGACGGGCACGGACCCCAGGTCCGGCTGCGCCAGGAGCTTCTCCTTCGCGTTCCGGCAGCCATGGGTGAGGGCCGTGAGCTGCCAGCGATCGAGCTCGGTGCCCTCGGCCGCGAGCTTCCTCGACACGAGGTGAGCGAGGGCGAGATCCATGTTGTCCCCGCCAAGGAGGATGTGATCCCCGACCGCGATCCGCCTGAGCTCGAGCGAGCCATCCTCTTCGCGGACGGCGATGGCGGAGAAGTCCGTAGTGCCGCCGCCGAGGTCCACCACCAGGATCACGTCGCCGACGGAGAGGTGCTTCCGCCAGTCCGTGCCGTGGGTCGCGATCCAGGCGTAGAGCGCGGCCTGCGGCTCTTCCAGCAGGCTCGTGTTCTCGAGCCCCGCCGCGTACGCGGCCTCGACCGTGAGATCGCGGGCAGCGGCGTCGAAGCTCGCTGGCACCGTGATCACGATCTCCTGCTCCGCCAGTGGGGCGCCCGGGTGGCGAGTGCCCCAGGACTCGGCGAGGTGATCGAGGTAGTGCCAGGTGGCCTGAACCGGCGAGATCTTCTCGACATCCGGCGGGGCCCCGAGCGGGAGCAGGTCGGCGCGGCGGTCGATCCCTTGGTGCGACAGCCAGCTCTTGGCGCTCGCGACCACCCGCTGGGGCGCCTCGGCACCCCGGCTCCGCGCGTATTCGCCCACCGCGTGCCGGCGGGTCCTGTCCCACGGGATGGCGAGCGCGGCCTCGGTCTCGTGCGCGAAGTAGACGCACGAGGGGAGCAGCGGGCGCTCCTCCACGGTGGTTGTGGTCACCAGCTGGGCGATCCGTTCGACGGCCGCCGCTGCGGCCTCGTCGTCGACCGGAGCGGCGGCGAGCGCCGTGTGCGTGGTGCCGAGATCGATCCCGACGACGTGGCGCGGCCCGCTCATAGCTCGACCTCGGCGGGGGCGAGGATGGTCGCGTCGCCGGTCCCGACGGGACGCGGCAGACTCACCTGCTCGGCGCGCCACCCGCGGTGGCGGAGGACGCCGCGGTATGGCGCCGAGCCACCGACGGCGCCCGTGAGCTTGGCGCTCGTGGGATCGAAGCCGGCCTCGAGCGTCACCGGTTCACCCTCGGGCTCGCTCCGGACCGGAACCATTTCGATATGCCCGTGGAGGGCGCGCCGGCAGCCTTCGTGCACCACGCGCGCGGCCGCGCCCACCTCGGCGTCGCCGAAGGTCGTGATGTCCTGCTTCAAAAAGTCGACGAGGCGCCCCTCTCGCTGCAGCAGGCCGAGCAGGACGAGCGCTGCCGTGGGATCGGGGCCCTCGGGCAGCGGTGTGGGGGCCGGTGTACGTGGGCGCTCTGGTGGCGGGGTCTGAAGCGGCTGGAGGTTGCCCTCTCTTGCCGCGAGCACGCGCGCGGCGAAGGCGCCATCGAAGAGGATGCGGAAATACGCGACCCAGGCGAGCCAAAGGCGAGTGGAGAAAGGCACGGGCGCGGTCACGGCGGCGAGCATACGCGGGCTCGGGGGAGGGGCAAGGCGCAGGAGCGGGTGGGGGGCCGAAAGGGGGTGGTGTCCTCCGTGTTCGCGCTCGGCGCGGCCGTGCGCGTCATCGCGCGACCGCGCGGGGCGTATGGGGTGATCCTCGCGGACGTCGGCAACCGTCAGCTTCACGGCCGCGAACGATCGCTCCGCGGCGCACGAGCGGGCCGTGGTGAACCTGGCGGCGACCAGATCTCACGGATCTGGCCTGGAGCGGCCTCGAGGCGGTCGAGCTCGGGAACCGGTACGCGTATGAAACCTTCACGTGCGAACGAACCCCGGTCAGGGATTGGGTCGCCTCGCCTCGGTCCGGTCTCGCCCCTCTGGCGAACTTTTGGACGCCTACCGCCGGCTCTACCCGCAAGCTAGCCTCGGGACGTGAACCTGAGATTGCTGATTGATGGGATCGTCCGCCAGACGACGGTGCTGATCGCCCAGCTCTCCACCTCGTCCGGGGTGCGGGCTCCGCTCTCCCACGTCGCCGACCAGGTCTTCCTCGAGCTCGCCCGCGAGATCGAGGCGCAGGGGGTGCGCCAGCAGGTGGCGGCGGACATGTTCGGGTTGGCCTTGCGCTCGTACCAGAAGAAGATGCGCCGGATCACCGAGAGCGCGACCGTGCGCGAGCGCACGCTGTGGGAAGCCGTGCTCGAGGTAGTCGAGGAGGAGCAGCCGACGCGGGCTCGCGTGATCGCGCGGTTCTCGCGCGACGGTGAGCGCGAGGTCGCCTCCGTGCTCAAGGACCTGGTCAAGAGCGGGCTCATCAGCGTCACCGGTTCCGGGGACCGCGCCGTCTACTCGGCGACCAGCGAGTCCCTACGCGACCGGCTCCAGGACGCCGACAGCCTCGATAGCCTGGCCAACCTCGCCTGGCTCAGGATCTTTCGCCGCGAGGCGACGACCCGCGAGGAGATCCCGCTCGCGCTCGGAGTCGATGGAATCCTCGCCGGTCGCGCCCTGGAGGAGCTCCTGGCGACGGGGCGGGTGGTGGAGCAGGATGGCCAGCTCCAGTCGCAGAACCTGGTGCTCCCTCTCGGCGCCGAGCACGGGTGGGAAGCCGCGGTGCTCGATCACTTTCGCGCGGTGGCGGTCGCCATTGCCACCAAGCTGCGCCATGGCTCCGCCGGTCGGCCCCTGTCCGACCGCCTCGGCGGCTCGACCTTCACGTTCACCGTCGCGCCGGGGCATCCCCACGAGCGCGAGGTGTACGAGCTGCTCGCCACGACCCGACGAACGGCGCAGGCCCTCTGGGACAAGGTGTCCGACTACAACCGCGCCCATCCCCCTGACGAGGCAGAAGCCACGCGCGTTTCGTTCTACCTGGGACAGAGTGTGGAGATCGCGGAGGAATGACCAAGATGGCAAACGGGATGATCGAGGGGACCCGCCGGCTCCGATGGCGACTCGTGGGGTTCGGCCTCCTGCTCGGCGGGGGGGTGCTCGCGATCCCCTCGTGCGGGCAGGTCACGGGTGGGGGCACGGACAGCAACACCCATTGGATGCGTGAGTGCTCCGACGACCGCCAGTGCGGCGACCTTGGCTGCCGTTGTGGCGTGTGCACGAAGCGGTGTGGAGAGGCCGCGGACTGTTCGGGAATCGGGCGGGACCCGAGCTGCCAGGTCCTCGCCGGGTGCGCGGATGCCGTGATGCTCTGCACGGCCAGGTGCAGCAGCGATCGCGATTGCCGCTCGATCGACCCCGGGCTCGTCTGTGCCGTCGATCACTGCGTGAGCGCGGTGAGCGCGACCGGCGGGCAGGCGGGCGCCGCCGGAGCGGCGCACTCCTCGGGAGCCGTCAGCGGCGGCGGGGGCGACGTTGGCTCGGGCGGCACCGGCGGCGGCTCGGGGAGCGGCGGCTCGGGCGCGGCGTTGGGGAGCGGCGGCACCGGCGGCGGCTCGGGGAGCGGCGGCTCGGGCGCGGCGTTGGGGAGCGGCGGC
>JAFGBI010000042.1 GCA_016933275.1 Polyangiaceae bacterium | reverse complement strand
GGTGTCATGGCGGCCGGTGGCCATCCGAGCAAGGCCGCGAGTTTGGGGCGCAGATCGCGGTGGGAGAAACCAAGGGGCAGGAAGAAGCAGAGCAACAGGACGCTGAGCAGGGCCTGGACGGGGGCCAACGGATGACCCCGGTGGTGCCTCGAGACGATGCCGAGGGGTCCGCCGTCCGCTGCCGATCGAGGCGCCCAATTCCGCCAATTCCATCATTCATCCGCCCACACGGACGCTCCGCTGGCGGGAGGCCAGCGGCCCCGAACACGTCGACATGCCGGGCAATGCTCGCGGCGGCGGCCCGTCGCCGGACACGGATCCCGGGCCAGACGCGGCTCACGTCCGTTTTATGAGAAGTCATCGCCGCTATAGCGTCACCACCTGCGCCCACTTGACGAAGAGGTACGTGAGATCAAGAGTACGACTGTCGCTCATGAGGAATCCTGACCACGCTCAGTCGACGAACGGCGATTATCCCAAGATGTGCCGCTGTTGTCGCGAGCCGGCGGTCGCGCGCCACGGGTAGGTTGCTGTTCCGTCCTGGGGTGTGACCGCTGGCATCTCCGCGGTGTCGACCCCCTCTGGCCAACAGGAGCCCGTGCCCGTGTCGGTGCAACCATTCGTTTCCAATCGGAAGACCGTTCCAGAACGCGGTCTGCGCGCCTGCCGCGATGGCAGCCGAACGTCACGGCGCCAGGTGACGGCCACGACGCTCGGGCACCCCGTCCGCCATGCGTCAACGGCGGGCAGCATCGATCTCGTGGAACAGCTGCCGGCCGCATCCCTTGCCTCGCTACTCGGGGAGCCCGCGCTCCGGGTCGTCGATCTCCGCTGGGTTGACGAGGACGAAGCGACCGAACACGTCCCTGGCGCCACTACCCTGGACATTGATGTGATGGTCGCTGATATGCCCTTGCCGCTTCTCGCGGGCGCAATGGCCTACCGCGGGATAGGTGACGAGCACTTGGTGGTGGTCTACGACGCGAACGGCCGGGGCGAAGCACAACGATTTGCCCGCTTGCTCCGCGCCGTCGGGCACCAGAGCACGGCGGTCCTCGCCGGGGGTTGGGAAGCGTGGCGCGCGGCCGGCTTGCCCACCGCGCGCCCGTGGACCCGCTATCCCCCGACCAGTTTCACGGCCCGTCGAAAGGTCGCATGACCAACCCCCATCCCATTCCGATCCCCTCCGCTCCCGCCGCTGCGCGTCCCGGAACGCGCACCCACAAGCGAGTGCTCGTCATCGGCGGCCTGGAGCGGCTGGCTCGGCTAATCCGCTCTCCCAGACGGGAGTTCCGCCCTATGTCATTGAATTCCCACGTTAAATGGCAGAATCCATCACTTGGCGGCACAAGAGCCAGCGGGACGGTCCAGACAGGCCGAACGGTGCCTAATCCGTCATAGCGGACGATTCTCTTCCGCAGGGCGCATTCGGCTGCTAAGACGGCGAGCCGACGCCCGATGATACGAATCCAGGAGCCCGCCGTGTCAGCTGACCTCCACCTCGATGCCAACATCCCAGGCAACCCGGCCTATCAGTTCACGATCGTGCCCCCGGGTACGCCGGCCCGCGCCGGCTGGTCCGAACGGGCGCCGCTCGTTTCCGACGCTGGGCTTGCGACGAAGTGCGTACACGCGGGGGTCCAACCGGATCCCGCCTACGGCGCGGTGATGCCGCCTATCTACCAGTCGTCCACCTTCGCCTTCCGCGACGTTTGCACCAATGCGGGCTACGACTACACGCGAAGCGGGAACCCGACCCGCGCGGCGCTGGAGGAGGCGCTCGCCACGCTCGAGGGTGGCGCGGGTTCCACCTGCACGACGACCGGAATGGCCGCCGTCCTCGTGGCGCTGAACCTCCTTTTGCACCCGAGCCACCTCATCTGCACGATCGACTGCTACGGCGGGACGTTCCGCGTGCTCGAGCACGCGAAGCAGGCGGGCGGGCTCGCGGTTTCCTACCTCGATTTGGCCGACGTCGAGGCGGTGGATCGGGCCTTCCGCCCGAACACGGGGATGGTCTGGATCGAGACCCCGTCGAACCCGTTGCTCCGGCTCACCGACATCCAGGCCGTTGCCGCCGTCGCTCGCCGGCACGGGGCGCTCACCGTGGTAGACAACACTTTCCTCACGCCCGTGCTGCAGCGCCCCTTCGAGCATGGGGCCGATCTCGTCGTCCACTCCACCACGAAGTACCTCAACGGCCACAGCGACGTGGTTGGTGGAGCGGTCGTCGCGCCACAGGGAAGGCCGGCGTTGCTGCAACGCATCCAGTCGATGAACAACCTCCTCGGAACCTCGCAGAGCCCGCACGACGCATTCCTCGTGCTGCGCGGGCTCAAGACCCTCTCGCTCCGGATGAAGGCGCACGAGGCCGGCGCGCAGCGTGTCGCCGAGTTTCTCGCCGGACGCCCCGAAGTAGCCAAGGTCCAGTATCCAGGGCTCCCGACCCACCCACAGCACGCACTCGCGCGCCGCCAGCAGCAGGGCTTCGGAGCCATGGTGAGCTTCGAGCTCCGCGACGGCGGGCGCGACCGAGTGGATCACGTGCTGCGCACCCTGCGGTGGTTCACCCTCGCGGAGTCCCTCGGGGGTGTCGAGAGCCTGGTCGCCCACCCCGCGTCGATGACTCACGCCTCGATGACCCCCGAGGCGCGACGGCGAGCAGGGATCGGTGACTCCCTGATCCGGCTCTCCATTGGCATCGAGGATCCGTCCGACCTCGTCGCGGACCTGGCGCGCGCGCTCGATTCCCTGCCCGCGTGAGCCAGCAACCACCCGCGCCCCGGCCCGTTGGCAGATCGGAAAATCTCGTCCGTCATGGTTGCCACATAGAATGACGTCCGCTATAACAGACACTGCGACGAACCCAGACCCACGGACGAGAGACCCATGGCGCGGATCTACGAAGACAACAGCAAGAGCATCGGCAATACGCCCCTGGTGAGGCTCAACCGGATCTCCCAGGGAACCGGAGCCACCATCATCGGCAAGATCGAGGGCCGGAACCCGGCCTATTCGGTCAAATGCCGCATTGGTGCGGCGATGGTGGAGGCCGCCGAGCACGACGGATCCCTCGCGCCAGGCTCGTCCGAACGCACCATCGTCGAGCCCACCTCCGGGAATACCGGGATCGCTCTCGCCTTCGTGGCGGCGGCCCGCGGGTACCCGATCCTCCTCACCATGCTGGAAACCATGTCACTCGAGCGGCGGCGGATGTTGCGGGCGTTCGGGGCGGACCTCGTCCTCACCGAGGGGGCGAAAGGGATGCCGGGTGCGATCGCCAAGGCGGAGGAGATCGTGGCGAGCGACCCCCAGAGGTACTTCATGCCGCAGCAGTTCAAGAACCCGGCGAACCCGGACGTCCATTTCCGGACCACCGGCCCCGAGATCTGGAACGACACCGATGGCGGGATCGACATCCTGGTTTCCGGCGTGGGCACCGGCGGCACCATCACGGGTGTTACGCGCTACATCAAGGGGATCAAGGGCAGGGCAATCCGCTCCGTCGCGGTGGAGCCGAGCCACTCGCCGGTCCTCACGGCGATCCGCGCCGGAGAGGTGCCGAAGCCGGGACCGCACAAGATCCAGGGCATCGGCGCTGGTTTCGAGCCCGATGTCCTCGACCTGTCGCTCGTGGACGACGTGGTGACCGTCTCGAACGACGAGGCGGTCGAGTACGCCCGCCGCCTCCACCGGGAGGAGGGGATCACCGGCGGCATCTCCTGCGGCGCGGCCGTCGCCGCCGCCGTGAAGATCGCGGCGCTCCCCGAATCCAAGGGGAAGCTCATCGTCACGATCCTCCCCGACGCTGGGGAGCGGTACCTCTCGTCCATCCTGTTCGAGGGGATCGCCGCTTGAGGATGGACCCGAGCATTCTCGCGACTCCGTGACCCCTCACGGCGGGTGCCAGGCGAGGAGGATGCGATTCATCGGCGTGATCGCGGACGGGACCGTGCCCCAGTCGAGCGCATCGGGGACACGGAGCTCCCCGAGCGCGGCCCAGTCGACCCCTCCGCGCAGCCCGGCGATGGCCGCCCGCACCAGCGCGGCGTTCGCCTCGCGAAGGACCTCCTCGGAGCGCTCATCGCCTTCGGTGCGGCGGCGCTCGGCCAAGCGCTCCTGCAAGAGATTGAAATTGCTTGATAGCCAGTCTGCGAGCATATCGAGTCACCTTTCTTGGGACTCAACGCGGCGCCGGGAGCGAACCACGGCAGCCACGCCACTGGACCAACCGGACGCGAGTCCCCTCGCCTCGCGCTGAATCGACGTCGAATTCGCTGACGAGGCGGCGAGCGCCAGGCAACCCGTTGCCCAGTCCGCCCGCGGTCGAGTAACCGTCGACCATCGCGACCGCGACGTCCAGCGCGTAGGTAGCGCGTAGGTAATTTGAGCAGCGGGTCGTCGGCCAGTCCGAGAGCCGGCGGCGCGCGAACCTCCCCATCAAGGAGCGATCGGCGGT
>JAFGBI010000041.1 GCA_016933275.1 Polyangiaceae bacterium | reverse complement strand
GGGCCGGTCGTCCGAGGGTCGGTCCTCCCGCGATCGCTCGCGGGGCCGGTCGTCCGAGGGTCGGTCCTCCCGCGATCGCTCGCGGGGGCGCTCGTCCGAGGGTCGGTCCTCCCGCGATCGCTCGCGGGGGCGGTCCTCCGGGGGTCGGTCCTCCCGGGGGCGCTCGTCACGCGATCGCTCGCGGGGCCGGTCGTCGCGGGGCCGGTCGTCGCGGGGCCGGTCGTCACGCGACCGCTCGCGGGGCCGCTCGTCACGGGGGCGCTCGTCGCGGGGGCGCTCGTCACGCGGCCGATCCTCCCGGGCGCGATCATCACGCTCCCGGGGGCGCTCCTCCCGAGGCCCATCGCCCCCCCGGGGGCGGTCTTCCCGGGGCCGGTCATCGCTCCCTCGGGGGCGCTCCTCCCGGGGCCGGTCATCCCGGGGCCGGTCACGAAAGTCACGGCTTCGCCGTGCGTCGCGCCCGCCTTCTCTTCGCGGGCCCCGGTCACCACGGTCGCCGCGATCACCGCGATCGCCGCGATCACCGCGATCACCGCGATCGCCGCGATCGCCACGACGCTCTGGCACACCGCCCTCCGGCACCGGCAAGAGCGCCCGCCGCGAGAGACGGATCTTCCCATCACGGTCGATGCTGATGACCTTCACATCCAGCTGATCGCCTTCGTTGATCACGTCGGTGACCCTCTCGACCCGGAAATGGTCGATCTCCGAGACATGGAGGAGTGCCTCGGTGTTGGGAAGGATCTCGATGAACGCCCCGAAGTCCACCACTCGCTTCACGGTGCCGTGATAGACACAATCCACCTCCGGCTCGGCAGTGAGTCCCTCGATGATGCTGAGCGCCTTCTTCACGGCGTCCGAGTCCGCCGAGGCCACCGCGACGGTGCCGTCATCTTCCACGTCGATGCTGACCCCCGTCTGGTCGATGATGCCCTTGATGGTCTTGCCGCCGGGGCCGATGATGAGGCGGATCTGGTCAGGCTTCACCTTGATCGTCGTGATCCGCGGGGCCCACCGGTTGATCTCCTCCCTGCAGATCGGCAACGTATCGAGCATCCGCCCGAGGATGTGCACCCGCCCCGCCCTCGCCTGCTCCAGTGCCTGCTCGAGGATCCGACGTTCCAAACCGGATATCTTGATGTCCATTTGGATGGCGGTGACGCCGCGATCCGTTCCGCACACCTTGAAATCCATGTCGCCGAGGTGATCCTCGTCGCCCAGGATGTCGCTCAGCACGGCGACTTTGTCCCCCTCCTGGATGAGCCCCATCGCGATGCCCGCGACGGGTCGCTTGATCGGCACGCCGCAGTCCATCAGGCTGAGGGTGCCGCCACACACGCTCGCCATCGAGCTCGAGCCGTTGCTCTCCAGGATCTCGCTCACGACGCGGATGGTGTAGGGGAATTCGTCCTTGTCCGGGAGCATCCGCAGCAGCGCACGCTCCGCCAACGCGCCGTGGCCGATCTCCCGCCGTCCCGGGCCGCGGAGGGGCTTCGTCTCTCCGGTCGAGAACGGAGGGAAGTTGTAATGAAGCATGAAACGCTTCCACGACTCGCCGACGATGGCGTCGATCTTCTGCTCGTCGCTCGCCGTGCCCAGTGTCGTGGTAACAATCGCCTGGGTCTCTCCCCGCTGAAACAGCCCCGAGCCGTGGGTCCGCGGCAAGAACCCAACCTCGCAGCTGATTGGTCGGATCTCATCGAAGCGACGCCCGTCGATGCGTTGGCGTTCCTCGAGCACCATCTTGCGGACGACGACATACTTGCGCTCCTCGAACTCGCTCTTGACGAGCTTCTCGGCCTCCGCCCACTTCTCCGGGCCGAGCTCCGCAGCGAGCTTCGTCGCAAGCTCCTTCTTGATCGCCGAGTACGCATCGTACCGAGCGTGTTTCGACCGAATCACGCTGGCGTCACGCAGTTTGGCGTCGCAGATCTCCTCGACCCTGGCGGCTACCGCCGGATCGAGGTGCGCCACCGAGAAATCCCGCTTGGGCTTGCCCACCGCCTCGCGGATCTTCTCGATGAGCGCGATGATCGGCTGTGCTTCCGCATGCGCGAACATGAGCGCGTCAATGATCTCGGACTCGCTCGCCTCGGCCGCGCCGCCCTCGACCATCACGATCGCATCGCGGCTCGCCGCCACCACGAGATCGATGTCGCTCTGCTCCGTCTCCTCGAAGGTCGGGAACGCGATCAACGTGCCATCCACCCGCCCGACACGAACGCCAGCAATCGGGCCGCCCCAGGGGATGTCCGAGACGTGAACCGCCGCACTCGCCCCGGTCAGGGCAAGCACATCGGTGGGGTTGGTCTTGTCCGACGACAGGACGGTCGCGATGACCTGGGTATCCTTCTTGTACCCCTCGGGGAAGAGCGGACGGAGCGGCCGGTCCATGAGTCGCGAGGTGAGCGTCTCAGCATCGCGTAGCCGCCCCTCCCGTTTGAAGAAGCCCCCCGGGATCTTGCCGGCAGCGTAGGTCTTCTCGGCGTATTCGCAGGTGAGCGGGAAGAAATCGAGGCCAGGTCGCTCATCGGTGGAGACCGCGGTAACCAGGACCACGCTCTCGCCGTAGGTGACGAGCACGGCCCCATCGGCTTGCTTCGCCAGGCGACCGGTCTCGATGCTGAGGGGCTTTCCCCTCACGATGATGGATTCGCGTATGAACATGATAGTAGCGCCCCCTTCGTGGCGCGACACCGCTCCGTGCGGTGCAAGACGCCGAATGCAATCGCTCGACTTCAGCCTCGATCCCCGCGCGCGACCAGAAGGTCACGCCCGCGAAGCGGGGTTGAAGTAGGGAGCGCCTCGCATCCGGAACATGGAAGAACGAGGGGGGATCCTCCCCCTTTCTCGTATCATCACGGCGCCTCTCCACCTGGGTCGTCCTCGACCCAACGCGGAGCGAACTTCCGCGATCCTAGTGTCTCACGCATCCCTTGCTGCGCCGCACATGGATAGCGAACCGCCTCTAGCATCCGTCCCTTGTCGAACGACCTCCCGGGCGCCCCGTGCGCCCCGTGCAAAGGACCAACAGACGGCTCTGGCGGACAAGGGAGGGCCGAACGGCCCCCGGTGTCGTCACTTGCGGAGTCCGAGATCGGCGAGGACGCGCTTGTAGCGGTCTACATCCGACCGCTTGAGATAGTCGAGGAGGCGGCGACGACGACCGACGAGCTTCAGCAGCCCGCGCCGCGAGTGGTGGTCCTTCATGTGCACCTTGAAGTGCTCGGTGAGGTAGGTGATGCGCTGAGTGAGGAGCGCAACCTGCACCTCGGGGGACCCGGTGTCCTTCTCGTGCAGCTTGAACTGATTGATGACGCCTTGTTTGGCGCCGACTTCGAGAGCCATGTGTCGTTTCCTGAAAGGACGCCGAGTATACGCGCCGACCCCCTTCGGTCAACCGTGAACGGGAACGGCCGTACAGGTCGGTGGGCACCGATTCCAGTACGGGCCGGACGGATCCCTCCTAGACCGGCAATCAGGTTGATTGCTGCGTCAAATCAACGACCTAGAGCACCGAACCGGCAGCGGACCTCGCCAGGGGCGGCGCTGGAAATGCGTCCTCGCCTCGCACGAACCCATTCTGGGCGCTGCCGTTGCGGTCGGCAACCTGATCGGTGCTCTGGGGCGGCCATCAGGTTGATTGGCGCGACCAATCAACAACGCCCGGCGAGCATCGCTGGCGCTGAAGGAGCCAAGGTTCGCCCAACAATAGGGCCCGAGAGCGGAGACTCGCAAGGCGACCTCGAATCCAGTCCGATCCGAGGCTACGGCCGGCCGATGGAAAGAGAGACTGCGATCGGATCGTGATCGCTTGCCTTCGCGGCAGTGACCGACAACCCCTCGTCGTGGACGAGAGTCACCGATCCGGGCAGGAGACGGAAGGTTGCGGCTGGGCTCAGGATGAGATCGTCGTAGAGCGCCTCACGGCCGAGATCTCGGCAGAACGCGCTGTGGGCCTCCTCAGGCGGGAGGGTGGCCCCGGCACTCGAGAACCGGGGGCCTGCGCAGGCGCAGGCGCTGGGGTCGCCAAGCACGGCTCGGACTGCCGGCTCGCCAGGCCAGGCGTTGAGATCGCCGAGGATCACCAAGGGCCGCTCGGGATCCTCGGCCACCAGTCGCTCCGCGATGCGCCGCGTGTGCTGTGCCTCTGCGAGACGCTTCGTGTCGTCGCTCACCTCGCCATCCTCGCGCGCCTTGAGGTGCACGCCGAGCAGGACCAGCGACTGCCCGCGAACGACGAGGTGGATCTCCAGACAATCCCGCGCGAAGTGGTAGTTCCAGCACGCTGGATCCTCGGGGGCGGAGCCCGGGTCGCAGGTGGCCGTGAGCACGCGAAAAACGTCGTGGCGGTGGCGCAGTATGCGAGCGATCGGTACCGTCGAAAGCACGGCGAGGTCGATCCCGCGCGGGTCGTTCCCATCGTAGGTCGCCTGGTATCGGTACTCGATCCATGGTGACACCGCGGCCGCCAGATCGGTCAGCGTGACCCGGTTCTCGACCTCCTGGAGCACCAGCACATCCGCCGCCACCAGCGCGATCACCTCAGCCAGACCCGCGAGCTTCGTCGCGTAGGCGTCCTCGGTGGGGGTTTCGCTCGCCTCGCCGAGGACATCGCCCCCGTCGTTCGGGGCTGGGTCAAAGAGGTTTTGGACGTTGTAGGTCGCGACCCGCAACGGCCCAGCCGGGGCAGGCAGGGTCGAGGGGTCGGCCCGCTCCGCGTTCGCTCGTGGAACGTCCGTGTCGCAGGCCCCCCCAAGCGCCTCGATCGCCACCCCAACTGGCAGGAGCCATCGGCGCAGCGTCGCGGGGATCGGCCTCGGCAGCCCGGTGTGCGAGGGCCCTTCCTCGCTGCCCATGCGGGGGATCACCCGCAGATCCTCGCCGCGGCACAGTTGCCCGCGCAGCCGCAGGCGGTCGTTCGACCGCAGCAGTCGTAGTCCTCGCAATCGCGGTAGCCATCCGCGTCGTCATCGAGTCCGTTCTGGCAGTTCGTTTCCGAGGTGGCACTCTCCACCCGATCGCCTTCCAGGCACACCGCAGTTCCGGAGCACCTCCCCTCGCAGCCGCACGCGGCGTCGGGTCCACAGCAGTCGTAGTCCTCGCAGTCGACGTAGCCATCCGCGTCGTCGTCGAGCAGATCTGCGCAGAGCGTCTCCTGTAGCGGAGCCCCACCCGTCGCTCCAGAATCACTCTGGCCGCCGACCCGGCCCCCCTCCCCGGCCCCGGCATCGCGCCGACCCTCTACGCCGCCCCCCTCGGCGGCTCCCTCGTTCCTTTCACCGGCCCCGCCCTGCCCACCGCGGCCCTCCCCGCGGCAGGTTGCGGCGTGACAGGTGCCCCGGACGCAAGCGCAGGTCGCGGCGAACCAGCAGCAATCGTAGTCCTCGCAATCTACGTACCCATCCTGGTCGTTGTCCACGCCGTCCTCGCAGGCCACTTCCTGTACCCCTGGCGGCTCGCCACCTCCGCCGGCGGCCCCGCCTTCCGCGAGGCGCTCCCCACGGGGATCGGGGTTCGGGCTCCCAGTCTGCTCGACGCCTCCGCCTCCGTTCGGTGGTGCGCAGGTGGACAGTTCGGCGCAGTAGCCGCCGCAGCCGCACAATCCCTGACCGCAGCAGTCGAAATCCTCGCAGTCGACGTATCCGTCGCCGTCGTTGTCCGCACCATCGCGACAGGCAAGATCCGTCGCTTCTCCTCCGCCCCTCGGGGCACCTGCCTCGCTCACCCTACCGGCGGTCCCGCCACCCCCCGCCGTACCCCCCGCCGTTGGCCCGCTCGTGGGCCCGGACGGCTGAACTCCCCCCGTCGCCACAGCAAGCAGTTGGCGATCCTGCGTGCACGCAGCAGCGCTCGCGAGGACACACAGCGCTGCTGCCCAACACCTCTCTTTCGATCCTCTCATGATCTTCTCCGGCGATCGCGAGCACCCGCCCGCCGTCCCGACGCACGCAAGATCCGCGCCCTTCGATGGGTCGATGAGCCTCGGACCAGAGGAACGGCGTCGAATTCCCGGGCGGCGCCCGCCGGCGCGCCATGACATGCCTGCTCGCTCCGACGCCCCGCACGGGCTGGCCTGGCGTTTGCTTCGGTTTGGCCGTCATGAGGAGCGAGCGCTCTCGACTGCGATCCGGCGCCGGACAGGTGCTCGCCCTCGCGGTGACCCTCGGAACCGCTACGGCCAGCGCCATCCCCGGCTCCGTGGTCTTCTGCAACGGAAGGCCAACCCCTGCGCGTTTCTTCGACGGCGACACGATGAGCCTTGCGGCGGGGCCTTTCGCAGACCGTTCGGTCCGCGTCCTCGACGTCAACGCGCTCGAGAGCTACGGCCCCGTGCACCAGTTCGGGAGGGCTTCACCACGGGAGCTCCTCGTGAGCGCGAAGCGCGCCACCCACCTTGCGCGACGGGGTGGGTGGCATTGCTCGATCACGCGACGCCACCGCGACGCCTACGGCCGCCTCCTCGCCGACTGTCCCGACCTCGGGGAGGCCCTCCTCCGCAGCGGTCTCGGTCATGCCTTCAGCCTGGATGGCCCCGCCCCGGAGCGCCTGCTCGCGGCTCAGCGCGAGGCGATCGTGGCCCGTCGCGGGATGTGGGCCAAGGGAGTACCGGCAATCCTGGTCACCTCGGTCCACTCGGCGTCCGAGCGACCATGGCGTCGGGATGCCTACCACCGCCTCGTCTCCACGACCGACGGCAGCTCCTTCCTCTATCGCCACCGGGACCGACTCCGCACCTGCGAGACGGTCTGCGTCCCCCAGCTCGCGCTCACCCCGGCCTCGCAGCGAGAAGTGCTCGGTCTCCTGCGTGCCCATCCCCGGGCGGGCCCCATCCTCGCCGACTTCGACGACCGCTACCTCGCGCCATTCCTCGACGAAATCGCCACCACGGGCCGCGTCCCCCGAATCGTGGGGCCGTCAGTGTGGGGCGATCTTCGGAACGCGATCGGTCCGTTGCGCAGGCGTGCGGACATCTGGCGCGCCGTCCGTGCCCAAAGGGTTTGCCTGACCTACGTCCCGATGGAGTTCCGCTATCAGGACCGCCCGCCTTGCCTGACCGAACCCTAGCCGTGAGTCCATCCGCGGATGCTGCGCCTTCGTCTACCGTTTCGGGTGCTCCTGCTTCTCTCGTTCTCGGTGAGCGGCTGTGCCTGGGACCCGCCGCTGCGACCCGCCTGCGGGTACGAGCTCGGCGACGAATTCTGCGCGGACGGCCTCGACAACGACGGCGATGGCGCCACGGACTGCGCTGACAACGACTGCGCCACCGCCTCGAGCCGGTGCGGGGAGGTCGTCCCCCTGATCCCCTTGGATCCGATCCCAGAGGGCCCTTTTCGACTGGCTCCGGGCCAGCCCGTGGTGGGTCGCTGGCTCGTGCGACTCTGCACGGACCGCATCGACAACGACGGCGACGGTCTCTTCGACTGCGGCGACTCCGGCTGCCGACAGATACCGGAGCTCTGCTGCGGGCGCGAGCTCGACGACCGGGCCTGCGCGGACGGCCGCGACAACGACGGCAATGGGACCGAAGACTGCGAGGATCCCAGCTGCCGGAGCAGTCCCGTCGTGACCGTCTGCGCCGAACGGTCGAGCGAGCGCTGCGACAACAGCCGAGACGACGACGGTGACGGCACGACCGACTGCGAGGATCCCGGTTGCGCTGGCGCGGCCGTCTGCCGCGCGCTCGTGGCCGCGTCAGCGACCCGGGAGGACGACGCGATCCGCTGCGCGGACGGTCGCGACAACGACGGTGACGGCTACGTCGATTGCAACGATTTCGACTGCTTGCGGAGCGAGGTGGCGACCGTCCGCGAGCGCTGCGTCGCGTTGACCGAAACGACCCCGGCCGCTTGTCAGGACGGCATCGACAACGACGGTGACGGCCATGTGGACTGCGCTGATCGTTCCTGCGCCTACGCGGCGTACGGCGCCGAGCCGGAGGCAGCAGCCGCCTGCGCCGCCACGATGGAAACCACGCCCGCCGCCTGCCAGGACGGCATCGACAACGACGGCAATGGTTACGCCGATTGCGCGGACCACTCGTGCCAGGTCCCGGGCGAGGACGCGCTTTCTGCGATCTGTCGCGAGAGCGCGCCGGAGTCCCGCGGTCAGCTGGTGCTCCAACCCGACGAGCGCTGCTCGGACGGGATCGACAACGACGGAGACGGGTTCACGGACTGTGCGGACTGGGACTGCAGCTACGACGAACTCGTCACCGTCTGTCCCGGCAGGCCCCCTCGAGGCTGCGAACCCAGAAACCCCGATCCTCCCCCCTCCTGCGCCCGCCCCGACGGCGACCGGCTCTGCCCATGACGCGGCGCGGGTTGCCCCCGCACCCTGGCGCTCCAATCCTCGCGCCCCGACTGCTTGGCCTAGGATCGCTCCTCCTGGCGAGCGGCACCCAGGTACACCCGGGGTTCGCCCAGGAAAGTGGACGGATCGCCGGCTCCGCGGCGACGCCATCGACGAGCGCAGCCGGGGCCAGAGCGACCGACCCGCTCCCTGCCAACGACCGCCAATCCGGGACGATGCGCCCACGCTCCGCCAGAGCAACGGCAGCTCTGGTACTACCGCCCCCGTCGCGAGAGCTCGACTGCACGAACAGCACCGATGACGATCTCGATTCAGTGACCGACTGTGCCGACGCGGATTGCGTGGGCGACCAGGCCTGCCGGGCCACTGGCGAACCAGAACGTACGGATCCACTCTGCCGAGACTGGGTGGACAACGACCGCGACGGTCGCACGGACTGCGACGATCTCGACTGCGCCGCGCCCGGAATCACCGTCTGCCGCGGCTCCCTCCTCGCGGGCGGCGGGGCAACGGGTGGCGAGGACCTCGATCTCCAGCGGGGAATCCAACCCGAAGCCCTCCTCGGTCGGGGTGACCATGCCGATGGCGAGCGAACGGACGAGCTCTGTTCGGACGGCATCGACAACGATGGCGACGGCCGCATCGACTGCGGGGACCTCGGCTGCCGCTTCGACGGCGACGTTCACATCTGCGCGGGTAGCCCGGGACTCCGCTTCTCGGTCTACGCGTCAGCGGGGCACGCCGTCCGGTTCGATGATCGGCGCACCGCTCGAGCCGACATCCGCCAGGAAACGAACCTCCGTGTGCTCCAGCTCCGCGTGCTCGGCCCGGTCCGCGGCATCGAGGACTCTTTCTTCGTGCTCACCGTGCGGGCCGAGCAGACCCTCCGGCTAACCTACGCGTCCGTCAGGATCCCAATGGGCAAACGCGGGCAATACTTCCGCGTTTCGAGCGGAGGCGCAACCTTGTCCACGCTGCCGGTTCTGTCGGCATCGAAGCTTCTCTTCCTCGAGCCGGCCTCCTTTCTCTATTCCGCCTTCGAGCAGGGCAGCGGCGCGGCCGGCGAGCTCGGCACCCCCCTGGCTCCGGACCAGCGGCTTCGCTGCCGCGGATTCCTCGCCGGTGGCGAGCGCTTCACCACCGGACAGTCCGATGCCGAAGGGGGCCGGGACCACCCCTGGACGGTCGGCGCCCAGCTCCTCTGGGACCTGGCTGGTCACACCAGCCCTTGGGACAGCCAGCTCTTGTACTCTCCTGCCCCGCTCGCTCTCGGCATTCACCTCGGCGCCCGCTACGACCAGCGCCCCGAGGAGCGCTTCCCCGCGGCGAACCTCGGCCTTGCGCTCCGCGCCGGCCGCCTCCTGATCCTCGGCGAGGGCTTTGCGAAGCGTGAGCTCGCGTTCCTCTCCACGCAGCTCTCCTATCAGGCCGCGCTCGGCATCCTGCTCGTACCGCGGCGCGTCCTCATCGGAGTCGATTACGGAGCCTTCCTCGCCGGCGATCTCGGCGCCCCTCCCGAAGCCCCCAGCACCGACCTAGGATTCGTGGTCGCGACCGCGCGCGACGAATCCCAGCTCCGAGCCGTGGTCCACTCCTTCGTCCTTCGCGACCTCGGACTGATCAGCCTCCGCTACATCGACCGCCGCGTCCGTGCCTCGCGCGCAGCCGCGGATGGCTTCCGACGACAGGAGCTACTCCTAGCGGTGTCCTATCGGTTCTAGCGCAGCGATCGGGTCGATTGCAGCGAAAGCCCCCCCTCCCAGCGCAGCGATCAGGTTGATCGCTGCGTCCTGTCAACAACCTGGAGCACCGAACCGGCAGCAGATCTCACCCGAGGCGCCGTTGGAAACGCACCCTCGCTGGGCATGGGTACGTTTCCAGCGGCGCCGTTGCTGTTTGCGGCCCGATCGGTGCTCTGGTGCCCTTCGGCGGAAGTCCGGTCGGATCCTGCCTGGGAACCGATCCCTATCCCGCATACCGATGACCGGCGCCGGAACCGGCACCCGGGACCGGTACCCGGAACGCGGCGCCGATTCCGGTGCGAGGTCGTTCTCGATGGCCTGATCGCGATCGGCCGGGCGTCGGGTGTCCCGGTCCGGCTCCACCTGGGACGCGCACCTCCCGCGCCACCGGCCCGCCAGCGCCGTGGTGAACCTGCTCACCCAATCCGTGCCGGTTTCACGGGAGCTGCGCTCGGGGTCGGCGAAGCCGAACCGAAACCCCCGGCGCTCACCAAGGAGTGGCCAATGCATCTACGGATCGTCGAACCCCTCGCGCAAACCATCGGTATCATCCACGGGCTCTGCCGCGTCATCGCCCGTCAGGATCCAGACCTCAGCCGGCAGATGAAGCGTGCGGTACACTCGCTCGGACTGAACTCGGGCGAGGGGCTCTCCGCTCGCGGCGGCCATCGCACGGTGCGCCTCGAGAGCGCGATGGCGAGCGGGCGCGAGGTCATCTTCGGGCTCCGCATCGCCGGCGCGGCAGGCCACGTCGCTGCGGAGCGGGTCGCGCGGGAGGTCGATGTACGGCTAGCCGATGCCAATACCGTTTCCTACCAGCCTTGGCCAGGAACTCAGCCGCCCGGGGCTCCCGTTCGAAGCTCCCCTGCCCGGATTCTGAGCCAGAAATCTTCCGCCAGGCTGCCTGGTTGGTCGAGACTGCGGCCACCATGCACCCGAGCTCTGGCGTGGCACGAGCTCACCCTGCTCGGATTCGAGCCTCTCACCGGTTCGGATCTACTCCCGTTCGATGACGCGGAGTAGGTATTACCATCATCTGCTCCACCCACCGGATCCATCGGAGCCGCTCCCGGTCGGTCTTGCCGAGGGGGTGGGTCGGAGTATCGTGGCTTTTCTCTACCGCGGGCGTGGGGGAGCGCGAGGCTCGGATCGGACCTCGGCTCTGCTCGGAGGACATCAGAATGCGACTCTCGTATACTACGAAACATTCCTGCAAATTTGGTTTTTTCTTGCTGGCCATGCTCGCCCTTGGCGCCTCGGTCCTGGCTGGTTGCGGCGGCGATGAAGGCAATGATGGTGACGGCACGGATCCCGAGGATACGGGAACGGGGACGGCCGCCAGCACCAGCGGAACCACTGGGACCAGCACGGCAACGAACACGAACACAGGCGTCTACACCGGCGCTGACACCAGGACGACCAGCAACACCAACGTCGGTGGCGAAACCGACCCGGACACCAGCACCTTCACCGGCGGTTTCACCGGCATCGACACCAACTCCGGCACCAGCACCTTCACCGGCGGTTTCACCGGCATCGACACCAGCTCCGGTACCAACACCTTCACCGGCGGCTTCACCGGCTCTGGCACCAGCACCAACACCTTCACCGGCGGCTTCACCGGCTC
>JAFGBI010000464.1 GCA_016933275.1 Polyangiaceae bacterium | reverse complement strand
GCGAAAAGGTCAACGAAATCAACCGCTCAGCAAGCCCCAACCGTTGTCTGACGCGGTTGTGGGAAGGGTGAGGTTCTTGGAAGGAGTCCTCGCCTTCGGGCGGGGCCCACTTCCTGGAGAAGCCACCGGGCCACAATTCGGACGCTGCATTCTTGAAGAGCAGTTGGGCCCACACCGCGGTTCGACCTACGGTGAAGTATCCTCACCCTGCCCACTCCCAAAGGGAGAGGGTGGTCCAAAAAGCATGCTTTCCCCGAATCACGCTCCGTCTGCTGATGATTTCAGAATCATGCTCGCTGATCTAGTCCGAGTGAGCCACGGTTGCCTCGAGCTCGCTTGCGGCCTGCGCGAGCGTCTTCATGACCGCGCCCCTGGCCTCGTAGCCCTGCACGATCTTGTCGAGCCCTTTACCGCCGTTGACGGCGATGCCCTCGCGGACGACGTTCACGGCATAGCCTCGATTGCGCGCGCCCCCGACCGTCGCCTTCACGCAATGGTCAGCATCGATGCCGGCGATGTAGAGCGTGCCGACCTGCCGTTCGTCCAACTTGGCCTCCAGCGCCGGAATGGAGAATGCGTCCCCTTTGATCTTCACGATTTCGATGAATCCCGGCGGGCGTGCGAGCCGGGCATCGAGCTCGGCACCCTTGGTACCCGCCACGACCATGCCGCCGGTCAGCAGCTTGTGGAACCAATCGTCCGGCGCCATCACGCGCACGAGAAAAACCTGCCAGCCGCCTGCCCGCGCTGCCGCCATCAGTTGGTTCGCCGAGGAGATCAGTTGCGCCGATTCCGGATAGGGCTGCCTGGCATTCGGGCCGGTGTAGTCCTCCTGCAAATCGATGAGCACGAGTGCCTTGCCGGGCCGGTCGGGCCCGATACGCGGTCCCGTGGTCGCGCTGACCGCAAACCAGATGGTCACACCCAGCGCCCCAGCGCCAAGCACCAACAGCAATCCCACCGCAAGGAGGATCCGCTTCATGCCCCCCCTTCTATCGCGCAGAGCCCAGCATGGGAAAGCTGGGATCGCCACTTGGACGCGGCACCTCCTCCGCTCTCGCGCAGGGCCGCAGGCCCGAGCACGAGCGAGGATCCACCGATCGAGTACCGGTTCACCGTGGGCGACGACTACGGGCGCAGGGTGCTCGTCGCCCTCCTCCGGAGATACGGGTTGGCACCCTATCGTTACCCGCGGCAGAAGCGGCAAACGATCATGGCGCGCGTCCCCGTGCGCTTCGTGAGCGAGACGCGCTGGCCCGAGTTCGAGCAGGTCATGCACGAGCTCCGCCACCACCTGGACGCCATCACCGCCCGGATCATCGCGGCGGCCGTCCACGCCGACGTCACCGACGCCGCCGAGACAACGCCCCCGCAGCTCGGTGGACCATCGGAAGAGTGAGCGCGCGATCTGGGTAAACCGGACGATCGCGTCGCTGTCTCGGGTCATGGCTCGATGGGCCGGGGCTGACGCCCCTACCTCAACCAACAGACCCGGAACGAAATGTGAGCTGCGCTGCCCCCGTCTCGGTACCTTCTGTACGAACCGCTCCTCATTTGAACCGGGGCGGCAGGAGCGAGGTACCTTGCAGCAGCTGGAGTTGGTGGGCCATCGAGGACTCGGGGTTCGGAGCGGCGGTGGCCGGTGGCGGACGTTCACGGTGGCGCTTCTGGCAGCATTGGCGGTGACTTGCTGCGGCAACGAGGGGTCGGAGGCGGGCGCCGATGGCGGCACCGGCGCTTCGAGCGGCGGGAGCAGCTTGGGCGGCAGCAGCGAGGACGGGGACGATGGCGGCGAGGACACGGGGGGCGTCGTTGGCGCAGGAGGCGATGCAGGGGAGAACGGTTCGGGCGGCTTCTTGACTGGCGGCCCGACGACCGGCGGTGCCGGGGGCAGCGGTGGGGCGGCTTCCACCGACGGCACGATTCCCACCGGTGGCGCGGTCGAGCCCTGCGAGCCGGCAGCGCTAGAGGACTGGGAGCCCCCTGACTACGTCGCTGCCCGCGCCGATCCGGGCGCCTGCACGACAGCCCAGATCCAGCGCTACTACGACGACTGCCTCGTGGACGCGAGCTGCGCGGACTTCGAGGAGGGGGGGGACGACGAGGATTGTGGGGCGTGCCTCGCGCCGACCCCGCTCGGCGCCGCCAGCTGGGGGCCCATCCTGGAGCTCAACGCCCGTCCGTTCTATCGGTGGGAGAGCAACCTCGCTGGTTGCATCGAGCTTCTGGGCGAGTCGGACTGCGCGGAGAAGATCGCGGCCGCGCAGGCCTGCGCCCGTGAAGTGTGCACCATCGGCTGCGGGCTGACGCACCCGGACTACTCGGCCTGCATCGAGGAGGCCCGCGCGAGCGAGTGCGCGGAGTACGAGGCCGCGGCCGTCTGCATCATGGATCCGCAGCACGTGGAGCAGTGTTCCGGCAGTGGATTCGAGGGACTCGTGCTCGCCTACGGGGAGGTCTTCTGTGGGTGAGCCACGGCACTCGAGGGCAGTGACGGTCGCCGTAGAGCACGCTGCGCCGAGGCGGCGCGGGGCTCTGGCCGGGTGGCTCGCGGTTTCTTCGGGGTTCGCGGTCGCTGCCGCCTGCGGCGGGGACGACGGCGAGGGCGACAGAGCCGCTGCGGACGGGACCGGTGGCGTCGTCCTCACCGGCAGCGGCAGCGCCTTGCCCGAGGGCGGCAGCACCCTGTCGTCGACGGTGATGGCGACGGGCACCGGCACCTGCACTATCGTCCCTGATGAGGATGGCTGCGTCGGCTCCGCCTACGAGCCCGAGTACGTGCCGCTCGACATCTACGTGCTCTTCGACCAGAGCGGCTCGATGTGCATCTGCGTCGACCCCATGCGTGACAGTGGCTGCGGCGGCAACGACTGCAACCAGGTCCGCTTTGACGCCATCGAAGACGCCCTCGCGCGCTTCATGACCGCCGACGAGAGCACAGGGATCGGGATGGCCCTCGGGTTCTTCGGCTTCGACACCCCTGGTCAGATCACCTGCGATCCGGCCGCCTACGAGGAACCGACGGTGTCGTGGGGCGTCCTGCCCCGTCACGCCGGGTCGATCACCGACGCCATCGACGCCGTGGAGCCCATCGGGGAGACGCCGACCGACGCGGCGCTCGCTGGCGCCTGCACGGTCGCGAAAGAGCGCAAGGCCGCCGAGCCGTCGCACAAGGTGGTGGTGCTGCTGGTCACCGACGGCCACCCGGAGGCGCCCATCAGCTGCGATCAGCTCGACCTCTGCTGTCCGAGCATGGAGGCAGCGACGGCGGTGACGACCGACTGCCTCGATGACGCCGGGATCGAAACCTACGTACTCGGGGTGGGGCCGTTCCTCGAGAACCTCTCCCTGATCGCCGAGGCGGGCGGCACCGATTCCGCGTATCTGGTGCAGGAGGGAGCGGTGAGCGACCGGGTGCTGGAGGCGCTGAACGCCATCCGGGCGGACGCAGTCATCCCCTGCGAGCTCCAGATCCCGGCCCCGCCGGCGGGCGAGAACCTGGACTACGACCAGGTGAACGTGCACTTCGCCGACGCCAACTGTGAGGGGCAGACCTTCGGTCGTGTCGCCGAGGTGAGCGCCTGCGGCGGCGAGGACGGTTGGTACTACGACGACGGCGTGAGCCCCGAGCACATCTTGCTCTGCCCCACCAGCTGTGACCGGGTGTCGGTGCCCGGGGGGCAGCTCGTGATGCAGGTCGGGTGCAACACGGTGGTGATCCGCTGACGGCGGTCGAATGGCAACGACGGACTTGGCGCGAACGGACGCAGGAATCGTGAAGGGAGCAGCGAACATGGCTAGTGTGAACAGGCGGGCGTGGCTCTTGGGGGCGGTGGGCCTCTGGGTGCTCAACGGGGTGTCCTGCGGCGAGAGCGGTGACGGTGACGCGATGGGAGCCCGTGCCCTGGACGGGGCCGCCTGCGCGGAGGGCGCGGACTGTGTGAGCGGGGTCTGTCAGGATGGCGCTTGCGTCGGCAACGGGACCGGGGCGCCGGCTGGCGCCGCGTGCACGGGGGACGGCGACTGCGCCAGCGGCAGTTGCGAGGCGGGGGAGTGCGTGGCGGGAGCCGGGCTCGGCGACGGGCGGAGCTGCGCAGACGACGACGAGTGCTCCAGCGGCCTCTGCGAGGACGGCGTCTGCGGCGGGCTGCCGAACGGCGACGACGAGTCCAGTGCCACGACGGGCGGCGGTGGCGACGACAGGTCCGGTGGCACGACCAGCAACGGCGGTGACCAGGGAGGCGCGGAAGGCGGGCTGCCACTGGGCGCCGACTGCGTGGTCGGCAACGATTGCGCGAGCGGGCGTTGCGAGGACGGCGTCTGCGCGCAAGGCAACGTCACCGGCTCGACGCCGAGCACGACATGGGTCGATTTCGAGGGCCTGCCGGTGAATTGGCGCCCGCTCACCCCGGGCTGCGGGCCCGACACGGCCAGCGGCTGCAACGGCGAGTGCGAGGCCGCCGGCGGCGATCCAGACGTCTCGGTGATCCGCCCCTCCGCGACCCTCTGCTTCGCGGCGACCGAGGGCGACGCGACCCCCGAGGACCCGTCCGTGGTCATCGAGCAGGTCATCGAAACCCTGGACGGTCAAGAGTATGTCCACATCCGCGTGACCTTCGACCCGTCCTTCACGGACGCCACCTACGGCACCGGCGCGGTCGGTTGGAACCCCAATCGCGGCCACACCTTCCGGGATCTGACCTCGAGCGACCACACGGAGCTGCTCCTCACCAACGGGGACGGCGAGACGGTCATCAACTTCAAGATCGACTTCTTGACGGCCGACGCCGAGGCGGCGAGCGGGTACTCCTCGCTCGGCGTCACCGGCGGCGACGGCGCCGTGCTCAGCGGCGACCCGGCCACCGTGCTCGCGGCCACCACGTCCCTCGACCGGAACCTGAACGGTTGCGGGTACGTTGCGCTCGACGCCTGCGGGGGCGACTGCACCGTCAACTCCCCCACGACGGACGGGCTCTACACGCCGAACCCGGAGGCCCCCGGCTGGAACTACCTCCAGGTCTACGAGGTGTGGGTCGCCATGGAGGCGTTCGGGGACACCGGCTTCGGTCAAGGGTACATCACGTACACGCACTCCTCGCCCGCCAAGGGGAGCGACGACACGCTCGAGGTGCTTCCCGAACCGTGTCCACCCGACTGGGAGACGCCCTACTGCCTGCCCGGCGATCCGTCCTGTGGGGGCAGGGGCACGGGCGGCGCCGGCGGGGAAGGTGGCGGCTTGACCGGCGTCGGTGGCGGCCCCACGGACTGCCCGCCAAACTCCCAGATCTACATCACCACGGAGGGCGAGGAGCTCTGCACGCCCATCCCCTATGCGAATTACCCTGGCATGACGGCCTGTCCCGAGGGGTGGGAGCTCGACACCGCCTCCGAGGGTCGCTACTGCCTCCCCGCCGAGTGAGCGGGACGGCCCGCCGCGCGGTCGCTGCGCACCGCGCCGTTGCTGGGCGGCGCGATGCGACGGTTGGCACCGGGTGAGGGGGGGCGGATCGTGGCGGTTTCGTAGAGACCGCTTCCAAGCTCGCGGCCGGTTGGGGTGGAACCGGGCCGTCATGCATAGGACCACGCGGTTCAACCTCAGCTACGCCGTCGTCGCGGTGCTCGTAATGCTCGCGATCCACGACGCGGTGACCCGCTACCACACGATCGCGACGCTGCCCCAGAAGCGAGGTGATGAAGCTCGCCGAGGGCGGCAAGATCAAGGAGATCGTCGTGTCCGAAGGGGAGCTTCGCGGCGAACTCCGCGAGCCTACCCGGTACGCGATGGAGCCGTCGCTCGGACAGGTGGCCTGCGAGGCCAACCCGCGCTCGCACCTCGGGCCCGGGGGCGATGGTCTGCGCCCGCACCTTTGCGACGATGACACCGCGCGTGAGATCGACTGTGCGATCCGCCGGATCGTGCTGTCGGCGTTCGAGCGGGCCGTCGCTGCGCTGCGCAGCAACCGCGACGTGCACGGCGCGTAGGTCGCCGGTCGCCGTGCATGGCCAAAGCACCGATCAGGTTGCCGAATCCGCCTCGTCCGATCCATGGAGGGCACATTCCGGCCGCGCTGCGCGGCAATCGCCGAGCCATGTACGCATCTGTAGGGCTCGCGCGCATCGCAGGCGGTCTCCCGTTCGATACCGAGCGCGGCGAGTTCTCGACTGTCGAGGCGCTGCTTGCGGCCGCCGTCGAGACAGAGAGTGAGCTCTGAGCGCGGCGCGCCACCACCGTGTCCGGCTCGTCGCTTCCGGATCCAGCAATTCGAGCGCACGCAGGGGGAATGGACGGGAGCGGGCGCGGCGATGCATCCGATGCGCAACCACCTGGAGCAGCAATCAGGTTGATTGCTGCGTAAAATCAACAACCTAGAGCACCGAACGTGCAGGAGATCTCGCCAGAGGCGCCGCTGGAAACGCACCCCTTCGTCCTCACCCGCACAGCCTCGCTGTGCGGGGCCCGGAGGACGTGGGTCCCTCGCCATGCACGGATGCGTTTCCAGCGGCGCCGTTGCTGTCGGCAACGTGATCGGTGCTCTAGAGCCGGACCCCGCAACTGGTGGCTCGAGCGCCGATCCAGTATCTTGGCCGCCGATGGGCATCCGAAAACGCCCCTGCTCGACCCGGTGCCGGGGCGCACCCTTGGTCGTCGCTCTACTCGCCTTCGTTGCGCTCGCGCGTCATGGGCGCGCGCAGCCCACGACCGGCCCAGATGACGAACCCCATCCCGGCGTGCCGCCGGCGGCGGCGGGGGCAGCGTCCGCGTTGACCCCACCGCCCGCGTCCGCGGAAGGAACCGAGCTCGAGGCGGCCATAGCGGGGACCGTAAACGCGGACGAGGCGTCCACGGAGCCCGACCCGACGAGCGCGCAGGTGGACGAAACCAGCGAGGCAATCGACCTGGCCTACCTCGAGGTCGGCCGGCAGCCGATAGGGGCGGTCGACGCGGTCCAGCAGGTCGACTCCAGTCCGTGGGCGCACGCCTCGGACCAGTTCGTGCTGCCGAGCGGGGCGGTCGAGGTCGGCGGGGAGGTCGTGCTGATCACGAGCGCCTATGAACTCGGGAGCGACCGAATCGATCTCACCGATCTCGGCCTCCTGCGACTCCGTGTGCGGCGTGCGCTCGGCAGGCGGCTTGGGCTCTTCGCGGCCACGACCCTGCTCACCAAGCAGCCGCAGTCGGTGGACGAACCACTATGGCAGGGCGTCGTCGGCGGGCTGGTGATCCCCTTCGGGCGCTGGTTCGCGGCCGAGATCGCCGGTGGCGGCGGGCCCCTCCTGGGGTGTGACGGCGCGCATTACGAGCTCTCCTCGGGGCTTCGCTTCAAGAAACCGATCAAACGCTGGCTTCGCTTCGAGCTCGGTGCTGGCACCGCAACCGCAGGTCTGCATCTGCGGCCGCGGCCGGAAGCGCCGTTCTGGTTCGAGGAGCTCGCGACCCATGCCGAGGTCCAGCTCGGCGAGGAGGACGAGGGCGGCGCGTGGGTCGGGGTAGACTACCGGATCCCATACGCCAAGAGCCCCACCAGGCCGGTGTGGGACGGCGTCGGACAGCGAGCCCTTGACGTGGGCAACACCCTGAGCGTCACGCTCGGGACCGTGCTCGAGGTGAGGGATACGGGTTGGGAGCTCTTCGCCCTGCTTGCCATCGTCGACCGCGGGGAGCTCGAGGACCCGTCCACG
>JAFGBI010000463.1 GCA_016933275.1 Polyangiaceae bacterium | reverse complement strand
CGTGGACTCGTGCAGCAGGCTGCACTCGCTCCACTCCGGCTCTGCGCGCGCCGAACGCGGACAAGGCTCGAAATCTGCTTCGGATTCCGGCCTGTCGTGCGCCGTTGGCGCGAAATCCAGGCTGATTGCTCGCGCCCGATTGCTGATGGCCACGAGAACATCGGAGAATATTCCGCCAGATCCGGTCACGACCACACCCCCAAGGGATGAGTCCACCGCAATGGCGCCTGATCTCGCCAGCGGCGCCCCTGGATGCGCACCCTCGCCTCTGGCAACCACGGGGACCCATTGGTTGTCAGGGCAGCGGTGCGTTTCCCGCGGCACCAGTTGGTACTGGCAACCTGATCGGTGCGCAGGTGGAATGGGCAACCGACCGGTGGCCCTCTCCCCTGACGGCCCCGGCGGAACCGGCGGCGCGCTTCGCGCTCGGTCAGCGGTTCCATGCGGCGTAGAGAAGGACGGCGAGCGACACCGCGAGCAGAAGCACGGTGATCGCGACTGCCGCTCCCTGCAGTCGCAGTCGAGGGGGCGGAGTCCGCGTCGCCTCGAGGCGGCTGATGGCCAGCAGCGTGATCGCTGCCAAACGCTGTTCGGCGCGCGGGCCCCGAACCGAATCACCCTCGAGCTCCCGGTAGTGGGCGGCCGCGGCGGCCAGCTGATCCGTCGTCACGCAGTAGTCTAGGAAGGTCTGATGGACGCGGTCGTCGTCCCATTCCGCGAGGACGCGGCACCAACTCTGCTCGACCGCTGGGTCCGGCAAGCTACCTCGCGAGCTCGGCCCGGAGCCGCCGCGTGATCGCAAAATACGTTTCCCGCGGGTATGGCTCGTTCAGGATGTGGAAGTCGGCGCCAGAAAGACCGACGCAGCCGAAACAGTAGGTGCTCTCCGAGAGACCGAAGCAGTGAGCAAGGTACGATGATGTCACGCAACGTTCCGAGTCGAGGCAGTGCTGACAGCGGACCAGCCCGTTCGAGCGCTGGCAGTGCGCGGAATCCGTGGAATCGGCGCAATCTACACAGAAATGGCAGCGGGCGACCCGCGTGCAACGCCGGCAGAAGGTCGAGTCATCGCAACCGCGGCAATCACTGCACGCGATGCAACCGACATTCTCGCTCCGTTCACCGAGGCCCGACCTCAGGTCACGGAGCCGGGCCTCGAATTCGCGTGCAGAACCCGGCACCGTGGGCATCGCGCCCGTTGCCTTGCGCCGATCGGGGATCTGATCGTACATCGCCTAGCGAAGCGTTCGCCGCAGCGCGGCCGCGGAATCGCGGGTGAGTGCCTCGTCGGCGTACTCCTCGAGCCGCCGGAGCCGTTGCTCCAGCACGGGGCGCTTCACCGGGACCTGCTGCTCGAGAAGCCGCCCCAGAGCCAGGATGGCGCCCCTTGCTCGCGTTTCGTCGAAATGCTCGAGAAGCTGCAGCTGGACCGCCTGTTCGTCCGGGAAGTCGTAGCCAGCGGCAGCGTACTCCTCCGCGGCTCTCGTGATGGCGCCCCGGCCCTCGCTCATCATCACCCGATCGAGGAGTCGGAGGCGCAGCTTCTCCCGCTCGTCGGCGGCGGCCGGGGCGAGCTTCACGATCCTCGCTTCCCGCCGAGGTGCCGGCTTGTTCTCCCGATCTGTGGTCGAGCCGTCTTGGCCGGCGGACTCGTGGCTGGCCTCGCTGACCTCTCGTTGCAGCGGGTTCGGGGTGGGCGCCGGGCTCGGTGTGGTCGTGAACATCCCGCGACCAGGGCTGCGCTGCGGGAGCGGTGAGTTGGGCCGTCGCGCCGCGATGAGTACGGGTTCGGGTGCAGCGTGACCCTCGTCCCGCTGCTTGCGGCGCCGCCTGCGGCCGCCAGGGCGCTGGCGTTGTCCATCCATGTCGAGTCGTTTCCGTATTCCGTAATGGCGAAGGCGTGCTGTGTCTCGCAAGCCCACGCGTCCGACGAACGAGTCCGGGGGGATGTCGCGCCTCGACCACACCCTCGGCGCGGGACGGTGCCGTCGGGGATAGCTCCTGCCCAGACCCCTGCTGACTACCACGAGGACTCTCCGCTGGGGAGCAAAAACGTCCCGCTGACCAGCTCCCCCCGAAGGAAGGACGGGCCAAAACCTCGGACCTGGCGCGGTAACGCGGTGCGCAGCTTGCGTTGCCGCTGATCCCACCGTATTCCGTCGTTTTGTTGGGCGGCCAGGCGCCGCGCGGCGGAGATCCTAGCGAGATGGTAGAGCCAGCATTGAAGTTTTGGCGTGACGGCGAGATCCGCGACTGGGCCACCCAAGGCTCGGTGTCGTTGCTCACGCATTCCCTCCATTACGGGGTAGGGGCCTTCGAGGGCATTCGCGCCTATCGACGCGCCGACGGTCGCTCTGCGGTGTTTCGCCTCCGCGAGCACATCAAGCGGCTCTACGACTCCTGCCGCCTCGTCATGATCACCCCAAACCTTGGCCCGTTGGATTTCGAACGGGGGTGCTGCGAGGTCCTGAGCGCAAACGGGATGAGCGACGGCTACCTTCGCCCGATGGTCCTGCTCGGGGACGGGGCGATGGGGATCCTGCCCGTGAGCAATCCGACCCTCAGCGTGGTGATGGCTTGGAGTTGGGGAGCGTACCTTGGTCAGGAAGGGCTCGACCGGGGTATTCGGTGCAAGGTGAGCTCTTATGCTCGCCACCACATCAACGTCGCCTTCGCGAAGGGGAAGATCACGGGTCAGTACATCAATTCAGTGATGGCGAAGACGGAGGCGAAGGGCGCAGGCTTCGACGAGGCCCTCATGCTCGACGTCAACGGATACGTGAGCGAAGGGAGCGGGGAGAACATCTTCCTGGTCAAGGACGGCCGGATCACCACTCCGCCGCTCTCGGCTTCGATTCTGGCGGGCATTACGAGAGACACCGTGATCACGCTGGCCGAAGAAGAGGGGATTCCGCTCCGTGAGGCCCCCATCACCCGCGATGAGCTCTACCTTGCCGACGAGGTCTTCCTCACGGGGACAGCGGCCGAGGTCACGCCAGTTCGCGAGGTAGACCACCGCACGATCGGACAGGGATGCCGGGGTGAGATCACGGCCCGCCTGCAGCAGCGATACTTCGACGTGGTCAAGGGCAGCGACGACTCACACCCCGAGTGGCTCGCGCGCTATTGATCTGGTTGGGGGCGTTCCCCCTGCTGCACGTTTCCGCCTGCACAGCGGCATCATCCCCGCCCGTGCATCATGCCGGCCCTCCGGCTAGCCCAACGGCGAAGCCCCTCATCGACCGCGACTGGGCTGAGGTGGCGCTCCGAGACGAGGGCCTCGTCCTCAACCTGCCCGACGCTGGTGGTTGGTCCAAGGGATCGCCTGCTGGACCAGGGTTTCACGCGGTCCACCGGGCAACCCGTTCGGTCTTCCGGCTCAGGACTTGGGCGGCGGTCCGCTCGGTCACGCCGGCCGAATGCGCCGAGCGGGCTCGCCTCTTCTGGCCCGAGCTGCCGACCGAGGGTGACCCTGGCCTGGTCGATAGCCGTCCGCTCGTGTCTCCCCCAGGATATCGCGGGAGATTGGTGGTTGTCGTCGAACCGGCGGGACCAGCGACGTTGGACGGCCGGTTGGGTGCCGTGGGTGCGAGCCTCGGTCGCTGTCTTGCGGTCTATTTCCAGACCCGTGCGGGTGGAACGGGCGCCGAGCTTGCCGTGGCGGAGAGCCTCGCTCTGGTGGCGTCGGGGACGGTCGATCGACTCGATCTCATCAGGATCGAGGACCGGTTGCGCGAGTCGCGCCCCGAGTATCCGTTCACGGAGTCCTGAGCCAAGACGACCGGCCGAGATCCACTCTGCTGACGGGGCCCCGCGCTCTGGGACCCAACGCGGGCCTGGGCGCGTTGGGGAGAGCGTGGGGGTTGCTCCTGTCCTGCGGTGCTCACGTACCCAACCATGCTCCGCTCCCGGGACCCGCGTCCTCCGGGCCCCGCACTGCGAAGCAGCGTGGGTGAGGGCGTGGAGTGCTCGTCGCGCCCAGCCAGCTGAGCGGCTTTCGGCCGGGGCGGCTGGAGCGTGAACGCATACCCCCAGAGGCAGCGCTGGAAACGCGTCCTCGCCTCGCACAGACGGTTTCTGTCGGGAACGCGATCGGCGCCCAAGGCAGGGGAATCGCGCGCTCGAGTCGGGCACGGCACCCCACGGTCCGGAATTCCCCTGCGGCTTCCCGGACCACTTGGAATGCCCAACGAAAGTGTGTAGGAATTCCACGTTGTCTCGCAACCAGGAGATTCGCTACCGCGCCTCATCGCGGCAGCGGGAGGCGGAGGACCGATGGATGCGATCGCGTTGAGATTGGCGGAGAGGGTACGCAGGCTGCGTATCGAGGCGGGCTTGACCCAAGCCGAGCTCGCAGCGGGGGCTGGGGTGACCGTCGAGACGGTGGCGCGTCTCGAGCGGGTGCTGCGTGGGCGCGCTTCGGCGAATGCGAACCCCTCACTCGAAACCCTCACCCGTCTCGCGGCGGCTCTGGGTGTCGAAATCACGGATCTGCTGGCGCAAGCGAAGGGTGCTCGCCCCAAGGACGATCGGCTCGCGGGGTTGCTTCGTGGGGCCAACGAGTCGACGCGGAAGCTGGCGATTCGGCTCGTCGAGGTTCTGGTGCGGGAAACCGCCAAGGGAACGGCTCCACGCCCGGCGGCGTCTGCGCGTGCCAAGAAACGAAGGTAGGCCGTCCGTGTGGTGTCCCCCGGTGGGATGGCTCCCTCCTCCACGGCCGATCAGAATCGGTGCAGGCGCTCGAGGATGCGGTCCTGGGCGATTCGCTTCAGCCGTCCGCTCGCGATGACGGCACAGCGACGGCGATCGAAAAGCCGGTTGGCGACGGCCTGGACCCGGTCGAGTGAGACGGCCTCGATGGCTGTCCAGCGGTCCGCAGGTGTTCGCCCAAGGCCCAGCAGTTGCTCAACACAAAAGTACTCCGCTGCAGCCGTGGGGTCGTCTGCCATTTCGATGAGCTGCCACCGGAACCGCGCCTTGGTCTTCGCCAACTCGCGCGCAGTGGGGCCGACGTCGCGGAGCTCGCTGACGACCGCGAGCATCTCCTCGATCACCGCGGCTCCGTTCTCGTGCGCGGTGTCCGCGCCGAGCTCGAACAGCCCGGCATCCTCGTAGGCCTCGTAGCGCGCGAAGACATCGTAGCAGAGCCCGAGTTCGTCACAGATCCGCCGATACAGGCGGGTGGACATGCCGTCGTCAAGGAGGCGGCCGAGGATCTCGACCGCTGGCTCGTCGGGATCGGTCTCCGCAGGTGCCCGGAACGCTATGCGGAGCGAGGTCTGGCTAGAGGTGGAATGCTGAACGTAGCCGAACCTTGGCGCATCGGGCTCGGGGGGTGGTGTGGGCACTGGACGCCGGCCCCGGGGCAGCGCCGCGAAGGCTCCGGCGAGCCGGGCCATCATTCGGTCGGGATCGACCGGACCCGCCACGCTGACCACCGTCCCCTCCGCCACGTAGTGCGCACCGTGGTGTTTGAGGAGGCGAGTCCGGTCGAAGCCTTCCACGTGCGCGATCGTTCCCGTGATGGGGCGGCCCAGCGGGTGGTCACCGAAGCTCAAGGCGCGGACCAGGTTGTCCGCATCGATCTGCCGGCCGTCGTCGTCGAGGGTCTCGAGGATCTCCTCGCGGACGATCCCCTTCTCCGCCTCCAGTCCCTCGAGGAGGGGTTGGGTGTAGACGTCGGCCAGGATGGGGATAAGGTCGTCGGCCGTTTCCGGCGGCGCGGTGAGGGTGAGCGCACCGTGATCGACGGACGTGGCGGCGGCCAGGGCACCACCGCGCTCCTCGATGGCGACAGCCAACGCCAAAGCGGTCGGGAACGTTGGGGTTCCGCGATAGAGCATGTGCTCGAGGAAATGGCTCAGGCCATTGTCCTCGGGGGCCTCGTACCGGGAACCGATCCGGCACTCTGCCTCGATCACGGTCCGGTGGCAGTCGGGCAGCGCAACGACGACCAGCGCCAAGCCGCCCTCCACCACGCTCGTCACACCGCGGAGCACGGCGAGCGGTGTGGTGCTGTTTCCGAACGCGGTCACGCGCGAGTCATCCCGGCTCGGAGTCGTTGCGGAGGCTCGAGGGCGGGTCCGTCATTCCTCGGCTTCCCCGTCCTCCTTCTTGGGTGCGATGAGCTTCTCGTTGATGACGATCTGCCCTTCCGCGGCCTTGCGGAGGGCGGCGATGTACTCGGTCAGCGCCTCGTCGGCCTTCAGTCGCTGCCGTTCCCGCATCAAGGAGACCCTGTCGCGGTCAAACTCCGCACGATCGGCGAGCTTCTTCTCCACCAGCACCATCACCGAGTACCCAGCCCCCGTCGGAACGGGGTTTGGGTAGAGGGTCCCCGGCTTCTCGAGCCCGAACGCTTGGGCGGCGACGTTGCCGTCACCGATCGCGTCCGGAATGGGCCGCCCGAGACGCGCGAACGCCGCGCTGCGGCGAACCCGAGGTCGACTCGCCGCGTCGAAACCGGTCGGCGTGCTCGCCTTCTGGGCACCGTTCTGCGCGTCCGGTTGTGCGAGGGCTGCCCGCGCGAGCTCGAGCACCGCGCCCTCCAGCGGCTGGCCGCCCTTCACTCGAGCGATGACCTCGTCCGCGAACTGCTTGGCGAGCCCCGCCGCCTTGAATCGGACATAGCGGCGTCGAGCGACCACCTTGCGGCCAGTGGCATCGAGGGTTGCTTCGTTGGGGCGGGCTTCGACGCGCAGGATGTGGAATCCCACACCCGTCTCGAGCACGGGCGTCGTCGAACCGACCGGCAGGTCCTTCACGGCCGCGACGAGCGCCTCGCCGCCGTCGCCGTAGGCCGTCGCGTCGAGACAGCCGATTTCGCCACCGTTGGGTGCGGCCAACCCGTCGCTGGTCTCCCGGGCCACCTTGGCGAAGTCGGCACCGCCGTCGAGCGCCTTCTTCGCGGTGTCGATCCTTCCGCGCAACACGACCTTGTCCTCGTCGGTCGTCGTGGCAGAGAACCGAGTGACGATCTCACTTACCACCGAACAGCCGGCGACGAACCTCGCCTTCTCTTCCTTCCAGGCCTCGTCGACCTCGGCCTGGTTGGCCGCGGCCCAGTCGAGCACGGCGGAGTCGGGCGACTCGACGACGTACCGTGCGAACCAGTCCCGCTCGATCCTGGCCTCGTCGATCACCGCGCTCGAACGCGCCCGCTCGAAGGCGAGCCAGGTCTCGGCTTCAGATACCCGGACCTCCGTTCGGATGACCTCGCGCATGCGCTCGGCGATGAGCTCCTCGCGCTGCGTCTCGCGGAACTCCCTGGGGCTTCGGTTGGCGCGAATCCGGATCGTGCGTTCGTAGATCTTGTAGTCGAAGCGGCCCGTCTTCCCGCTCTTCACCTCGATCGTCCGTACGCCACGGGGACCAGCGGGATCACAGACGGCGAGCCGGCGAGCCCGCTCCGGGTCGGCCACGAGGGGGTTCGGAACCAAGTTGCAGAGCCCGAGCCGCTGCGCCAGGTCGTCGAGGTCCCGAGCGGCCAGCGAGACCCGCACCCGGCCAGCCTCGAGCTCGTCTTCCAATTCGCTGTCACCGATGCCGAGCCCGACCCGCTCGGCCTCTCCCACCAGGAGCGAGCGTTCGACGAGCCCCTCGGCGACACGGCGCTCGAAATCCAGCTCCTTCATCTGGCGCACTTCCATGCCGTCCCACGCCGCCAGGCGCTGGGCCGCAAAAAATTCCTTCTCGCCGATGCACCGGGTGCCGACCTTCACCGCACACTCGACGGCGACCTTGCCCCCGCCCTGGCCGCTGGCCGCTCGGAACTCGACGACGAAGACGACGATGATGAGCGACACGACCGCACCAATGAGGGTTTGGGTCATGCCGCCTTGGCGGAATACGCTCAGCATGGAAGGACACTCCTCCGCGGATCTTGGCGTTCAAGAGCGCCCTCGCGGATCGGGGTCGCGCACATACCACGCTGTGATGAGGGGGTCTACGAGCGGGGTCCGGGGCCGGCCGTCTTCTCGATGGGCAGGGCAATGCGTAGCTCTTCCACCAGCTCCTCGAGCGAATGCACGGTTCGGACGAAGGTAACCTCGTGCCAGGTGTCGAGGATCTGACTCCGATCCCCCGGATCTCGGATCGGCACCGCCGCCACGCCAACCTCGCGGTAGCCCCGCGACAAGAGCGGGCGGGCGAGCTCCCTTGCCCGGACGAGCAGGTGGCTCGCTTCCTCGCCGGGGAAGGCCATCTCCTCGGCGTGGAAGACCACTCGAACGAAGAGAGTCTCGGCCACTCCAGCCGAAACGCCGCTGTCCATGATGAGGTTGTCACGCACTCGGTCGGCCAGAACCACGGCGTCGCCCAGGGTTCGGAATGGCTCGAATCCCCGAGCGACGAGCTCCCGTTTCAGCTCTTGGCGGCTAGGCAGTTGGGCCATCGGACCATAGAAGGGCTGCACGGCCGAGTCTGCGCCTCGGACCGCCCCCTCCGAGCGGCAACGCGCGGTATCTGCAAGAGAAATCCCCGATGGGGACCAGGCTCAACCCCACACCGGCACTTTTTCAGACGAAGTCCCCAGCGTCAAGCGGGGCCTCCAAGAGAGGCTGGGACGCCGGCGTCCCCAAGCTCTGCTATCCTGCCGAGCCAGTGAGCGACTCCCGCCCACCCCAAGCCGCGCAACGCCGGCACGTCGGTGGCGCTCGCCGCGCCACGTCGGAACGGGTGACGTTGTGCCGTGAGGAGGCAGAGGTAGAAGGCTGGTCGTTGAACGTCAGCCGCGGAGGTCTTCGGGTGGTGATCGAGGGCCAGCTGAACGAGGGCGATCTGGTCGATGTGCAGGCCGGGGATGCCAACACCCCCTCCCGTCCAGCCCGGATCGCGTGGGTCAAATCCGCGCCTGGCGGCCAGGTCGTGGGGCTCCAGTTTCTCGACACGGCCGGGAGCATTCCCCCTGCCGATGACCCCACCTAGCGCTGGTGCCGTGAGCCCCCGGACCAAACTATCGGCCGGAGACCACAAACCCGGGTGGTCGACGGGGCCCGCCGCCGTTGCCGTAGCGGCGTTGGGTCCTGACGGACCGCTGGCCCGAGCCTTTGCTGGATACGAAGCGCGACCCGGGCAGCTGGAGATGGCCTCGGCGGTTGCCGAGGCGCTCGCGGACGACCAGATCCTGCTGGTGGAAGCGGGCACGGGTACGGGAAAGACTCTTGCGTACCTCGTTCCAGCCGTGCAGAGCGGGCGGAAGGTGGTGGTGTCCACGGCGACCCGGGCGCTCGAGGAACAGATCCTGAAGAGCGATCTTCCCCTCGTCGCGCACGCGTTGGGGTTGCAGCCCTCGGTGGCGGTCATGAAGGGGCTCGGCAACTACCTCTGCCGGCGCCGCTATCGCGACCTAGCGGCGACCGCCGATCCGAACTCGCCACGCCTCTCGCGGAGCCTCCGCATCATCGACCAATGGCTCGAGCGGACGACCTCCGGGGACGTCGCGGAGCTCGTCGATCTCCCGGAAGACGATCCGATCCTCGCCCAGATTACCGCGTCGAGCGACACCCGGATCGGTCACCAGTGCCCTCACCACGAAGAGTGCTTCGTCACCCGGATGCGCCGAGCAGCCGAGCGAGCTCGGTTGGTCGTGGTGAACCACCATCTCTTCTTCGCGGACCTCGCGCTGCGCGGGCCACACCCAGGTCGGGTGATCCCCGACTATGACGCGGTCATCTTCGACGAAGCCCACCAGCTCGAGGACATCGCGACGACCTTCTTCGGCGTGCGCGTCTCCCGGCCCCGTATCGCGGTCCTCGCGCGCGATGCCGCCCAAGGCCTGGCACGTGCGCGCGCTCTCGAACCGGGACTGGTGCCCCGGTCCTCGAGCGCGCTCGCTGAGGACGTCGAGCCAGCGAGCGCGACGTTCTTCGCCGCGCTCGCGGTCGCGGTTGGGCAGGGGGAAGGGAGGGTCGCCGTCGAGCGCGATCTGTGGTGCGGCGACCTCCGCTCGCGTTGGCTCGACCTCGACCGCGTACTCGAAGGACTGGGCGCGCTCGCCACCCTTGTCGCCACCGCGCTCCGCGACCGCGACCCCGCCATGTCCGGCACGGCGCGCTCCGTGGCCGATGTGCTGGAGGTGGTCGCGCGACGTGCTGAGCTCCTGCGCGATCAGCTGGCGGCGATCGTGGACACGGGTCGGGGATTGGTGGCCTGGTTCGAACCCGATCCATCGCGCCCCGCGCTGTCCGCCGCACCAGTGGACCTGGCCGCCCTGTTTCGAACTCAGGTCTTCGAGCGGATCCCCTCGGTCGTTCTCACGAGCGCCACCCTAACGACCGGTCACCGCGCCGTCGTGGTGGGGAGCGACGGAATCGCGCTCACGGCCGACGCACCGCCAAGCGGAGGATCGCGCGGTGATTTCGGCTACCTGAGGGGACGGCTGGGGCTCGCCGATCCCGGGCTTTCGGTCATGGAAGCGGTGGTCGAGTCTCCGTTCGACTTCGCGGGGTCGGTGTTGCTCTACCTACCGCGGGACCTTCCTGCGCCCGGCGACGCGGGGTTCGCCGCCGCGGCCATCCGCCGCATCGCCGACCTCGTTGCCGCGACTGGCGGTGGCGCGTTCGTCCTCACGACTTCCCTTCGCTCCCTCCGGCAGCTGGGGGCGGGTCTGCGCGCGGCCCTCCCCGAGTGCCGCGTGCTCGTGCAGGGCGATGCGCCAAAATCCGCGCTCATTGGTGAATTCCGCGGTACGGAGGATGCCGTGCTGGTGGCCACGATGGGGTTTTGGGAAGGGGTCGACGTCCCGGGGCGTGCTCTCCGGTTGGTCGTGCTCGAGAAGGTTCCGTTCGCCGTTCCCACCGATCCGGTCGTACGTGCGCGTGCGCTCGCTCTCGAGCGGGATGGGAAGAACCCGTTCGTCGACCTGTTCGTCCCGGCGGCAGCGATTACGCTCAAGCAGGGCTTCGGTCGCCTCGTACGCACCCGGCGGGATCGGGGTATCGTCGCCCTGCTCGACGGCCGAGTGACGAGCCGTGGCTATGGGCGCCGCCTGCTCGACGCCCTACCCCCCGCCCGTCGTACGACGGAACTCTCGACCGTGCGCGAGTTCGCGGCATCAATGCTGGTCTAGAGCACCGACCAGGTTGCGGACAGCAACGGCAGCGCTGGAAACGCGTCTGTGCGAGGCGAGGACCCGTTTCCAGTGCTGCCTCTGGCGAGGTCCGCCGCCGCTTCGGTGCTCTAGGTTGTCGATTCGACGCAGCAATCGTCCTGATTGCTGCTCCAGGGCGCCGAGCGGAGCGCCAACGCGAACCCGCGCCGACCAACACCTCCGTGCGGGGCAAGCAGAGGGGTCGTGGGAGCTCCTTCACCACTTCGGGCCCGCCATCACGACGAAGGCCCCAAGAGCCAACCGAAGATGAGCTCCCGTGAGGTTTCTTGCCCCAGCACCTGCAGGGAATCCACCAAGGGGATCCCTTGGGGGCACACTTCGACGCAGCGCTCGGCCTTCCCACAGTCGGCGACCCCTCCCGCGACCATCAGCCTCTCGACGCGAGCACGGTGAGCGAGTCCGCCCGTCGCGTCGAGGATCGCGAACCGTGCCCGATTGATCGCGGCTGCGCCGACGTAGTCCGAGTGAGCTCCGTATTGGGGACAGGCCTCGAGACAGGCACCGCAGCCTGTGCAACGGCCGAGCTCGACGCGCAGGCGCTCCACACCCGGTGCCCGCGCGACGTTGGTCACGTTGGGCTGGCCAGAATCCGCCTCGATCCACGTGCGGAGCTGCCGGAGAGCATCGGGGATCGAACCACGGTCAACGACGAGATCACGTACCAGCGGGAACTTCCCCAGGGGCTCCAGCGTGATGGGGCGGCTCCCACGAGCTACCGTCGCGAGCAGCGTACTGCACGCGACGTGAGGCTGCCCGTTGACGAGCAACGCGCAGGCGCCGCAGTCGACCTCACAGCTCTTCGCGTCCCAGGCGATGGGAGCCACGCGAACGCCCGTGGTCGTCACCGGGCTGGCTGCGATGGCGCCGAGCGCACCCGCGATGGTCACTCCCGGGCTCGCTCGCACGGCGAATTCCTCCCAACGCCGCGTCTCCACCCGTTCGGGCCCGTCCTGGCGCCGGATTCGGAGGCGGACCATCCACTCGGTGCTGGTGACGTCTCGTTGTGCCGTTCGATCAGCGGATGACGCGGTCTCGGGCAGGTGGGTCACCGCGCGGAGCTGGTCTGCGGGTCTCTGGCTGGTGGGCTGCCCTCGGTCATCCCGGCTCTTGCCGGTCGCCTTGGGGCTCTGGCGTCTGCGGCGCGTGTTGCCCATCTCAGCGAGTCTCCCCGCCGTTCGCGAAGGGCGCAGGAGTGGTCGTCGATCCGTTGTGGTTCGGCATGAGGGAGGAGTCCACCTCGTCGGTCACCTCGACGCGGGTTCCTGCGCAGTCGTAGGCGAGCGCAGCCACGAGCCGGACCTCCCCTCCCCGGAGGATGGCGAGGGTTCGCCGTCGGGGGCGTGCTCCCCGAGGCTCTGCTCCCGAAGCCTCCGTCGCGTCCCCGTGCGCGATGGCTTCGAGGACCACCGGAGCAAGCGTCAGCAGATGATCGAGGTGTCGAGCCTCCTCGAGGCTCGGGTTGAGAGCGGTGGTGCGGTCGGGGATGCGGACGCTCGCCGCCTGTTCCGTGAGCTCTGCCAATTTCGTCTTGGCAGCCGTCAGCACGTCGACGCTGCTGGCCCCCAGCATGGTCCGGGTCATCACGTCCACCAGCTCCTGGCGAAGCACGAAGTGACTCAGCGTCTCCCGGGGCTCCCCCCGCTCGAGGAGTGAGGCGCTCGCCGCATCCGCCGTCGATTCCGCCTGTTCGAAGACCGAGTTCGGGAGATCCTCGGCGCTCCGCGCCAGCGCCCCGCGGTAGGTCGTGATCGCGGCCGCGGCGCAACTGGCCCCGAAGAGGCAGGCGAGTAGATCGTTGCCGCCGAGGAGTCCCGCACCATGGTAGAGGGATGCACAGGCGCCCGCGGCGTAGAGGCCAGGGAGGTTGGTGGCGTGGTTGCGCGGCGAGTCACTCGCCAGGGTGCCGTCCGCCTTGGGCTCGTGATCGATCCAGAGCCCCCCGAGCGTGTCGTGGACGCGGGGAAACACCCGCAGCAGGGGCCAACGGCCGTTGCGGTCTGGTTTCGTCCCCGTTGCTTTGAACAGGCGATCGAACCGATCGGCGAGGCATTCTCCGGGAATACCGTTGAGATCCACGTAGGCCCCGCGCGCGCCGGGCGCGTCGGGTGGCCCGACCCCGAGCTCGGCGAGGGTGCGAGCCGCGGCGGACCGAGTGAGCTCCGGGCGACGGTTCTCGTCATGCCGTTCGAGGGGGTAGTCACGATCGCGCTCCGGCACGGCCGTTGGCTGCCGCTCGTCGGAGGACGACCGCGCGATCCAAATCCTCGCCCCCTCGCCCCGCAGCCCCTCGGCGAGGGCAAACCTCTGGTCATGGATCCCAACGGCGGTCGGGTGCCAGGCCACGGCTTCGGCGGCAGCGAGGGCTGCCCCGGCTCGCCACGCAATCGAAATACCAGACCCGCTCGCCACGGCGCCGCTGGGGAAGGGGACGAAGAGGCCCGCCGCGCTTCCGGTCGCCAGGCACACGGCCTCTCCGGGGAAGGCCTTACAGCGTAGGGTGTGCCGGTTCTGAGCGACCACGCCCACCACCACTCCGTTGTCGTCACGCACGAGAGCGACCAGATCCCATTGCGTCAGCAGCCGCACGAGCGGCTCTCCCGCCCGCCGCCGGCCGCCGCCGTCGTGCGCCTCGACGGCTCCCCACCGCCGCAGCTGGTCCTCGAGGACACCGAGCACCTGCCGTCCCGTATCGGACCCCGCGAGCATCGTGCGGCGGTGGCGCGCCCCCGCGTGACCGAAGCGCGCCAATGTCCCAGCTTCGCTACGGAGGAAGGGGACGCCGGCGCGATCCAGGTAGTGCACGATCTCTGGGGCTGCCTCGACCATGGCCCGCACCGCGCGCTGGGGCGCCCGAAACTCGCCGGCCACCAAGGTGTCCACGAGGTGGTCGGCGGCGCTGTCCGCCCGCGAATCGACCACCGCGTTGATGCCGCCGCGCGCATCCCCGGAGCGCGCTTGGGACGGGGCTCCTCGAGAGAGCAGCAGGACCGGTTGTCCGCGCGCTGCCAGCGCGCACGCCACCGTCGAACCAGCGACCCCGCTTCCTACGACAATCACACGGCGAACCTGGGAGCTCCGATCGCGGGTCATCGCCCACCTCCTGGCGGCGACGCGGATCGCTGCCCCGAGGGAGCGGCGCCCGCGCCCGTTTCGAATGGCCCGGCTCCGCGGTCCAACGTCGCTGGATTCGTCACGAGAACGTCACCGCAACCAAGCCTGGGTGCCAGGACATCCTCCTGGCGTCCACTCAACGCTAATCGGAGGCCGGTCGCGAAGTAGACGACCGTGGTGGCGCCCAGCGCGAATAGTGCGAGGCCCAGGGCCGCGCTCGCCGCGCCCACGCGCTGGGAGGCGCGGCGCGAGGTGGTCAACCCCCAGCCGAAGCAGAAACCACGGAGGCCGTTGGCCAGGTGGTACGTCGCTGCCGCGAGTCCCAGGAGGTAGAGGATGGCACGGAGTGGAACCCCATGGACGGTGCCGGAGAGCAACGCGCAAAGATGGGGGAAGTAGTCCGTCTCGTCGATGATCCCCCGGAGGCTCGTCAAGCGGACCTCGCCCACGTGAAAGAGCACGAAAGCCACCACCACGACTCCGGTCGCGCGTTGGAGCAGGTACGCGGATTGTCGTGTCCCCGCGTTCCCCCGGAGGCGTGGCCGTGCGGCGAAGGCCAGCAGGATCCCGAACAGGGCGTGGAACGCGAGGGGAATCGCGACCCCGAAGATCTCGAGCAGGAGGTAGTTCGGCCGGGCGAAGACGGGTGCGATCCCCGCGTCGAAGGCGCTGCGACCTTGCAAAGCTCGGGCATTTGTCCAAATGTGGGCCACGAGGAACGCGCCGATCGGGACCACCCCGGTCAGCGAGTGAAGCTTCCGTAGCACGAAGGCGCGTCGTTCCCGCGCTGGCGGCTCGAACGCTGATGCAGAGGCAGACAAGCAGTGACCCTCGGGGTGGCCTCGAGCGACCCCACCGGCGCGGGGACGCGGCCCACGCGTGCTACGGGAAGGCGCTTCCTCCGTCAAGCGATCCTGCCCGCACCCGCCGACACCCGCGTGGGCTGGATCGCGGGGTCCTCTTTTTTTTCGCAGCCGCCGCGCTGATCGCGGCTGGCACCGGGGCGCTCGGAGCTTGTCGGGCTCCGGATGCCCAATCCCCAAGGCCCGCGCCCGTGCTCGCGTCGAGCCGAGCGGCCCAGGCGGAGCTTCGCAGCCTCGAGCTCGCGTGGATCGGCTCGTCCCTGACGGGGCGAGGGGATCTGGAACCTCGGCTGCGGGCGTTCCTGGTTCGCTTTCCCAACGACGACGGTTGCCGCCTCGCCCGCGTCTATCTCGCCTTCATCGTAATGGCCCAGGGTGATGTAGACCGGGCGACCTCCCTCGTCGCGCCGGTTCGGGAGGGCGCGCTCGGCGCGGTGCGCGATCTCGCGTTGGTCGCGGAGGCCGGTATCCTGGTGCGGCAAAACCGCGCTCGCGATGCGCTCGCCACGCTCGAGCCGCTCTCTGGCCGCATCGTCGAGACCCACGAACGCGCCCTCTACTTCGAGCACTTGGTTCACGCTGCCGTCGAGGGTGGGGAGTACCCGGTCGCGCTGCGGGCGATGGAGGCATGGCTCGTGGACGCTCCCGCAGCCCAGCGCGACGAGGTGCAGGCGACCATCGATCGCCTCCTCGAGCGCTGTCCGCTGGCACTGGCGGAGGCCACGGCGGTTGCCTTGGATGCTCGCGCCGCGGCGAAGCCCAAGGAACCTCTGGCATCGGGGCGCGACTATCTGCGCCGCGCGCTGCGCGGCCGGCTCATCCAGGAGGCGCTCGCCGGGCGGGATGCGGAGCTGGCTCAGCGTCTGATCGCGCACAGCCCGGCCGCGTTGCTGCGCGACACCAATGGAGAGGCGCTCATCGCCCTCGCGGCGACCGGGGTCGTCGCCCCGCGGGTTGTCGGTCGAGCGATCGGCGTCGTCCTGAGCCTCGCGTCCGCCGACACCCGGCGCCGCTCCGCTGCGATGGTGGCTGGGGTGTCCCGGGAGCTCCGCCTGGCGTCTGGCGCGGCGGAAGTGCGGATGGCCACGCGGGACGATGGCGGTGAGCCCAACGATATGGCCACGGCCCTCGCGACCCTCGCGGGCGAGGGGGCCAGCGTGCTCGTCGCCGGCGTCGATCCGGACGGCGCCCGAAGGGCCCTCGCCTTCGCGACCTTGGCGGCCATCCCCGTACTAGTCCTGAGCGTTCCGGACCGTCCGCCTCCCGCGGACGGCTACGGATTCGTGCTCGGGGTGGACGATGCTGCGGTGGAGAGGACGCTCGTGGCATCGCTGACCGCCGCGGCCCCAGGGACGATGCCGGTCGAGGTCGGCGGTGACGGTGTCCCCTGCGACGCGGAGGTCGTCGCCGGTCGGTCTCGGTTTCCAGTAGCCGAATGGCGCCGAACGGGCACCCCCCTTCTCCTCACTGGCGACGGGGCCTGCGTGAGGGACGTGCTGATGGCGGGAAGCCAGGCGGGATACAGCGGGATCGCGGGTGTGGATCTCGATGGCGCCGAGGGCCTGGCCGGCATCTCCCGGGCTCCGCCGACCCTGGTGGCGCGGATTGGGCGCTTCCCCAAGATCCCCGTGACAGATTCGACGTTGTCGCTATACCAAGTGCTCGGTCATGACGCTGCCGTGCTCGCCGCTGCGGCTCTCGACGAGATCCCGACCGACCGCGTCGAGGGACAGGCGGAGGTCGCCAGGATCCACCGCCGGATCCGGGATCGTTTGGCGACCGCAGAGGGCGAGCTCTGGTCCGCAGCATCGCCGGGGTTTGCCGGCGGCCGGGTGCTCGAGCGGACGCTCGAGGTCGTTCCCCTGACCGGGGAGACGGGAACAGCGCCGTGACCGTGCTCGCCTACCCCTTGGCCACCCGCCGGGACACCAAGCGCCTGGCAGGGCAGCTGGCGCGGGTCCTCGCCGGCGGGGACCTCGTCGTGCTCGACGGTCCCCTCGGTTCCGGAAAGACTTTCCTCACCCGCGCGCTCTGCCGCGCGCTCGGCCTCGGCCAGGCGATCCCCGTGACGAGTCCTACCTTCACACTCTTGCACGAGCTCGAAACCGTGCCGCGCGTCGCCCATGCCGACCTCTATCGCCTGCGGGACGCTGTCGATGTCCGGGCGTTGGGCCTCGACGCGCAACGGGACGAGGGTCGCCTGCTGGTCGTGGAGTGGGGATCCCCCTACGTCACGGTGCTCGGGGGGGATGCGCTCATCGTAGAGCTCGTGATGGAGCCGGCGCGCGCCGCGCGGATTCATGCGACCGGGAACCGATCGGGGAGCGTTCTCGCGGAACTCGCCGCGGCTTCCGGTGTAGGCTGAGCCGGTGAACGAACCGGCCAAGAAGCCCGGCATCCTGGCGGCGTTGGTCGAGCCCTTCGACCCCGTCGTTCAGCTGTTCGACGCGCTGGGTACCCTGATCCTGTTGGCTCTGCGTGCCGTGCTCTGGACGGTGCGGCCCCCCTATCGGTTGGGACAGCTTCTGAGCGCCATGGAGTTCATCGGCGTGCAATCGATCTTCATCGTTGCCCTGACCGGCGCCTTCACCGGCATGGTGTTTGCTCTGCAGATGGTGAATTCCCTGCGCGATTTCGGGGCCGAGAGCATGGTGGGCGCGATCGTCGGCATCGCGCTGACGCGCGAGCTCAGCCCCGTCTTCACTGCGCTCATGGTCACGGCACGGGGCGGGAGCGCGATGGCGGCCGAGCTCGGCAACATGCGCGTCACCGAGCAGATCGACGCCCTCGCTACCATGGGGGTAAGCCCCGTACAGTACCTGGTCACTCCCCGCATGCTGGCGAGTGTCCTGATGATGCCGTTGCTCTGCGTGCTCTTCACCTGCGTGGGGATGATCGGGACCTGGTTCGTATCCGTGCACGGGCTCGGCATCGACCCGGGCATCTTCATGGCGAACGTCGATGCCTATGTGGAAGGCGAGGACTTCTGGATGGGCATGGTGAAATCCCTCGTGTTCGGGCTGCTGATCTCGATCATCTCCTGCAATCAAGGCTTCCACGCGTCCGGTGGGGCCCGCGGGGTCGGCCAGGCCACGACCCGTGCGGTCGTGCACAGCGCGGTCGCCGTGCTGATATCGAACTATCTCGTCACCAGCTGGCTCATGGGTGAGTGAGCACGGTCACAGGGCCATCCTGTCGGCCGAATCGGCGCCGGGACGGTCTACCGCTGACCGCTGACCGCTGACCGCTGACCGCTGACCGCCGACCGCCGATGGCCTGTTTGGTTCCGGCTTCGCCGGGTCGGGACGTTGGCGTGCCCCTGCTGGAGGGCATTCTACAGCCTCGCCAGCTCACCTCGCCGTCTTCCTGTGTTGGACCGGTTGGCAAATGGGGGGCCCCTCGATGGCGGCGACCATCCAGGTGCCTTGCTGGATGGGTGGATTCCCCCTCCGCGACGGGCTGCGGGGTCGCCACCGACCCCTCACCGCCGTCCTTGGTGTCGTGCCCGCCCGCGTTCGTGCCCTACTACGCGTCCGCGACCGGTGGCGGGGGCACCGTCGGCCCCGCCGCGAGTCGAGAGTGATGGTATCCGTAGGCGAAGTAGAGCAGGAGCCCAATGGCGAGCCACCCGAATAGCCGATACCACGTCTCGACTTGGAGGCCCCACATCAAGTAGAGGTTCGCCGCGATCCCGAGCACGGGGACCCACGGAACGAGGGGCGTCCTGAACGGTCGTGGCGCGTCTGGCTGCGTGCGCCGCACCACGAGCACACCGGCGCACACGATCGTGAACGCGAAGAGCGTTCCAATGCTGGTCATCTCGCCGAGCGCGCTCATCGGCGCGAAGGCGGCAAGCAGCCCGACGAACGCCATGAAGGCGAGATTCGATTTCCAAGGAGTACGGAATCGCGGGTGGACCTCGGCGAACGTCCTGGGGAGCAGTCCGTCCCGCGCCATCGAGTAGCAAACCCGCGACTGGCCGAGGAGCAAGACCAGAATGACGGAGGTGAAGCCCGCAATGATCGCCAATTTCACGGCCATGCGGAGCCAACCGAAGGGAGTGCGATCGATGGCCAATGCAACGGGCGCGGGCGAATTGAGCTCGGGGTAATGAACCATTCCCGTCAGCACGTAGGCGAAGGCGACGTAGAGCACGGTGCACACCAAGAGCGAGCCGATGATCCCGATGGGCATATCCTTGGCTGGATTCTTCGCCTCCTGCGCTGCCGTGGAGACCGCGTCGAACCCGATATAGGCAAAGAAGATCACGCCCGCGCCCTGGACGACGCCAGTCCACCCGAACTCCCCGAACCTCCCGGTGTTGGGCGGCAAGAACGGTACGTGGTTGGCCGGGTCCATGTAGAACGCGCCGAGTACGATGAAGAGCAGCACCACGCCCACCTTCAACACCACGATCGCGGAGTTGAAGCGCGCGGACTCACGGATGCCCAACATGAGGAGCAGGGAAATGACGCTTACGATCACCACTGCCGGGAGGTTCACTAGCGCGGCCCCAGGGGTCGACCCGTCCGGGAGGGTGGTAAGCTCGAACGGAGAGGCGGCGAGGGCGGTCGGGAAGGGGACCCCGATCTGGTGGAGGAGCGACACGACGTAGCCCGACCAGCTCACCGACACCGCGGCCGCGCCGATCGCATACTCGAGCACGAGGTCCCAGCCGATGATCCAGGCGACGAGCTCCCCGAGGGTGGCATAGGCATAGGTGTAGGCGCTCCCCGCCACGGGGATCATCGTCGATAGCTCGCTATAGCAGAGGGCGGCCAGGCCACAGGCGACCGCCGCGAGGAGAAAGGAAAGCACGATCGCCGGGCCCGCATTGTGGCTCGCGACGATTCCGGTCAGCGAGAACAAGCCGGCCCCGATGATGCCCCCGATCCCCAAGGAAACGAGCTGGGTTGCGCTCAGCGACCGATGGAGGGTGTGGTCCTCACCGTCGGACTCCCGAACGATGCGGTGGATCGGTTTGGTGGAGGTGAGCTGGCTTGGCATCGTGCTTCCTTCGCCGGGCCGCGCGTCCGGAGGGCCTCCGTCGTGCGGCCCGCCAGCGTGGCATTCGTCACCCGGTTCCGCAAAGCGCCGCGCAGCTTCTCTGCCCTCCAGGGCACGTCAGTGCGGGGGGTCGCTCAGCGGAGCGCTTCGCGCAGTCGGGCGGCGTGAGGCGAGCGCGGGTACCGCTCGAGGATGGTCTTGCCGCGCGCCTCGGCCTCCTCACCGTGGCCGAGGGCGACGAGAGCCTCCACCTCGAGCACGGCCCGTTCTTGCTCGAGCCCGCCCGGGGGGAACGCTTCGGCGTTGGTCCTGAGCAGCGAGAGGGCCCCGGCTGGATCCCGCGCTCGCAACAGCCCCCGCGCGGTCTCGACCAATCTCGCTTCTCGGGCGAGCCGATCCTTTGTGGCAGAAGGGAGCGAGAGCGTCGCCTCGTCGGGGGGCGAATGCGCCAACCCATCCCCTGTCACGGCGAGGCGTGGACGCTGGGCCAAGGTCACCGATTTGGCCGCCGGAGTCGTGCTGGAGGCGACGTCCCGTGACGGGGCCACCGAGGTGGCGAGGCGGGATCCGAGCCCGCCGACAAACAGCGAGGTCAGGCCAACCGAGAACCCCACCACTGCGGTCTTCCCCAAGGTCGTGGCGGAGAGGACCAACCCACCCCCAGCCACCACCGTTGCACCGGGATGGCTGGCTGCGCCCAAGCCACCCCCAAGACCGGAACCTCCCGCCCCATTGGCCGCTGAACCGGCTACCGAGCCGCTTCCAGCCGGAGCCGGTCCACCGAACGGAGAGCTGGGTCCCCCACCCGTCGGGGGGGGCACGATGGGCGGGAGGGTTGCCAGGAGCAACGTCCACAGCCGATCCGTGGCACCTGGGGGTGGCCTCAGTCGAACGCCGGCGTCCAGGACCCGCCGTGCACCTTCGCCGAGGGCCTCGTCGTCTTCGATCAGGCGTGGCGGATCGGTCATCGGCTCACCTCGTGGCTGGAGCGAAGCTCGCGGGCGCGGATCCGGCGGGCGCGTTGGGCGAAATCCGCCCGTGCCAGGCGGAGACGGGAGTAGATCGTGGCGAGCGGGACCTCCACCAGCTCCGCAATCTCTGGGCCAGTGAAGCCTTCGAGCTCGAACCGGGTGAAGACCGCGCGCTGCTCGAAGTCGAGGACCTCGAGCTCGGCGCGCTGGTCGCGGACGGGTGGCAGGAGCAGCTCGAGATCTCCGTCTTCATGGGGGATCTCGCGGCGGACGTGGGCGAGCCGGCGTCGATCGGCAGCGACCCGAAGGCAGATCCGGTAGAGCCAGGTTGACCATTTGGCCCTGCCTTCGAACTCCTCCATTCGGCGAAACGCCACGAGAAAAACCTCTTGGGCCGAGTCGGCCACATCGGACTCCGGCACCCCGAGCCGCCTCAGGGAGCGCCACACGAAATCCACGTGTACCGTATAGAGGTCTCGCGGGTTCGTCACCGGTCTTGCGCTTCCCGTCCATCGGCGGGGGCCAACCCCTGGTGGTGCTCCCGACCCGTTTCCATCACCTGCGAGATTGCGATCTCCCCGTCCGGGGACTTCGTCTATGTCTCGAATCGCTACAGCACCAACGCGGCCTTCACGGAGGAGGGTTCCCTTGGTGTGTTCTCGGTGAACCCGGAAGACGGGGCGCTCGCCGCGGTCGAGTTCGAGAGTTCGCGCGGCGCGGTGCCGCGGCATTTCATGCTGTCGGCGGCCGGGACGGTGTTGGTGGTGGGCAACCAGAATTCCAGCAATATCGCCGTCTTCAGCGTGGACACCCGGACCGGCGAGCTCACCTTCCGCGCTGAGCGTGACGTTTGCGGCACGCCCTTCTTCGTTCAGCTCCTGGGCGACTGATTCGGGTGCGGCCCCTCGGAAGCGGTGGCGTCGGAGTGCCACCCCGTCCACCGGGTGACGAACCGGCAGCCGGCGATCACGGCCCGAAGGCACCGGCACTTCGGGCTCAGCCGAGCGCCAGCATCCTTTCCATCGGCACGCGTGCCCGTTCCTGCAATACCTGGTCGAGCTCGACGGTGGGTGCGAGATCGCGCAGCGCGAGGTACACCTTCTCCGGCGTATTGAGCCGCATGTACTCGCACTCGCTGCAGGCGCAGTGACCGTTTGGTGGGCCTGGGATCAGGGTCTTGGCGGGGGCGCGCTTGCGCATCTCGTGGAGGATGCCGCTCTCAGTCAGCACGACGAAGGCCTCGGCGGACGAGGACGCGACGTAGTCGAGGAGGGCGGCGGTCGAGCCGATGAAATCCGCGCGCTCGAGGATGGGGGCTTCGCACTCCGGGTGCGCGATGACCTTCGCTTTGGGGTGCTGGTGCTCAAGAGCCGTGAGCCTCTGCAAGCTGAACCTCTCGTGAACGACGCAGCTCCCCGGCCAGAGGAGGAGATCCCGGCGGGTCCGTTGGGCCACGTAGCGGCCGAGGTTCCTGTCCGGCGCGAAGAGGACCTGGCGGTCTCGCGGGATCGACTCGACCACCCGCACTGCGTTGCTGGACGTGCAGATTATGTCGCTCTCCGCCTTCACCGCGGCCGAGCAGTTGATGTAGCTCACCGCGACCGCGTCGGGGTGTCGGGCCCGCCAGGTGCGAAAACGGTCGGCAGGGCATCCATCGGCGAGCGAGCAACCGGCGTCGAGGTCGGGGACGACCACGACCCGATCGGGGTTCACGATCTTCGCGGTTTCGGCCATGAAGTAGACCCCGGCGAAGAGGATGACCTCGGCCTCCGTGCGCTTGGCGGCCTGAGCGAGCTGGAGGGAGTCGCCGACGAAGTCAGCGAGATCCTGGAGCTCCCCGTCCTGGTAGTAGTGCGCGAGAAGCACCGCGTTCCGCTCCTGCTTGAGGCGGAGGATTTCGGCATCGAGATCGAGGGTGGCCAGGTCAGCGGTCATGAGCGAGAGCCTTCCAGGAACCTGGGGCGGTCACTCGGGATGGTCAACTTCCCGTACCGCGCCGGCGAAGCGCCGCTCGAAGTGGCTTGGGGGCAGACCTTGGGCTGGATCCAGGGTGAAATCCGGCACCGAATCGTCGAGGAGCTTGGTGACCAGCTCCTCGAGTTCGCGTCGCGAGAGGCCGAGCTTCGCCAGCTCTGCGGTGTCGGTCACGGCCGTCTCCACACGGGCTCCACCGCGCGCCGCGACACCGCTCCGGTCCACCACCAGGAGCTGACGTAGGAGAGCGAGCTCCGCGCGGCTCAAATGGGCGCCGCAGACCTCGTAGTCGATCCATGCCTCGTAGCTCAACGGCGCAGCGAGCTTCAGCATCCCCGCCATCACGCGGCCATACTGCTGGATCTCCCATTGAGCATGAGCATCGACGCGCAACCGCAGAAAATGCATCAGGTTGTGCATGTCGATCTTCCAGTACCATTGTGTGTACGTACTGAGCGGCAGATCGATCCGAGCGAGCTCACGCGCCACGTCGTGGCCGGTCAGCCACTCGTAGGTCTCCCGAGCTGTCGCGCGGGCTTCGTTCCATCGCCTCACCGCGTCGGCATACGCTTCCTCTGCCAGCACCTCTCCGCTCCGCCCCTGGCGGTTCGAGCTCGCTTGCGTCTGGAGCTGTTCGGCGGCAGGCGTGTAAAAGAGCATGGGCATCAGCGAGTACCGCCCGCTGTACTCGTTCACGTTGGCGGTGCGGTGCCGGATCCATTGGCGGGCGACGAACATCGGCATGCAGCAATGGAACTTGAGCTCGACCATCTCGCTCGGGGTCGTGTGGAGGTGCCGGCGAAGATAGCGAAGCAGGCCGCGAGTTTCGGTGGTCTTCCGGGTCCCGAAGCCGTAGCTCACCCGTGCAGCGCGCTCGATGCATGCGTCGGTGCCCATGTAGTCGACGAGGGCGACGAAGCCATGATCGAGGACCGGGAAGTAGAGGCCGAGGATCTGCTCTGCCCCTTCGGCGATCGGACGTCTGGTGCTGGTCATGTCCGTCATTGGCCGCTCCCGGTCGAGATGGAAGCCGGGATCTAGCAGGGGTGCGCGGGCACCGCCACGCACCCTTCGGGGTGCCGCGTTATTGGCCGAAACGCCCCGGGAGGGTGGAGGGAAACGCCCTTCTTCGGTAGGCTCCTGTGCCGTGACGCTCACGCTCGTTGGCTCGCATCCCGAAGGACGTTCGCGAACGCGTCACCGTCCCCGCGCGCGCGTGTTCGTTGCTTTCGCGGTTTCGACGGTACTGGGGACCGCGGGTTGTGGCCGTGGCGTCGAAGTCAAGCCGGCGAGTCCGCGAGGCGCGGTCACGGCGTTGGTGCCGGTGCCGTTGCTGTCTCCGCCTCGGGTCTTCGCCCTGCCCGGGGTGGGGGCGACGCCGGCGATCGTCGACCGCGATGGCACCGAGCGCTACCTCCTGCAGGGGCTCCGGGTGACGCGGCACCCGAACGGAGCTCTCGAGCGGGCGCGCGACATCTTCCCAAAGGGGAACATCGCCGTCGTCGAGTTGCCGGAGCGGATCGGGCGCGGGTACCTCTTCCACACGCGGTCCTCTGGGGACAGCCTGCTCTGGCGCTCCACGGCCTGGACCGGACCCCTGCGTCCACTTGCTCGTCTGGGGTTCGACGCCGAGGCCGTTCACGCGGGATTCGATCGGCTGTACGTGGTGGCGCGGGGCGCGCGGGAGGCCGTCGCACTGGACCCGATCACGGGCAAGGTGCTCGATCTCGGCAGCCTGCCCACCACCATGGGTGTGCGAAACCTGGCCTTCGCCGACGCCTGGCTTGGCCTAGCGGACGTGCCATATCGCGGCGCTCTGGTGACCTTCGATGCAGGGGCGAGCTGGCACCCGTTGGGGTTGGGAACCGTCAACAGCGCGACCGTCGGTGAAGCGGGGATCCTCGTTCGGACGAGCGGGGGGTCCTTCTCGGTCGATCCCCATGGACGGGTCGTGCGGATGGCGGGTCCGACCGAGGGGAGCGGGGAAGAGCCAGAGTCAGACTCGAGGGCGAGGGTGCGCAGAGCCCCCTCGCTGCGCGATGTCGTGATCCGGGGGTGGCCGGACACGCGCGACACGGCGATCGTGCTCGTCGGCGGCGCGCTCGTTCGCGTGCGCCTTCGCGACGGAGCCACGCTCGACCGCGCCAGCGACGCGGTGGATCGCGGCGAGCTGTGTCAGGCGGTGGCGCTGGGCGCGGGGTTCGGCTTCGTCTGCACGAGCGATCAGCGCGGCACCGTCGTGTACCGGTATCAGGCGCCGCTCTCGCTCGACCAACTGGTCTCGTTCTCGGCCCCTCGTTTCGTCGCTGCGGGTGGCACCGGCGCGCTTGCCATCCGCGGTCCCTGCGCCAAGGAGGCGTCCCATACCGCGGATGGCGACTACTGCATCATGGGGATGGACGGCAGTCTGCGCGAGCTCCGCGTCAGCGGTGATCACGGGGTCGAACGGGTCGTCGCCCTCCGAGACGGGAGGGTCGCCGTGCTGGTACCTCCACGGTTCGGCGATCCCGGGCAGGTCGCCTTCGTCGTCCCCGATGGCACCACCGAGAAGGTGAGCCTTCGTCTCCCGAGGCTCAAGGACGCACGGCGCGCGCTCCTTCGCCGGGGTCTGTGGCTCGACGGGTTCCGTGAGACCCACGACGGGAAGCTCGCCGGGTGGGTGGCGGGGGCCAATCACTTCGTTGGCGTGCGAATCGGCTCCAACGGCCGGGTCTGGCCCGGGGAGCTGGCGGAGGACTTGGACCGCAGCACGATCGCCGGAGCCTTCGCGATCTCGCTACACCAGAGCGGTCGGCTCCGCGAGACGACCAATGGTGGCTTCGCTTGGCGGGACGCCGATCCGGTACTGGATCTCGATCCGCTCGTTCAGAGCCACCAGGGTGACCAGGGGTGTTCGAGCCTCGGCTGTGCGATCGGTGACTGGGTTCGCGTGGGATGGCAGGGGCCGAAGGGGAAGCCCGATCGGCTAGGGGAAGCGGAAACGCCCCCTGGTGCCGTGTTTCCCCCATCCGAGGGTGGCCGCTGGCTCATGCGGTGCTCGGTCGTGGGCACCCGGAATCCTCCTGCCCTCAACCAGACGCCCATTCGTCGTCCTCGCGTCACGTCGCCTCGTGGTGCCAGCCGAGCGACCCTGACCGCCGACACCGTGGAGACCACGGATTGGCAGCCGTTCGAGGGTATGCCGGCCCCGACGCTAGGCCCAAACGACGTGGGGTTCGATGCCGAGGTATCCTTCGTCTCCTCCGACCTACACGCCTATGCGTGGGGTCCCAGAGGCGGGGATTGGTTGCGCAATGGGACCTTCGTGGTGCGTGGCAGCGACTCGTTTGCCACGACGGGGTCGACTTGGTCGACCGCGCCCACGCCGGCACCCTGGCCCGACGTCGTCACGGCGGCGCAGGTCTTCGGTCAAAACGTTCATGGCAACCCGAATCCGGAGTTCGCGGTGGTGCTCGATCCCGGTGGGCGCGGCGGGGTGGTGTCCGCGAGCGCTCCGTCGGGCCGGGAGTTCTACGTGGTGGAGGCGGGACGGGCGATCCAGCGCATCCGGGAGTCCGCCGCGCTGGGTGTGGGCGTCGCCGCTGGCGCCGTGAAGGTCGGTGGTAGCTTCTATCTCGGTGCCGATCGCGAGACCTTCCGCGTCTACCGAGTGGCCTCCGACCACGTCACCGTGGTTGGCGACTACCCGAAGAGCGACGGTTCTTCCAGCGCCAACACGACCTGGCTCGTACGAAACGCGCGCGGTGACGCGCTCGGCCTGTGGGTGCGCGCCGTCCGGATGCGGAGCGCTCACACGTCCTGGTACGTCTTCCCCATCGATATCGCGACGGGGGCCATTGACGCGCCCCTCGCGATAGAGCCCCGCGATCTCGGAAGGGTTCCCGCGCCTTGCGAGGTTGGCGACGATGGTTGGGTCCTCGTTGGCCCGCCCCCGACCCCCCCGTACATAGATCTCGATGGTGTCGACACGTCCTGGCCAATCCGCCGCGTCGACGCTCGGATCCTCGCGAGCCCCACCGGGCTCTGCCTCGATGCCCTCGCCGCGGACGCCACCTCTCCACCCGTGACCGGTTCTACGGCACCACCGACCCATCGCACGGTGTCGATGAGCGCGCGGGACGAGCAGCAGCCTGGTCGGCAAACGCTCCTGCGCTGCGGCGGATAGAGCCCCCAACCGGTCACCTGAAGCGCGACCAACCACCAGAATCGGCGGCCCGGGTGTGGTCTTCCCCACATCCGGAGCGAGGGGATCGGTGGCTCTCGGTGGCGGGATGTCAAAGCGTTGCGCCGTTTGGTCCTTTCAATCCTGCAAGGCTCGAAAGCATGGTTGCACCGCATCCCGACGCGTCCCTGAGCGAGGCAACATAACCTAGCGGTTTCGCAGGTTTGCTTTTTGGCACGGTGTCTGCTAACTCCCTCTTGTCCGCGTGGAGCGAGGCTGTCCCCCCCGGCCCCTCTGCGCGGACTTTTTTTTGGATCCTCGTTGGGGTCGGACCAGGGGTGGTGGAGGGTTCCGGTCTCAGTCGGCCCCGCGTCCGAGCTCGGTGGCGCGACGCGTTGCGGCGTCCACCGCCGCCATCACCGAATGGCGTACCGCCCCTCGTTCGAGCTCGTTCAGCCCTGCGATCGTCGTGCCGCCCGGGCTCGTCACCTGATCCTTGAGCAGCGCAGGGTGGTCGCCCGTAGCAAGGAGGAGCTGTGCCGTACCCAGCACCGTCTGCCCGGCGAGCAGCAACGCTTGGCTACGCGGCAAGCCCGCTCGGACACCGCCATCCGCTAGGGCCTCGATGAAGAGGAGCACGTAGGCTGGGCCCGAGCCTGACAGTCCGGTGACCGCGTCGATCAGTTTCTCTTCCACCTCCACGACGCGACCGATCGCTTCGAAGAGCTTTCGCGCCAGCGCCATGTCCTCCGCGGTAGCCGCGGGTCCGCGGGCGATCGCCGTGGCGGCGGCGAGAGCCATGGCCGCCGTGTTCGGCATCGCGCGCACGATTCGGGTGCCGGTGGCAACGCCCGCCGCGAGCACGCGCGTGGGCACGCCGGCAGCGATCGACAACAGGACCTTGTGGGGACCGAGGTCCGCACCGACGTCTGCCAGCAGATCCTTTACCACCTGAGGTTTCACCGCCAGCAGGATGACCTCGCTCCAGCGCGCGACCTCGCGGTTGTCCGCGCTCGCATCGATCCCGAAGGTCTGTGCGAGCTCCTGACGCCGCTCCGTGCGAACGTCGGTCACGCGGACCTCACCAGCGCTGACGCACCCTGCCGCCAGGAGGCCGCGCACAATCGCCGCGGCCATGTTGCCTCCGCCGAGGATCCCGATTCTGCGCTCTAGCGTCGTCATCCTGCTCTCTCCTTCCGGACATGACGGTCGCGTCCCTCCCGCCAGCGGGACCAACCCGCTACGGCGAAATACCACAACGCCCGCTGCCGTGGGCTCCTCACCCAAGCCAGGCCTTCACCCGGTCGAGGAACCCCTTGCGTTCAGGCAGGAGCTCGTCGCCGAGCTCGTCGCCGAGCTGCTGGATGAGCTCACGAGCTCGGTCGGTCAGGCCGCTCGGCACCTCCACTTGGACCTCGATGAGCTGATCGCCACGTCCCATGCGGCTTCGGCGGGGCACCCCCTTGCCCCGGAGGCGCAGCACGTTCCCGGGTTGAGTCCCCGGTGGAACGCGAAGCTTCGCCTTTCCTTCGAGCGTCGGGACCTCGACCTCGCTTCCAAGCGCCGCCTGGACAAACGAGATGGGCACCCGACAGGTCAGATCATCACCCGATCGACGGAAGAACGGGTGGGCCGCAACCTCCACCACCACCTCGAGATTGCCCGGTGATCGATCACGCCGGGGACGGCTGCCCGCTCCATCGACGACCCGGCTCGATCCGTCTTCGATGCCCGCAGGAATGGTGACGGCCAGACGGTGCTGGGCCTGGGCGATGCCACGCCCATGACAGGCTCGACAGGGGCGCCGAGAAATGCGGCCAGTGGCGTGGCAGCGGGTGCAGGTTCGCTCCAGGGGGAGGGGAAGAATCCCTTGCGGCACGCGGAGGCGACCACGACCATGGCAGGTCGGGCAGGTCTGGCTCACGGTTCCCGGCTCGGCACCGTCGCCGCCGCAGGTGCTGCAGAGGTCCGTGCGCGGGTAGGACACCTCGCGAGTACACCCGAGGGCCGCCTCCTCGAAGGTGAGCCTCAAGCGCTGGCGCACGTTGCCCCGGTCCGTGGGCCGCATTCCCAGGGCGTCCAGCAGGTCCCCGAACATCCCCTCGACCGACGAGAAATCCCCGAATCCGGGACCCGGTGGACTGGCTCCCCCCGGGGAGAAGGCTGACGTTCCCCATCGGTCGAAGGCGGCTCGCTTGTCGGGATCGCTCAGGATCTGGTGGGCAAGGTTGATCTCCTTGAATCGATCGGCACTCGCTTCGTCATCCGGGTTTTTGTCCGGGTGATGCTGCGCGGCCAGACGCCGGAACGCACTCTTGATCTCCTCCGCCGACGCGCGGGGGTCCACGCCCAGGACCTCGTAGGGGTTGCGCACCGACCTAGCCTTACCATTTCCTCAGGGAGAACCGTGCCCGAACTGGGGTCGTCGGGGTGGGGGGTTGGCTGGAGCCGCCCAGGATCGGTATCGTTCCGAGGATGAAGGGCGGTGACCCCGACGAACGCCGGACGCATGCCCGGGCCCCCATCGAGCTGAAGGTCGAGTACCGTCGGCTCAACACCTTCTTCGCCGACTACACCAAGAACATCTCTCGGGGTGGGACCTTCATCGCCACCGATCGACCCCTCCCCGTGGGAACGGAATTCGTCTTCGCTCTCGGCGTTCCCACGCTCGCGGAGCCAATGCGGCTGAGTGGGAAGGTGATGTGGACCGTTCTTCCCGAGGAGGCGAGTCGCGCCAACCCGGCGGGGATGGGCATCGAGTTCGTGTACCAGAACGACGAGGAGCGACGAGAGAAGGAGGCCGTGGTCGAGCAACTCCTCACCCGAGAGCTCGGCGAGCACCTCGCCACCAAGCTGCTCGGACGTCCCCCCCACGCCTGAGTACACCACCCCGCAAGCTAGAGCAGCAATCAGGTTGGTTGCTGCGTCCAATCAACAACCTAGAGCACCGAACCGGTAGCAGACCTCTCCAGAGGCAGCGCTGGAAACGTGTCCTCGCCTCGCACGGACGCGTTTCCAGCGCTGCCGTTGCTGTCGGCAACCTGATCGTTGCTCTGGTACCCGCTCAGGTCGAGCCCGAGCCCGCTGGCACGACCCGGTGCCAGGAGCCCGAGCTCCAGAACCGCTGTGCGGCGATCGCCAGTTGCGCGTCGACCTTCGCCGGGACCTTGTCGAAGGAGCGCTTTGACCAGCGGAATGGATGAGCTTCTACGTTCCATTGCAGGATGAACTCGAGGATCTTGGCGGCGCGACTCCCACCCAATCTGGGGGAGATCTCGCGGAGCCTTCGTTGCACTCAGCCATCGGGCGTGGGCGGTCAGCTCCTCTGCGTCTTGCCTGACCGCTGACCGCTGCCTGCTGATGGCCTGCTCGGCTTCGGCCAGGCCGGCTTGGGTCGTTGGTTCGTCGCACCAACCGCCCCATTGCTGGTCCGGCGCCCCAAGGTGTCGAGGCGGGCCGAGGGACCGGCTCGTGGGACTCGAAGCCGTGGTGGGACCTTTGGACGTTGGGCAAAGGCCGTGACGCCCCCCGATCGATCAGGGAAGCACAAGGTTTGCGGGCAGCGAGAGCCGTTCCGTGGACTGGAGAGAAGCGAGCAGATCGCGCGCGATCATCACCTCCACCAACCCAATAGCCGGGCTCTCGGCCACCGACCTCAGACTTGCAGCGTCGGGCGTGCCGGGCCGTGCCATGGTTGTGTAGAATCGGGCCTCTGCCTGCTCCGCGGCTGACCGAGCGGCCTCGACCAGAGCCGCATCGTCGATGCCGCCGGTTGCCCAGTCTCGCAGCCGAGCGACCCAGCCGTCCCGTGCATCGACCTTGGCGAGCGCCTCGGCAGCCGTGCCGTCCGCCCCCACCCCGCCCCTTCCTTCGAGGAGTCGCAGCCAGAGCGCGATGTACACGAGATCCTCGTCATCCAGATCGTCCGCGATGGCTTCGCGGGCGAGTTCCCGGCCGAAGGGGACGAGCCCCAGCGTCAACGCACGCCGCATACCGTCGATCAGCGTTGCCGACAGCTCGTCGAGGTCGGACCGAGCGGCATCGAGCGCACGCAGGGTGGCGTCCTGGGCGGCCTCCGCCGCGGCGTAGTGCTCGAGCGCGCGTGCGAGCAGACGCTCCGCGCGTGCGAGCTCGCGGCTCGAGCGTGCTGTCTCCCGCGCCGTGAGGGAGGCATTGAGCCCAGCCCGCAGCATGGGCTCGCCGCTCCGCGGCGCCCCGATGTCCCGATGGATCTCGTAGGTCGTGAGGAGGGTCTCGACACTGGCGAGCTCACCACCGCTCTTTGCGGCGATGCGTGCCGCTCGCTCGAGTGCGTCGAGTGCCGAGCGGTCGTCTCGGCGTTGGCGTTCGACCGCCGCCAGGAGGGTGAGGGCGTCGTACTGATACGGGGCGATCCTGAGGGTGTCGATCAGATGCGGACGCGCCCGCGCTACTTCGGCGTGGCGAATCTCCAGGGCCGCCATGGCGTAGTGCACCCGCGCGGGGTTCGGCCTCACCTCGCCACGCCCGGCGGCCCGCTCGGCGAGCGTCAGGATCGGTCGCGCCGCCTCGAAGGTCGCGCGGGCCACCTCGATCCGTCCCGCTGCGCTCTCGGTCGCCATGGCGCCCAGCAGGAGCGCGAGTGCTGGGCCCACTTCCTCCTCCCTCGCTTCCGGTCCGAGCCCATCGGCCAGCACGAGCGGCATCACCTCGCTCATCCCGTAGCTGGGGAGCAGACCCGCGAGCGGGAGCGTTCCTGGCGTCGCGTCGGGTCGCGCACGAAAGAGCTCGACCGCGGCGCCCCAGGCGGCAGCCCGAACCACTTCCTGGCCGACCGGCAGCCCGTTGCCCGGTGCCTCGGCGGCCGCGGCGAACAGGCCGTAGAGATCGGACCAGGCCTTCGCGTCCCCGGCGCTCGCCGCCTGCACTCGCGCTACCAACGCAGGGGGCGCGATTTCAGCGAAGGCCCCCTTGCCGAGTGCATCGAGCGCCCCCGTCGCATCGCCGTGACGGAGGTGGATTGCGACGATGACGCTGCTTCCCCCCTGGAGGGCCGCATAGGCATCGAGCGCCGTCGCGCGTTGCTTGGGGTCTTCGAGATCGAGTGACGAAGGGTCGACGTCGAGGGCGAGCGTCACCCAATCGATGGTCGCCTGCTGCGCAGAGCGCAACGTCCCGTTCGACGGATCGAACACCGCCCGGCTGCTCCAGAGGCGCTGATCGAAGCTGGCGGCGGCCACCGCGTTCTCCGAGCGACCGAACTCGCGCCACCGCGCCAAGGCATCGAGGTGTCCGCGAACATCGGTTTGGGCAGGTCCCGTCGGCAGCAGTCCGTCGAGGCGTTCGTACAGCGCGAGAGCTCGGCCTTCGCTTCCCCCGCGTGCGCACGCGTCCGCCGCTAGCATCAGCGCCGACGAATGGGCCGCGTAGAGCGCTGGATCGTCGTCCAGCGCCCGCACCATGAGAAAAGCCCCCTCGACCGCACGCATCCCATCCTCGACGTTTCCCGCAGCGAACCGCGCTTCTGCGCGGCTGAGCTGCGCCGCCACCACCCCAGCCAGTCGGTTCCGACGTTCCGTCGTCGCTTCCCCGTGCAAAAGGATCTCGTGCGCACGCGTCGCGAAGGCTCCCGGGGCCACGGGGACCGCCACGACGGGCCCCAATACGGGCGCGGGCTTGGGTTCGCGAGGCCCCGCGCCTTGTCCTGCGCGGCAGGCGCCCAGAAGGAGGCCAGACAGGACGACAAAAATGGTCGCAGCGCGGGGCATCGGGGTCCAGCATACACGCGCCGTCGGCCTGCGCACGAACCGACTGCCGTCCCCGTTTGCGGCGGGCCTGGTAAACTCCTGTCCCACCGATGTCGGACCCACCCAAGCGTCCCGTCCCCGCCCGCCTCGCCGATTTCGAGGTGGTGCGGCGCCTGGGTGTCGGAGGGATGGCGGAGGTGTTCCTCGCCAAGAAGCGCGGTGCAGAGGGGACCTTCAAGCTGCTCGTCCTGAAGCGCATCCTCCCGCAGTTTGGCGCCTCGCGGCGTTTTCGGGCGATGTTTGCCGAGGAGGCGCAGCTCGCAACTCGCCTCAATCACCCGAACATCGTCCAGGTTTACGAGTTTCAGGACTACGGGGAGGAGGGGCAGCTGCTCAGCATGGAATACGTGGAGGGCCCCGACCTCCGTCGGCTGATCCGCGCGGCGCAGGCCAAGAACATGCGCCTGCCCCCGTACGTGGCGGCCTACATCGTGGGCGAGGTGGCCAAAGGTCTCCACTACGCCCACGAGCGGCGAGACGAGGGCGGTGACCCGCTCGACATCGTCCACCGCGACGTCTCGCCACAGAACATACTGCTGAGCTTCGACGGGGCTGTGAAGATCGCCGACTTCGGCATCGCCAGCGCCAACCTGTTTCGGGAGGAGCCAGGAACGCTGAAGGGCAAGACGGGCTATATGTCCCCCGAACAAGCTCGCGGCGAGCGTGCGGATCGGCGCACCGACGTCTATTCGCTTGGGGTGGTCCTCCACGAACTGCTCACCGGACGCCTCCTGCACGGAGCGGACGAAGGCGCTGCCCTCCTCGAGGCCGTCCGGTCCGGCCAGGTCGAGCCCCCGAGCACCTACGCTCGGGAGGTTCCCCCGGACCTCGAGGCGATCACCATGCGCGCACTGGCGAAGGAGATCGAGGAACGCTTCGCTTCCGCGCGCGAATTCACCTCGGCCCTCACCCGCGCGCTCTTCCAACGTCAACAGATCGTCGATGCCCACGTGCTCGAAGCGGTGATCGCTCAACTCGTCGATCGCAACTCGGTGCCAGCAGGGCCCGTGCCGGAGGGTCCGTTCGAGGAACGGCGAGTCGAGTCTACCGTGCCGCCTGCGAGCACGGGCGACCAGAGTTCTGGCTCGGGTGCCTGGCGGGAGGATTCGACGGGCGGAATCGTGACACCCAGGCGGCCGCCTCGTAGCCGCGCCGGGCGTGAGGTGCGGCACGTCGCGGTCATCCGCATCGCCATCCACGGCTTCGACGCGCTGGTGCGCGCGATGGGACCCTCGATCGCCGAGCAATTCGCCGAGTCCCTTCGCGGCGTCCTCGACGAAGTCGCTTTCAAGCGGGGGGCGAAATGGTCTTGGGACGTCGCCGCTGACGAGATCCTATCGCTGCCCACCAGCGCGCGAGCGACGGTAGGGTTGCTGGAGAACCCCGCCCGGGCCGCTATCGAGGCGGCTCGGCTCGCCATCGACGTGCACGAGGCCGTGCAAGGCGCTTGCGACGATCTGCCCGTGAAGCTCCACGCGAGCATTGGCGTCGTCCGTGGCATCGCGTCCGGAGTGCGCGACAAGGCGGGCCACCTCATCGAGCATCAGCTCCAAGAGCCCGCGGGGTACCTCGCGGAGCGCCTGGGCAAGGCCGCGCCGACCGGGACCACCTGGGCTGCCGGAGGCCTCTATCGCCTCGTCCGTCGCGATTTCGTGTGGGGAGAAGCCCCGGCGCTCCAGGTCGATGACCCGGTGCAACGGAGGCTGCCGCGGACACTGAAGGTGCATGCGCTCGTCCGGCCCCTCACCCGCGAGGAGAAGGCGCGGGCGGCGGAGCAGGCGAAGGGGGACCTGGTCGGTCGCGACGCGGAGTTCGCCGAGCTGCACGCGGCATTCCACCAGGCTACCAGCCAGAGCGATCGCATCCAGATCGTCTGTCGCGTCGTCTTCGGCGAGATGGGTATCGGCAAGACCGCGCTCGTCACCGCGTTCCTCGCCGAGTTGCCGAGCGACGTGCTCATCGTGCACGCCGAGTGCTCGCCGGCGCAGACCGAGCTCCCGTACGCGGCCGTGGGGGCCTGGGTGCGCGCCCTCACCGGAGTGACCGCCGATCTCGCGACTGAGGTCGTGGAGCGGGAGATCGCCGGCGCGCTCGGCGATCTGGCGCCCGGGCGGCACGGCGAGAGCATCATCGCGCGCCTCGCCGACGTCGCTACCGGCTGCGTCCCGCCAGCCGCGGATGAGACGGACCTGGCCCACAACCGGCGCCTCATCACCTCCGGGGTACGGCGGATTCTGGCGCGCGCCGCCACCGAGCATCCCGTCGTGATCGTGGTGGACGGAATGAGTTGGTGCGATCGACCCTCGGTGGAGCTTACGGCCGAGCTCGTGCGTTGGCGGGACGCGCTGCCAGTCCTGGTGTTGCTGGTCACGCGCCCGGACGAGCGGATCACGTCGATTCTAGAAGGTACGGTGCGCGTCGAGCTGAAGGGGCTCAGCGCCGAGAACCAGCTGCGTCTGCTCGAGAACCGCCTTGGCGCGACCGGCGTGGCCCAGGTGTGCGCCGACCTGTTGCCCCGCGCCGCCGGCAATCCGTTCTTTCTCATCGAGATGGTCGACGCGTTGCTCGAGCGCGGGACCCTGGAGCTCGGGGAACTGCCGGACGGGTCGCAGCAGCTGATTCGCGTGGATCGGGGTGACGCGGCCGAGCCACTCCCGTCGACGCTGGAACAGCTGATCGCCGACCGACTCAACGAGCTACCCCTCGAGGAGCGCACGACGATCGATTGGCTGGCCGTCGCGGGCGGACCCATGGCGGAACGTGACCTCATAGCGTTGGGAGGAGTTGACGCCGAGGACGCGATTGTTCGTCTCTGCGCTCGCGGCCTGTGCGATCTCCGCAACGACCTCGTTGACGTGCGTCACCCGTTGGCCCGGGACGTCGCCTACCTCGGACTGGAACGGGAGGTCAGGATCGACATGCATCGTCGCCTAGGCGAGCACCTCGCCCATACCCCGTTGGCGCGGGGCCTGTCGGCGGCGATCGTGGCTCGCCACCTGGCGCGAGGGAACGCCCGCTCGGAGGCGGCCGCTCACTATCTTGAGGCGGCGACGACCGCGCGCAACAGCTATCAGACTGACCTCGCCACCCGCTATTTCAAGCGGGCGCTGCGGATGCTCGTGGACGATGACTCGCGCCGAATGGAGGTCCACGAGGCGTTGGAGCAGATCGCGCGCGTCCAGGGCCGCGGGCGGGAACGCCGCCGTCATCTCGTTGCCCTTCGGCGCCTGGCCCGTCAGAGCAAGAACCCCTTGTGGGTTGCCCGGGCGCTGGCCCGCACGGCCCGCCTCGAGCAGGACCAGGGCTACCTGGCGCGAGGTCTCACCTCGACGCAGCTCGCCGAGCGAGTTGCGCGGCAGGCGGGCTCACACGGTGTCGAGATCCAGGCGCAGAGCCAGATGGCTGAGCTGCTCCGCGATCTCGGCGACATGCAGGGCGCCCTGGCGGCGTGTGACCGGGCGCTCGGGACGGCAGCTCGTCACGACGTCCCGCCGCGTCTCCGGGCGGATGTCTTGCGCACTCGCGGCACGTTGCTGCGCCGGGTCGGGCGTGTGCACGAGGCGGTCGACGCCCACGCCGAGGCGATCGCGGTGTTCAAGCAGGTCGGTGCCCGACGCAGCGAGGCGGCGGCGAAGAACTCGCTCGCCTCGGCGCTGTTCGTTCTGGGTCGCTTCGAGGACGCAATCGCGCTCTCCCTCCAGGCGATTCGCATGGACCTCGACATCGGTGGTCGTCTTCAGATCGCGAAGACCCTGAGCACGATCGGGCAGTGCTATGCTCGTCTCGGCGACCCGCAGCGCGGTCTCGCCTACCTGCGGCGGGCGCGCGAGGCGCACGAGCGATACGGCGACCAGGACGCGCGTGCGGACACCGTGCTGGCGACCGCGGAAGTCCTGATCGAGCTAGGAGATCTCGCGGCCGCCGACTCTTTCGTGAGCGACGTGGGCGTCTTGATCGCCAACAGCGGCAGCGCCTACGACTCGGTCCACGAGAAGATCGTGCGGGCCCTCGTCGCGCGCGCATCCGGCGACTCCAGCGCCGCCGTCATGCACGCCTTCGACGCCCGCCAGGCCGCCGAGGCACAGGCCTACGTCGCGTACCATTTCTACGCCATGGCCATCGAGGCGGCCGCTCGTTGTGACATCGGCGAGCACCACACGGGCATCCTGCTCGCGACCACCGCGGTGGGGGCCATCGAGACCATTCAGGGGTCCGAGTACGGTCTGGAGACTCGGGGTATCAGCTGCGAGGCCTTGCGCAACGCCAAATCCCCACAGGCTGGGGAGATGCACCGACGTGCGGCCGCCCATGCGCGGAGTGTCCACGCCGCGATCCAGGATCGCCACCACGCGGCCCTGTTCCTCCGCCGTCCCGTGGTTCGCTACCTGCTCGCGGCCTCCGACGGCGATGCCGGCGCGACCACGGGCGATGCTGGCGCGACCACGGGTGATGCCGGCGATCCCCGTTCCGGCCCTGAGCGAGGACCCGCGCCGTAGCTTCATCAAACGTCGGCTGCTGTGCGATCGGGTACCGGTGCGCCGACCGCCGCACCCGTCGAGCGTTCGTGCACGTAGTCTGTCAGTCGGTGGACGGCGTCGGGATCGGTTTCGGGCAGAATGCCGTGGCCGACGTTGAAGACGTGTCCGGGTTCGGGTCCCGCACGGCGAAGGACGTCGTCAACGCGTGCTCGCCACACGGAGTCAGGGGCGGCCAGCAGGATCGGATCGAGGTTTCCTTGCACCGCCACCGTCGCTCCCAACCGCCGTCGAGCCTCATCCAGAGGAACTCGCCAGTCGATCCCGATGACGGTCCCGCCAGCGTCTCGGAGCAGCTCCAGCAGGGTCGCCGTTCCGGTCCCGAAGTGGATGACGGGCACGCCGAGCCCGGTGAGGTCGTCGAGGAGCCTGCGCGCGTGGGGTGCCACGTAGGTTGCGTAGTCGTCCGGCGACAGCGCGCCGATCCAGGAGTCGAAGAGCTGGACGGCCTGGGCCCCGGCGGTGACCTGGGCCACAAGGTACCGACGGACGACCTCCGCGAGTTTCCCGAGCAACTGGCCGAAGAGGTCGGGCTCGCGGTACATGAGCCGTTTGGTGTGGAAGTAGTTGCTGCTCTTCCCTCCCTCCACCAAGTAGCTTGCCAGGGTGAATGGCGCGCCCGCGAAGCCGATCAGGGGCTTTCTGCCATCCAGCTCCCGGCGTATCTGACGGACGGCCTGGAGGACGTGGCCGAGCGATTCATCCGGATCGATGACGCGAAGCGCCTCGATGGCAGCCGCGGTCCGCAGCGGTCGCTCGAAGACGGGTCCCTCGCCCGAGCAGAAGGCGAAGGGTGCCCCCATCGGAGCCAAGGGCAAGAGGATATCGGCGAAGAGGATCGCCGCATCCACGGCAAAGGCGCGGATTGGCTGCAGCGTCACCTCGGTGGCGAGATCGGGCTCCGCGCAGATCTCGAGGAGGGTGTGCTTCTGGCGAAGCGCGCGATATTCGGGCATGTAGCGGCCCGCCTGGCGCATGAACCAGACCGGCGTGGCGTCACAAGCCTCACGTCGGCAAGCGCGAAGGAAACGATCCCACACTTTCAAGTCCTCAGAAGCCGGTGGCAGCAGTTGATCCCCGATGGCCTAGTCGATGGCGATCGGTCGCGAGGGGGCAGCGTCGTCAGCCGCGGCGCGGGTCTGCTCCTCGTACTTGGAGGGGCATTTCGCCATGATCTGGGTCGCTTCGAAGCGTCCGTCGGTGCCGAGGCGCCCCTCGGCGGTGACGGTGATGCTGGTGTAGGAGACGTCGCGAAAGGTGTCCGGGATCGAGCAACGCGGGTACTCCACCTCGAGGCGACGTCCGGCCCGCTCCATCACGAACCGATACGCGCAGGGGTTCTCGCGACGAGCGAGGCTTCCTCTGACCAACGTTCCCTCGACGCGTACTGCACGCCCGAGCAGGCGGTCCCGGTCAGCAAGCAACTCATCTACCCCCTTCGAGTAGACGACCGCGGAGCGGAGGCTCGTGAGCATGAGGCCCACGAGCGCGCTGCCAATGACCAACAGCACGATCAGCAGGCCCAGGTTGCGCTGGGGGGAGGTGCCGGCTTGCAGGCCTGTCGGGGTTGATCCGGGCTCGGCCGAGGCCGATGGCTGGATCTCGCCTTCGTCTTCGTCGAGAGCGGCCGCGTCAGCCAGCTCATCGTCCAGGCGAGACATCGGTAGGTACCCTAGTGCTCGATCGCGGATCGGTCCACCCGGGGGTCGAGCACGCGATGGCCACCCTCGCGCGTTCGCGCTCGTTGGCTCACCGCCCAGGCGTCGCCCGCCGCCCCAGCAAGGACTGGCCGCGCCGAGCAAAATGAGGAGGGTGAGGTTCGCCGTGGCTGCCTCCGGCCGCCGGCTGCGCGGTGAGTCAGGTCGTGGCGGTCACGGCTTGGCCGACCCCCGCCGTGCGGGCTGTGGCTACGGGGCAGGACGGGGGTATCGTCCCCTCCCATGACGGATCTCGACGTCCTCGCCCTCGATCGCACCCTGCGGCGAGCGAACGAAACGTGGCGGCGGTGGCGGCGAGGGCTCGTCCAGGGCGAGGGGATCGAGGAGGACCCGTTCCTCTTCACGCGACCCGCGCTCGGGCAGACCAAGCTTGCCGCGGTGCGGGAGCTTGGAGCGGACGATCCGCTCCGTGTGCGGTTCGAGCGCTGGATTGTCCGTCTCGCCGAGCAGCGGATCAACCGTCAGGTCCTCGCCCGCTGCGTCTATCATCGCCGTCTCGAGCGACACCCGGTCGAGACACCCGCCCGCGGGGAGTGGTCGGTCTCGGAGATGCTCCAGCACGCCCTCCGCGCGACGCCCACCCGCCGATCCTGGCTTGCCGCGCTCATGGCGCGCGGCGGTGACCTCGTTGCAGTCGAGGTCGCGCTGTGGGAGCGTCGCCGCGAGCTCGCGACGCGCTTTGGATTCACCGGGCAGGACGCTATGGAGCCTATCACGCCGGTCGTCGAGTCCGCGATCGATGGGTTCTGGCAGGCCACGGACGACCTCGCCGAGTCGTTTGCCGTCCCCGACCTGCCGAGCTTTCTTGGTTTGGCGCTCGCCGATGGCGCCCGCGACGGCTGGCCTGGGCGCATGTCGCCCACCGCGCTGGCGGGACTACTCAAAGGGACGCCGTGGATCGACCGCGTGTCCCTCGACCTTCCCCCGTTGCCCGCGGCCGTGGCGCCCGCGACGTTCGCCCGCGGGATCGCCATGGTGGGTGCTGCGTTTGCCAGGGCCCTGGCTCCCCAGCACCAGCCGTTCGTCGTGGCCACCGATCCCCATGGCCTCCCCGAGCACATCCAGGGCGCGCTGGTGGGGCTGATCCTCCTGTCACCGCCATTCGTGCGGCGGCAGCTCGAGATCGGGCCGGCACGGCTCGGTGCCTCCATGCGCGCGCTCGCAGGCATGACGGTCTGCCACGCCCGCGGGCTCGCTCTCGCGTTGACCCTTCGCGCGAGCGCGCTCGAGGGCCGTCAGGCGTTCGCCGCCGCGCTGGAGGACCAGGCCGCGCGCGTCCTCGGCTTCCCCCTCCCGCGGATTGGCACTGGGGTCTTCTTTCGGCCGCGAGCGGACAGTGCGTCACGCTTGGCTGGGCTCCTCCTGGCCGCGCACCGTTTCGTCGAGCTCGTCGAGCAGTACGACGAGGACTGGTACTTCAACCCGCGCGCGGCCGACGCGGTCCGTGCCGACGCTAACAGTATTCCGGGGGTGCCACCGACGGCAGGAGAGCTCGTCGAGGGTGCCGCGTCCCTACGGCGTCTCGTCGCCGGCCGGCTATGACGGCCGTCGCGGCAGCAACGGTACCCGAGTTCGGCTGTCGACCCGGCAGCAGACCTCGCCGGAGGAGCCCTGGAAGACGTCTGCTCGCCCTGCGCGGAGACCTCTTCCACGCCTCCGTCGCCGTCGGCAACGATCGGTGCGCTAGAGCACCGATCAGGTTGCCAACAGCACCGGCAGCGCTGAGAACGCGTCCGTGCGAGGCGAGGACGCGTTTCCAGCGCTTCCTCTGGTGAGGTCTGCTGCCGGGCGGTGCTCTAGGTCGTTGACTTGACGCAGCAATCAACCTGATTGCCGCTCTAGTAGCCGTCCGCCGGGGTAGGGGTACGGTCCGTCGATTCGAGGTGATATTCGAAGCCGAGAAAGACCGTGGTAGTGCGATCCCCGGCCACCACCTGGCGCAAGCTGACGCTCGCGGAGAAGGCCCGTTCGAGGTACCCGATCCCCGCGCACGCGGCGTGACTCTCGGCGCCCTGGTCGAAACGATAGCCGACGCGGAGGGGATAGTGGTCTGCGGCAAGAAACTCGAAGCCCCCCATCGCCCGTACGGTCGTGCGCTCCCAGGTGCGGAAGTCGGCGACGGCATCTGCCTCTACCGTGACGTCCTGGGTCCCGAAGCCGATGCCGCCACCAGCGGTGAGTGGAAGGAAGCCGTGGTCAGCGTTGGTGAGGTTCTGGCCGACCACGGCGATGGCGAGCCCCTTGACGGGGAGCAGGGTGACGCCGGCGTCGAAGCTGAAGGCCTTGACGATGTGTCGTTCCTGGAGGCCGGCGGACGCCCTGCTCGGTCCGAGCGGACCGCGACCATCCTCCTTGAGCCAGAGGTGACGCCCCAACACCCCGACCCTCAGGAGATCGGACACTGGCACCGCCAAGGCGACGCGGAGGTCCACCCCGGAGCGGTCGAGGTGTTCCGGGGTCTGCAGGAAGTACTGCCCGCCGATCCCTGCGCCGACCCGGCTGGTGACGGAGTCCACTATCCCAGCTCCGTAGGTCGAACGATGGGCGGTCGGTGAGAACTGGGCAGCACCACCCAGATGGTAGACGCGCGTCCCCACCACGTTCGCAGGATTCGAGTAGAGCGCGTCCAGCGAGTTGCCGAAGGCGCGTATCGCGCCACCCATCGCTGCGCCGCGGGGCTGCGCGAACTCCCCATAGTCGTAGCCCACCTCCAGCGGGACCTCGTCGGGCTCGGCGTGCGCTGGTGGCGTCACGACCAGCGCCAGCCCCGTGAGCAGGGGGAACGTAAGACGAACCAACCGAGGATGAGAGGTGCTGCGTTCGTCAACCATGATAGCGGTCCGCGAACGGCGTAGTCGTTGCCGGTTTGGCCGGCCAAGAAATCGGCGAATCTCCTGGAATACCAACGGAACCTGTGGCCAAGCGACGCCATCCCCCCGAAGTTGGCCCGCTCGCCAGCGTGCGCCCGCTCTGCGCACCGACAAAAGTCAACCCTGACCCTTGATCTCGCGAACCATCGGCGATGCTGCTGCCCGCGTGGTGGCTAGGAGTGCGCGCTAGGACAATCCCGCGGCGATCGTGAGACGACGGAGGGAGCGACGAACGAGGCGAACACACGCCACGATCCACCGCCCAGAAAGTTGCGGTGGAACCCCGGCGTTTTCGCGCGCTTTGCGCCGCTCCCGATTTCGCGGGTTGAAGTCCGAGGTGTGGCAGTGGTAGCTGATCGGTCTTCCGAGACGGACCGCGCGTGGGATCGAGACGCCCCGCCTGTCCTCCCGTGTAGGGGCGCACACTCCACGCCTCCGACCTCGATGCGATGAGACGGCGCCGGCAGACCGGCGACAAAGGCGATGTGGGACCATCCTGCGGACCGGACGATGCTCCGGAACGTGGAGGGAAGGTCCTTTTCCACATCCTGTGGATAACGTGGGGGCGTGCATTGGCGCCATTCCACGGAGAACTCATTTCAGCATCCACGATGGACGACGACGAGCACATGTGTGAGGTCTGGCAGCGAGCGGTAGAGCACACACGGAGCCGTTCGCCCGCTTCGTTCGAGCAGTGGTTCTCGAGCGTGCAGTTCGACCGCCTGGAAGGGGGGGTGCTCGGGCTGACTGCGCGCGACGAGTTCGTTCGTGACTGGGTCGCGGAGCATTTCGTGCCCGACCTCATCGAGCGAATGGTTTCGCTGCTCGACCTTTCGGAGGGCCTACGGGTCGAGTGGCGCGTTTCGACCCAGCTCGAACGTCCGGTCTGCCGGATCATACCTCGTGAAGCGCGCGTGGACGGCCGCGCATCGGTCCGCCCACCCCCGCGGTCGGACCGGATGGCGATCGTTCGCCCCGTGAACGATGAGCTATCGGCGATGCTGAACCCGAAGCACACGTTCGGCAACTTCGTCGTCGGTCCCTCGAACGAGCTTGCATATGCGGCTGCCTTCGCGTCAGCCGGTGGGGGAGGACCTCGATACAACCCGCTCTTCATCGCCGGTGGGACGGGCCTCGGCAAGACGCACCTCATGCTTGCCATTGCGCACAAAGTGCTGCAGGAGCGCCCGGACGCGAGGGTCGTCTACGTCTCCGCCGAACGCTTCACCAACGAGTTCATCATGGCGCTCCAGCACCACAAGATGGACGAGTTTCGCGCTCGCTATCGGACCGCGTGCGATCTCTTGCTGCTCGACGACATCCAGTTCTTGGCGGGGAGGGAGCAGACGCAGGAGGAATTTTTCCACACATTCAACGCCCTGCGCGATGCAGACAAGCCGATCGTGGTGACGGCCGACAAGTACCCGCAGCAGCTTCAACGCATGCCGGAACGCCTCGTGTCACGGTTCACCTCCGGGCTCGTGGCGGACATCCAGGTGCCCCAGCTCGAGACCCGGGTCGCAATCGTGCGGAAGAAGGCCCACCTCGAAGGGATCGTGATCGACGACGAGGTCGCGGTTCTGCTCGCGCAGACCGTGCAGACCAACGTTCGGGAGCTCGAGGGTGCGTTGATCCGCCTCGCCGCCAAGTCGTCGCTGACCGGCTGTCCCGTTGACATCGAGTTTGCCCGGCCGGAGCTGCTAGCGGTGCCCGCACGGCGCTCGGACCCCATGAGCGTGCAGGAGATCCAGCGCGCCGTGTCCAACCACTTCCGGCTCTCGAATGGGGAGCTGCTCAGCAAGGATCGCCACAAGAGCGTTGCTTTCGCGCGGCAGGTGGCGATGTTCCTCTGTCGACAGCGCCTCAAGTGCAGCTACCCGGAGCTGGGCCGCGCGTTCGGCAACCGGGACCACACCACGGCCATGAGCGCGGTCCGTCGCGTCGAGGCCCTTCGGCAGACTGACCCGCAGGTGAATGCGCACCTCGAGGCGATCGAGCAGAAGCTGGCATCCTCCGAGGAATGAGGGTTTCGGGGTTCCTGACACCCGGATGACGGCACCGTATATTCGCCGCATGGCCGACCTGAGGCTCATCCATCGCTACATGACGGACCGCTGCCAGGTGGTGCTCGACGATGGTCGTGTCGGCAAGATCGTGCGCGTTGACACGACGTTCCCTGCACATACGAGCGTCGTCTCCATCTGGACCGCGGACGCGGAGGACCCGTTGGTGACCAAGGTCGCCATCGAGCGGGTCGTGGGCACCGTGCCGCCCGTGGGACGATCCTAGAGCAGCAATCAGGTTGATTGCTGCGTCAAATCAACAACCTAGAGCACCGAACCGGCAGCAGACCTCTCCAGAGGCAGCGCTG
>JAFGBI010000462.1 GCA_016933275.1 Polyangiaceae bacterium | reverse complement strand
CGTGGACTCGTGCAGCAGGCTGCACTCGCTCCACTCCGGCTCTGCGCGCGCCGAACGCGGACAAGGCTCGAAATCTGCTTCGGATTCTGGCCTATCGCCCGTCGTCGGCGCGGAATCCAGGCTGATTGCCGGCGCCTGATTGCTGATGGCCGCGAGAACATTGAAAAATTTCCACCCGATCCGGTCACGATCACACCGCGGAGGGACTGGAGCACCGAGCAGATTGCCAACCGCAACGACGCCGCTGGAGACGTGCCCATGCCCAGCGAGGGTACGTTTCCAACGGCGCCTCGGGCGAGATCTGCTGCCGGTTCGGTGCTCTAGGTGAACGGACTTTTCTGGCAAACGGGGAAACGGAGCCGTTGGGGCCGCCAACCGTCGGTCCCGAGTCGAGCGGACAGGCGCGCCAAGCCCATGGCTTCCGTCGCCGATCCTCAGGATCCCGACCGACGCTTCGGGTATCTTGGCGCTATCGAACCCCGTCCTGTAGAAAGCCACCGCCCATGACGGACCTGCTCGCCGCGCTGGAGGCTGCTGCCATCCGCTTGCACAGCATCGAGGCTTCCCAGTTGAGCCAGTGGGCAAACCTCTGGTTGGCGCTCGGACGCGCCACCGAGGCGGCGTCCGCAGGCGACCACGAGAGGGTCCGGCGTTGGCTCAAGGCTGCGGATGCACAGGAGCGCGATCTGACCTCCACCGGGATCCTCGGCCTGGTCCTCGAATCGCTCGAGAGCACCGATTGGAGCGAGAAGACCCCGGTCGCACAACCCCACAGCACCCGCTACTCGTCCCAGCCCCCTCCGTCGTCCGGCGAGTCGAGTCATGTCCTGCGGCGCCGGCTGCCGTAGTCGAAGCGCCCCTTCGGCATCGGCTTGCGCCTCAGCTACCCCACCGCGCCACCCAGACAGCTGACGCCGCCTAGAGCACCGATCAGGTTGCCAAGAGCAACGGCAGCGCTGGAAACGCGTCCGTGCGAGGCGAGGACGCGTTTCCAGCGCTGGCTTCGGAGAGGTCTGCTGCCGGTTCGGTGCTCTGGGTTGTTGATTCGACGCAGCAATCAACCTGATTGCTGCGCTAGGCCGGATCGCGCTTCGCACTAGGCGATGGGCCGCCGAGGGTCTAGCCTCGTCGAGTGGAGGTGACCTGATGGAGTGGCGCAGACTGGCTGGGCTTGTGGTGGGTGTGTGGGCATCGGCAGCTGTCGTTGCCTGTGGAGACAAGTCGAGCACCGCGGACACGGGCGGCGAGAGCGGTGCCGGAGGCAGCGAGCAAGGGGCTGGCGCCGCCGCGTCCGGCGGCCGCGACGAGAACACCGGAGGTGTCGAGAACACCGCCGGCAACGCGAGCGCGGGTGGTGACCCCAGCACCGGGGGTGTCGTGAACGCCGGCGGCGTCGAGAGCACCGGCGGCGTCGAGAGCACCGGCGGCGTCGGGGGGGCCGGTGGTGGTGACACGAGCAGCACTGGCGGCAATGCTCCCGTCGCCGACGACACGGTGTTCGACCATCTCACCGCGGATGTTGGACGAATCCCGGAAACAGCCATCACCTCGGCGGTACAGGGGCTCCACATCGCCTACTGGCACACGTCGCACGGCAGCCAGGTGGTGTCGGGGATGGAAGCGTTGCGCGACTGGGAGCCGTTCGTAGATCGCTTCGCCTTCAGCGCCGACGGGTCGTCTGGACTGCATTTCGATTCCAGCGTTGGCAACTACGACCAGCCTTGCCCCGATCTGAGCCACTGCTCCGACGATCAACAGATGCTGGGTGACACGCGGCGTATTCTGTCGGAGAATCCCGAGATCAACGTCGTCATGTGGGCCTGGTGCAGCATCAGCGGGCATGACGTTGCGACCTATCTCGACAACATGGAAACGCTCATCGCGGAGTTCGGCCTCGGCGGAACTGACGAGCGAGCCGCCACGACACCGGTGGAGTTCATCTTCATGACCGGGCACAGCGAAGGGGGCAACACCAGTCCCCGCGAAGCCGCGGCGCAGATCCGCGCCCACTGCGAGGACCACGACCGCTGGCTCATCGACTACTACGACATCGAAGCCCACGACCTCGACGGCAACGCGTACATGGAGCTCTCCATCAGTGACAATCTGGGCTACGAGGGGGGCAACTGGGCCGTCGACTACCTGGGTCGCAGCGATGCGGATCCGACCTTGGTGGGGCTCACGAACGCGACGAGCTCCTGCGCCCACTCGGATGACCCCACCGAGGCCAAGCTCAACTGCGTGCTGAAGGGTCAAGCCGCATGGTGGGCCTTCGCCCGAGTCGCCGGGTGGGATCCGGAATAGACACGCGCCGGGCGAGGGGCTTCTGTCGGGCGCGTGGCCCGGGCGCCGGACGAAACGCTGCGCGCTCAACGCGACTGACCGCTCGTGTTCCTCGCGGTGAGGAGCCGGATCATCACGCTCAAGTGCGCGTGGGGCGAGTGAGATGGGCAGTGGCCGCGGTGTTCGGGGCGGCGGCCGCGAGCGCAGCGTTCGGCGGCTGCCGCCGGTCGGACTCGAGGTCCAGGATGGTCACGGCCCGGTCATCGGGAGCGGATGCGATCCGCCGCTCCCGAGAGCGGGCACGATCACGACCAACGGTGACGTCGTGAGAGCGCGAGCCCGAGCAGAGCGAACAGGGCGAAGGATCGGACCGGCGCGGGGCGTTCATGGGGAACGGCGCATCCACAGCCCTTCTTGTCGTGCGACCCCCCGGAGGATCCCCCGGTGGCCGAAGCCCCGCCGGTGATGGCCAAGGACCCGCCGGTGGTCAACGCCCCACCCGTCGTCGCGACACCGCCGGTCGGTCCTACCCCACCCGTGGCCAGGGAGCCGCCCGTCGAAAGGACCCCACCCGTGGTCGTGACGCCGCCCGTCGTGCTCACGCCGCCTGTCGTGCTCACACCGCCCGTCGTGCTCACACCGCCCGTCGTGCTCACACCGCCCGTCGTGCTCACACCGCCCATCGTGCTGACGCCGCCCGTGGTCTCCCCACCGGCCGAGGTGCCGCCAGTCGGCAGGGCCCCGCCGGCAGCCTCCCCGGCGGCGCCGGCGTTCCCCGCTTCACCGGCGTTCCCTGTCCCACCCGCGGCTTCGCCGCCGGTGCCGGCCACGCCACCCGTCGTGGCCACACCCCCCGCGCCACCCGTTGGCGGGGCGCCCGCGTTCCCCGAGACCCCACCCGAGTTGCCGGTCCCGCCGGTGGGCTCGACCACTCCGCCGGTGCCCCCGGTGCCGACACCACCGGTGCCGCCAGTATCGCTCCCGCTGGCGCCCGCCGCGCCACCGACCTCCTCCCCGCCGACGCCGGTGCCGCCAGTGGGATTGCCGCCCGTCGAACCGCCGCTGCTGCCGCCAGCGGCCCCCGCCGTACCGCCAGACCCGCTGGCGCCGCCCGTGCCGACGCCTCCCGTGCCACCCGTACCGATGCTCTCACAAGCGGCAGCGCTACCGAGGGTCGCAACCTCGAGCAGAGGGTCGGCACCGCAGTTGGTCACGTTGACCTGGTCGCCGGTCTCCGCAAGCAGCGCGTAGTTGCTGCTCGAATCGCAGGTGTCGTCGAAGGCGACGTCGTAGTCGGCGCTCGGGCCCTGGAAATGGATCCCCTCGACACCTCCCGAGCAGCTGCCGCACCCGCTCCAGGCGCCGAGGTCCACGACCAGGCGACCGTCGGTCGGGGTGCCTGGCGGTGCGGTGCCGGCGCGGGGGTTGCAGGTGCCGTCGAGGAACTGGATGGAGTCGACGCCGCAGTCGTGCCAGCTCGGGCTACCGCTCAGGACGTCCACGAGGAGCTCCACACGCGTGCGGTCCGTGCCGTCGTTGACGTCGACCTTGCTGAGCTCGATCGCGCAGCTCGCGTTGGTGATCACGGTCACGCGCGAGCTCGCGCTGCCCACCGCGGAGCGCTCGGAGCTGCACCCCGTGATTGCTCCACCGACCAGTAGCGCGCCCGACAGGATCCCCAACTTGCGATGCTTCATTTCCGTCCTCCGTGAAAGTTTCCTCTTCTACCATGACAGCCCGGGCAGCGCGAACGACGGACTCGCGTCCGCGCCGTCCGGTCCCATCCGTGTCCACCAATCGGTAGCTAGACCTACTTGTGGCAGGTCCCATGTTTTCCCCGTGGACAGCCGGACGGGCGCCCTGGCCCGAGATGGGAACGGTCTCTTGGCCGTAGGCGAAGATGACCACCCTTCCGACCGTCCGCTCCCGGTGTTGACCGGTCTTGGGCGTCTCGACGGTTCCTGGGGATGCACCAATCGAATCGACGCCATCTCGCTGATGATGTCGTCGGCCGTGCGGATGTAGGGTTCGACACTGTAGACCGAGGCCACCTCCGCCATCCGCTTGCGGTTGGCCTTCTGTCCAGTCTTCAGCCGTTGTGGCCAGACACTCGGCTGCAAGGCGTCCTGTTCCGCCTTCTTTCGAGTCTCCTCGCGCAGTCCCTCGAT
>JAFGBI010000461.1 GCA_016933275.1 Polyangiaceae bacterium | reverse complement strand
GCTAATTCGAGCACGACGGGCGCGGAGAAGGCCGAAGGCTGCGAGGAGTACGGCATGGCGAACTAGGAGGCGCGAAATCCAGGTTCACTGCTCCGGGTTGTCGATTTGGCGCAGCGATCGACCTGATTGCTGCTCAAGGCACCGTCCGGGCGTTGATGACGCCAAGAACCCCCCCATGGCCTTCAGAAGATCGTGTACACGAAGGGTGCCACGTCGGCGAGGCCACCCGTCAGCACCAGGAGCACGGCCGCAAGGAGGAGCACGAGCAGCAGCGGCGCGAGGAAGAACCGGCGCCGATGCATGAAGTGGGAGAAGAGGCCGGCTATCGTCCGCCAGCGGGAACAGAAACGCATGACGGCGTTCATTGGGATGCCTCCCGTTCGAGCAACACGTCCCCGGCGATCATCGCGTCCACGGGATGCCCGAGGAAGAACACCACCGCGTCCTCCGCCGTGGCCACCATCGGCTCCCCGGGACCGTTGAGCGAGGTGTTGAGGAGCACCGGCACCCCGGTTCGTCGCTCGGTCTCCCGAAGGATCGCAGCGAGCGTCGGCGAGGAGTCGTCAGCAACGGTCTGGAGCCGCGCGGTTCCGTCGACATGGCGCACGGCAGCGAGTTCGTCGGCCCGCTCGCCGCGGATCGGCGCCACCGTGGTCATGAACGGGGTAAGATCGTCCGAAACCGCCTCGAACCACCGCTCCGTCACCGGCGCGAGCACGGCCGGGGCGGGGGAGCGAAAGGGCTCACGACGCTTGACCACGCGGTTGATGCGCTCCCGCATCTCGGCGTCGCGCGGCAGAGCGAGGAGCGATCGAAACCCGAGCGCCCGCGGCCCCCACTCGCTGCGGCCGCGGGCGAGCCCCACCACACAGTCCCGGGTGACGAGTTCGGCGACCGTCGCCGCCACATCGTCGACCCGCCGGCAGCGAATGCCGAGACGCCGAGCGAGCTCGATCACGGTGTCCGCATCTACCTCCACCCCGAGATCCGTCCGCGTCATCGGCGGTGGGCGGCGGTCGCCCTCGGCGAGGGACCCCAGCAGAGCCGCCCCGAGCGCTCCGCCGGCGTCGCTCGCCGCGGGTTGCACGTAGACCCGTGAGAACCCCGACTCGACCGCGAGGCGTCGGTTGGCGCGAGCGTTCAGGGCCACGCCACCGGCAAGGCAGAGGGCGTCGGCGTTGGTGCGCCTCCTGAGCTCGCGCGCCATCGCGAGGAGCGCCTCCTCGGTCACCGCCTGGAGGGTCGCCGCGACGTCGGCGTAGCGATCGTCCTCCGGATCCTCACCGCAGTGCCAGGGCCGACCCGGTGGCCGCCGCGGGCCGAGCAGACGCTCGAGGGCCGGACCGAACCCGAGCTCCGCATCGGTGAAGTGCGCGAAGTACTCGAGCCCGAGCTCGAAGGAGCCGTCTTGGTGGAGCCTGAAAAGCTGCGAAAATCCTCCCTGAAGCGGGGCTCCCCATAGCCCGCGGTGAGGACCGTGGCACGCGAGAAGGGACTGGTCAGGAAGGCGCTCGCCGCGTGGCTCTCGTGGTGCTCGCGCGTTCGGCGCGTCACCGGGACGAGCGTGGCGTTGCGGCCTTGCGCTCGCGCTCCACCTCTAGGTCAAGGCACGCGCGGTCATCGGATCTTGGAGCAGCGCTCGGCAACCGGAGCCGGAGCGCGTGCTATCGTCACTGCCGTGAAGCCCGAAGAGATCCGCGCCCTCCGCGAGGCCCTCCATTGCTCGGCAACCCAGCTCGGCGAGACCCTCGGGGTCGGCGCAGAGACGGTGAGGGCATGGGAACGAGCGGAGCTCTTCCCGACCAAGCGCTGGGTCGCGGCGATGGCACGTCTTTTCGCCGAAGGACCGGCAGCGGTCCATCGGAAGCGACGCCGGACATGCCGCGCGGAGACCGACCCCGTTGGGATCGCGGTGCTCGCCAGACCGGAGGTGCAGGAGATCGTCCGCAAGCTTGGCATGTACCCGGAGCTCATGGACCAAGTGCAGGAGCTCGCCAGCACCTACGAGGACCCGGGCGAAGCCGACTGACGAGGCATCGCGCAACAGTCGGGTTGGTTGCCGCGAAGATTGGGCGTCCCAATCTGGCGGTTGCGATGGCGAGCCCGTGCCACCACCGGCCGGAATGACCAGCCCTGGCGCGGGCGATTCGCCGGCAGGCGTCGTCGCCGCGCGGAGCAGCGTCGCGCGCAGTGGTCGACAACTGGCGGGCCGTCGCACCGCGTCGCCCCCACCGGGCCCAAACGCACCCACCGCGAATCTGTGCCCGCTTCCCGCTTCTCAGTCCCCTGGCAACCACTGGCGGCACTGCTTGCCAGGCCAGCCACTCTTCCCGCATCCCAACAGCCGCTCCCGCTCCCGCTCCCCCGCCCGATCGCCAATCAAAGGTGCGTCCGTAGACAGGCCCGCATTGAGGTGAGGCAGCCCTCCGCCGGCAAATGCCATCACGCGGCGCTCCCGTTCGAGTCCCACCCGGTGTCCGCTGGATGGTCGAGGACCTGCGGTACCGAACCGGGAGCAGACGTCGCCAGAAGCGCCGCTCGAAACCCGCCCTCCTCACTCGGCGTGGGGTGCGCTTCCGGCGGCGCCGTCGCTGTTGGCACCCGAACGGGTGCTCTAGCCGAATTCAGTCCTCGTCCGCGTCGTCCTCGTCCGCGTCGTCCTCGTCCGCGTCGTCCTCGTCCGCGTCGTCCTCGTCCGCGTCGTCCTCGTCCGC
>JAFGBI010000040.1 GCA_016933275.1 Polyangiaceae bacterium | reverse complement strand
GCCGGGGGGCCGGTTGCGAATGCCACCCCACTCGCGCGTGGACAGCGTGAACATGGAGAACCGTCCAGCCCGCAGCCCCCTCAAGCCCTCGTAACCGCGACCATGCTTTGTTGGGTGGACAGTGCGAACCGAGTTTGCGAGTCCGCGAATCGCCGACAAAGAGCTGTTTGCAGGCGGCTCGGAATGGGGAGCCATTGTCGCGGCCCCACCAACTGGTGGGGCCGCGGTGGTTTACTCAAGCCTCGTGGCGATGGCCGCGGGGCTTCGTCGCATGAGGGCCTGGTTTTGCTGGGGTTCGCGCGTGCTGCTCCACGCGGCGTGCTCTCGGCACGTCGTGGATGGAGAGCACGCGCGGTGCTCCGGGCGACGTGTCTTGGACCCGATCGTGCTCTCGGAAGCAGACAGTTGCCGCTGGGCCGTATGCTTCACCTCGCGCAACGCATCGAGCGCCGAGTAGAGCAGTTCCGCAGAGGCTCGTGACGTTGCCGGCAGCCTCGCCAGCCACTCGTCGCGCTGGTCCGCGCGATAGACGGAATTGCCAGTCGTCGGCACTCCCCGCGCGCGATAGGTGCTCTTGATTCGGTTCTGCGTGCGCACGACATCGCGGGTCACCATCGAATGAGCACGAACCAGCTCCCGGAGCAACGCGAACCGGGTCGGCGCCTTGAAGACAGGCGTGGAGATCGCTGCCAGACGCAGCGCCTCGGCCAGCCCGAAGGCGTCGTGCACATCGCTCTTTGGGCCCCGGCTCACCATGACGCTCGCCACGACGAGTTCCTCCACTTCCGGTGCCAAGAGCTCGTGCAGCCACGCGCTCTGCGTCCCCTCCTCCATGCATAGGTGTCGCGGCCTCGGGATCTTCCGGATTGCCTCGACCAGGGCACGCCCGCTGGTTTCGACCACTTGAGATCCGAGATGTCGGCCGCTCGGACCCACGATCGCGATCGTGCAACTCGTCGAGTGAGCGTCGATACCGATGTATCTCTCCATGGGCTGACTCCTTCGACAGCGCGCTGGACTGCGCATTCAAGGCTGCCACCGCAAGACCGGACCGCCACCGTTGGTCCAGGCCCCGCATCTCGCCTGCCGAGGCGAGGGCCAAGGCAAAGAGCAGGGCCCGTGCGCGACCAAGCCTCCCGGGCGTCCCGGTCGACTCATCGCCCTCGCCGAGGCAGGGCCGCGCGCCCCCTTCGCGTCCCTCGTTGTCTGCCTGCACCTGGCGCGCGGAACGGACCGCCCCCCTCAGCGTGCGCCTGCCATCAGACCGAATCCCGAACGCCACCCCTCCATGATGCTTACGCGCCGAGAAACGGGAGGGGGCCCAAATCGCCAATGAGCCGCGAACGAGCGTCGTGGTACTGACGCCTTGGTGGCCATTCCTGTCGTGCAGACCCGGTCCGGAGCCGGACCCAGCGACGCAGCCCTGGTGGTGGCGGCGCGCGCGCGGGAGCGCTGGGCGCAAGAAGCGCTCTTTCGGCGTCACGCCGCCATGGTGAACGGGCTCGCCTTTCGGCTGGTGGGCCGCGACGCCGACCTGGACGACCTCGTGCAGGACTGCTTTGCCGAGGCGTGGCGCTCGCTCGGGCGCCTCAAGGAGCCGGCGGCGTTCTCCTCCTGGCTCGGCGCCATCGTCGTGCGCACGGCGCACAAGCTGATCCGGCGCCGGCGCCTGCTCGCGCGCCTGGGTTTTTGTGCGCAATGCGCCATCGACCTCGACGAGCTGGTGTCGCCGACGGCGCCCGCCGACGTGCGCGCGGAGCTTGCCTCGATCTACGGTGTGGTAGAAACCTGGCCGGCCGGGATTCGGTTGGCGTTTCTGCTACGTCGTGTCGAGGGTCTGGATCTCGAGGAGGTTGCCACGCTCACCGGAACCTCGGTCGCGACCGTGAAGCGCCGGATCGCGGATGGGGAGCGCAGGATCTTGGCCGCCACCCGCGGCACCAAGGAGCCGTCATGACCACGTCGTCGAGGCTTGCCAGGTACGTCACGCCGAACCTCTCCGAGGATCGGGTCATGACCCAATGGGCCGGCTCGCTTGCCGTGGCGAAGCTACGAAGCCGCGAGCAGAAGGCGGGGCTCGTCCTCGGGCTGGCCGCCCTCTGCCTGGCCGCGGCGCTCGTCGTCCTTTCCTGGCGGCCGCGGACCGAGGTGCAGTCGGTCGCGGGGGCCGTGGTCGAGAGCGGCCCGAGCGAGCCGCAACGCCTCACGTTTCCGGATGGAACCAGGGTCGAGCTCGCGGCGGCGACCCGCCTTTCCGTCGTCGAGGCCGCTGCTCGTCGCGTGCGCCTGCGCGTGGAGCACGGTGGGGTGACGCTCGACGTCACCCCGAACCCGGAGCGTGAGCTCGTCGTGGAGGCGGGTCGGACGGAGGTGGTCGTCGTCGGAACGCGCTTCCGCGTGGTCGTCGGCGACGCCGCGGGCGAGCCCCAGGTGACCGTCGCGGTCGAACGCGGCGCGGTCCGCGTTCGGTCCCTCGACGGGGGCGCCGAGACGCAGCTCGCAGCCGGGCAGTCGTGGATCGATCCCCACCCGGTCGCGACGGCGAGCCGGGGGGCCGGGCCCGCGCTCGGAACGACGCCGAGCGCCGAACCGACGCCGAGCGCCGCGCCGCCCCCGGAGTCGAGCGCCGGTTCCTCGCCGGAGTCGCCCGTATCGCCCTCTGCCGGACCGGAACGGTCGCGCGAGCAGGACCCGAAGGCCGCCTTCGCTGCGCTGGGCACCGAGGGGTTCGCGCGAGCCGTGGCGAGCGCGAGCGCGAGCCGGCTCTTCGAGCTCTACGAGATCGCTCAGCTTGCGGGACGACCCGCCGAGGCCGCCACGGCGCTCGATCAGCTCCGCCGACGTTTCCCGGGCGATTCGCGCGCTGGGCTCGCGGCCTTCGAGCTCGGGCGGCTGCGGCAGGACCAGCTCGGTGATCCCGCCGGGGCGGCGGAGGCGCTCGAGAACGCGCTGCGGCGAGGAGGCGCGTTCGGCGAGGACGCCTCCGCGCGGTTGGTGCAAGCCTATCGGGCGCTCGGCAATCGGGCTGGATGTGAGCGCGCGCGCGCCAATTATCTCGCCAAGTACCCGAGCGGTGCCCATGCCGAGGCCGTGAGACGCCAGTGCCGCCGCTGAGCGGGAAGCACGCGGCGGTGCTGGCCGTTGCGCTGTCGGCGCCTCCCCTGTCCGCCGCCCCGAACGCGTGCCCGGAGGGGAACCACCCGTGGGTGCACCTCACCGCCGCCGCCGTCGCGCCGTCCATCCCGCTCGCGCGCACGATCGAACACATGCGAGCCGAGCTCGCGCCGAGCGGTATCGACGTCTGCACCATCCCGCGAGCCGACGCGCCGCCCGCGCTGGCGACGGTCCGGCTCGCCGCGAGCGACGAAGCCACCGTGAGCATCTCGGCCGAGGTGGACGACGCCGTCACGAGCAAGCAGCTGTCGCGCCGGATCGACCTGTCGACGACCTCACCCGATGCCCGGGCGTTGACGGTCGCCCTTGGCGCGACCGAGCTGCTCCGCGCGAGCTGGGCCGAGGTTGGCTTGCCGGACGCCCCGACCGGCGCCGTGCCCGTGCCCCGAGAGGTCGAGACGGACCTGGCCAAGGAGCGACGCCGGGGAGCGACCAGCGGCAGCCCGCGCGCCACCGTGGAGTTCGCCGTGGCCGGCGAGGAGTTCTCCGGCGGCCTCCGCGAGCTCGGGCTCGACCTGCGCGTGACCGAGCGGGTCTGGCGCCGACTCACCGTCGGGGGACGCCTGGGCGCCCGAAGAGCCGACCGCGAGTCGAGCCCGTACGGCCGCGTCGACACCGACGGGTGGCTGCTCGGGATCTCGATGGCCACGCCGATCACGACCCTCACCGATCGCGCTGGGGTGGACCTAGTCGGTCGCGCGGACGCGTTTTCCCTCACCTTCCGCGGGACGCCGACGGAGATGGCGACCGGAGGAGGCCGGAGCAGCGTCATGCTGACCCTCGCGGCGGGGTTCGGGAGCTGGGTGCGCTTCGCCAAGAACCTCCGGGGGGAGGTCGAAGCCGTGGCGGGAGGGGCACCTCGGAGCGTGACGGTGACCGATGGAACCTCCCCGCTGGTGAGCACCCACGGCATGTTCGTGGCGGGGTCGGTGGGGCTCGGACTATCCTTCTGACATGGGCCACGCGCGCTTCTCTGCCAGCGGATCCCCCTGGGCCGCGGCCGCGCTGGCGGCGTCCGGGGCGGCCGGCGGGCTCGGCGCCGCGATCGGATGCCAAGACGTGACGGTGCAGCTCCTGGTTCCGACCACCTCGGCGTCCGTAGCGGCCCCGCCGAGCTGTGCGCCGCCCGCGGCGCCGGCGTGCGTCGCCCAGCTCGGGGAGGAGTGCCGGGACGAGAAACAGTGCTGCAGCGGTGCTTGCCTCGTCGCCGAGGACGAGAAGAAACGCTGCGTCCGCGCCGCCGCCTGTGCGTCGTACTGCGAAACCTGCGAGGACGCCGGGGACTGCTGCTCGGGGAGCTGCCAGGACGACGGCACGGGACGGCTGGTCTGCTGGTCCCGCGCCTGCCTCGCCCAGGGGGAGATTTGCCGCAGCGACGCCCAGTGCTGCGTGGAGGCAGGGCCGGTCCGCTGCGTGGAGGACCCCGCCGGGTTGAAGACGAAGCGGTGTCGCCTCGACTCCTCGGGCCCTCCCTGCGTGGGCGACGGGGTGCCCTGCTCCGAGAACACCGAATGCTGCGGCGGGTACTGCATCGGCGAACCCGAACCGGTGTGCACGGCCGCCTGTGTCGCTGACGGCGAGCTCTGCGCGGCCGCGACGGACTGCTGCTCCCCGGGGGCGACCTGCGAGGGCGCCGACGCCGACCTGGTCTGCACGGCCCCGCCCGTCCCCTGAGGCTCCGGCGCCGGACGCCGGTGAAGAAATCGCGCACGAGGTGAGCCCTCCTGCGCCGCCGCGGTACTCACCCAAAGACGGGTCGCCGTGAGGGGCCGAGTCCGCAGAGGAGTGACCATGCGTCGGCGAGGCTTTTCCATCGTTCTCGTGCTCTTCGGGCTGTGCCTCCTGCACTGCGGCAATTCGGACGGGGATGGGGAAAACGACGGGACCGCGGGCAGCGGCGGTTACGTTTTCGCGACCGGCAGTCGTCCCGGGTTCACGGAGAACGGGTTCGTCTTCCACACGGACGAAAACGGGATGTGTCAGATCGAGCGGACCGACTCGGCCTGCACGGGCGAAGCCTTCGAGAAGGAGGACATCCCGGTCGACATTTACGTGATGTTCGACCGCAGCGGCTCCATGTGCCGATGCATCGACCCGCCTCGCCCGGATGACCAGTGCAACGTGGCCGGGTGCGTGGAAACCCGGCTCGCGGCCATCACCCGCGCCTTCCGTGAGTTCCTCGCGGATCCCGAGAGCGCCGGGCTGAGCGTCGGGATCGGTTCGTTCGGCCAGCTTCCGTTCGGCGAGACGAGCTGCGACCCCGGTGCCTACGCCACGCCGAACGTCTCGATCGGAGAGTTGCCCGGCAACACCCAGGCGCTGATGAACGAGCTCGAATCCGCCGAGCCCGGGGCCGAAACCCCTACCGGCGCCGCCATCCGCGCGGCCTGCTCCACCGCGCAGGCCCGGAAGGAAGACGTCCCAGGTCACGAGGTGGTGATCCTGCTCCTCACCGACGGAGAGCCCCACGCGCCGGTGACCTGCCACGACGACGTCGGTCCCTGCTGCCCGACGCTCGAGGACGCCGTGGCGGCCGCGGAGGAGTGCGCGAAGAGCGACCCGGCGATCAAGACCTACGTCCTCGGCGTCGGTCCGTTCCTGAGTAACCTCGGCCGGATCGCCGTCGCGGGGGGGACCAAGGACGCGCACCTGGTCGAGGGCGACGACGTCGCGGCCAGCGTGCTCGCCGCCCTCCGGGAGATCCGCGGCGACGCGCAGATCCCTTGCCAGATGTCCCTGCCCAGGCCGCCGTCGGGGTCGGAGCTCAACTTCGATCAGTTGAACATGGCGTTCGTCAACGACGCCTGCGAGGGACGGGTGCTCTACAACGTCATTTCGGCCGATCGGTGCGACGACGAGGTCGGCGGCTGGTACTACGACAACCTTGAGGAGCCCACGGGCATCGAGCTCTGTCCATCGTCTTGCGAGGAGGTTTCGTCCTCGGCGCAAGAGCTCGCCTACACGTTGGACTGCGGCACCCTCTACATCCCGCGCTGATGCGTGGAGGCGGTTCGTGAACAGCGGCGCGACGCGCCGCGAGGAAGTGAGGCAGGTCATGCGTTCGATCGGGCTGGTTACTGGCGTGTTTTCCCTCGCCACCCTGCTGTGGGCGGCTGCCTGCGCAGATGAAGAGGGCAACGACGGGCGAGGCAGCGGCGGCACCGGCAGCAGCAGCAGCAGCGGAGGCACTGGCAACAGCGACAGCCAGTCCGGCCGTTTGCCGACGGGCCGCGCGTGTAGCTCGGCAGACCAGTGCTTCAGCGACCTCTGCGTCGACGGGGAGTGCGCGCCGGTCCAGGCCGTGGGCGCCGCCTGCACGGACAACGCGCAGTGCTCCACCGGAAGCTGCGTCTCCGGGGTCTGCACCGTGGCCAGCTGCACGGACGACTCCGACTGCCCGAGCGGGAACTGCGCGAGCGGCGTCTGCGCGGGGTTCATCGTCGGCGGCGGCGCTCAGTGGATCGGCGGCGGCTCGGGGTATCAGCCGCTGGTACCCGGATGTGGACCGGAGACCGCGGAGGACTGCACGGGCAACTGCGAGGCCGGCGGCGGCACCGAGTCCGTCACGGTGATCCGCCCCGTCGCTACGCTCTGCTTCGCCGGCGAAGGAGACCTGACCCCCGAGGATCCCTCTGCGGTCATCGAGCAGGTCATCGAGGCCCAGGTCGATTCGACCTACGTACACCTGCGGGTCACCTTCGACCCCTCGTACGTGGACAACACCTACGGAGAGAACGCGAGCGCCGGCTGGTTCCCGGACGGAACCGAGACGACGGACGACCCCGAAGGTCCGGGGGGTCCGGGTCACGGGGGTCCCGGCAAGAGCGGACACACCTTCAACGACCTCGTCGGCAGCGATCACACCGAGCTCTTGCTGACGGACGCTACTGGCGCGACCGTGATGGAGTTCCATGTCGATCTCGTCAGCGAGAGCGACGGCTCGCCATGCGGCTACGAGACGCTCGGCGTCAACGGCGGCGACGGCAAGGTGATCACGGGGAGCGCCGACTCGGTCCTGGCCGTGGCGACGTCCATCTCACGCAACCTCAACGGGTGCGGCTACTGCGCCGAGGACGCATGCAACGGGGACTGCACCGTGGACTCGCCCGCTACCGACGCCGCCTACACCCCGAGCGCCGACACCCCGAACTGGGACTATCGTCAGTCCTACGAGGTCTGGATCGACCTCGACGCGTTCGGGGACGCGGGCTTCGGACAGGCCTACGTCACCTACACGCATGCTTCCCCGTCGATGGCCGGCAACACCCTGGACGTCGAGCCCGTTCCTTGTCCGCCGGACTGGGGCGAGTTCTCGGGGGGCGGCGGCACGGGCGGCTCGGGCGGCTTGGGCGGTGCGACCGGCGTGGGCGGCGGGATCGAGGGCTGCGAGCCGAACTGGCAATATTACCAGGCGTCGGAAGGAGCAGAGATCTGCACGCCGATCCCGTTCTCCAACTGGCCCGGAATGGCGGCCTGCCCGGACGGCTGGGTCCTCGACCAGGCCAGCGAAGGCCGCTACTGCCTGCCCGCGGAGTGAAGCGCCCATGCGAGAATTCCGACGATGGCTCGACCGCGGGCGGGGCTTCGCTCCGCCCGCCGGGGGCGCGCTCTTCACCCTCACCCTCGGGCTCGCCGCCATCGCTTGTGGCGGTGGCGACGACGAGGACCACGCGAGCTCGGGGGGAGCGTCCACCGGAGGTTTCACGACCTACCCCATCGGCGGCTCGGGCAACGCGCACACCGGCGGCTCGGGCGACGCGCACACCGGCGGCTCGGGCGACGCGCACACCGGCGGCTCGGGCGACGCGCACACCGGCGGCCGGGTTGCTGCGGGCGGCGGTGTCGACGGAGGGGTCAGCGGGGAGGGCGCGACTGGCAACGAGGGCGGCGATCCGGGGGGCAGCAGCGGTACGGGAGGCAGCAGCGGCACGGGGGGCAACAGCCACCCGGTCGAGTTCGGCGAACCCGCCGACATGAGCGACTGGGACCCGCCCGCGTACGTGCCGGCGCGACAAGCCGCGGTGTGCAGCGCGGCCGAGATCGCCGATTACTACGACCAATGCATCAACGGCACGGACTGCAGCTCGTTCGAGGCCGGAGGCCCGAGTTCCGCCTGTGGCGCCTGCCTCGAACCCTCTTCGCCCACGGATAGCACATGGGGCCCGCTCGTGCTGACTCGTCCGGACCCGTTCTGGATCGTCGAGTCGAACTCCGGCGGCTGCATCGAGCTCATGGGCGAAGCCAACTGCGGCGCCAAGATGCAGGCGGCCGATGTCTGCTCGCGCGCCGCCTGCGACGAGTCCTGCATGGTGGACGGGGAGCTCGACTACGACGCGTATCGGGCCTGCACCGCGGACGCGCGACAGACGGTCTGCGCCGACTACCAGTCAGCCGCCGTGTGTATTCTCGACCAGGCACACGCTGACGCGTGCAGCGGGTCGGGCAGCTTCGAGGCGCTGTTCAACGCCCTCGGTGCGGTCTTCTGCGGGGAGTGACCGCTCCCGGAGCGACGCCCCGGCGCGAGCTCGGCCGCTCAGAACCGAATCGTGAGCGTCCCCACCCAACCGTGACGCGTCGGGGCTGCCCCACCGGCGACGATCGGCCGATTCGCCCAGCGGCGACGATTGAGGCCGACCGCGAGCGGGATGCAGCCCTGCTGCGGATCACGACCTCCCACACATTCTCCGCCGCAACTGCATCCGGCATGAATCACGCTGCGTCGCGTGATACGACCTCGGCTGGCGGTCCCTGCGACGCGCACTCGCTGCAGGCGATCGCGCGGTTGTTCACCAGGCGTTCCGCCCTCGCCTGACGCCGCCCCGCGGCGAGCTCGTCGGCGAGGTTGTTCGGCGTGCCGAAGTAGACCTCGTCGGGGGTGCGGCCGTCGATCGCTGCGTGGGGCATCACCGAGTTGTGCTGCTCGACGTAGAAGGCGACCAGGCTTTCGACGGCGGCCCGAGAGTCGAGCGTGTGCAGATAGAGCCAGGAATGCTTCAAGCTCCGCCACCAGGCCTCGATCATCGAGTTCGGGTACACCACCTCGACCTGTGCCAGCACCCGTCGGAGCCGACCGAGATCGAGGAGTCGGTCGACCTCGTGGTTGACGTTCTCGACGCCGGAGT
>JAFGBI010000039.1 GCA_016933275.1 Polyangiaceae bacterium | reverse complement strand
CATTGCGAGCGTCGCGACGAGCGTGTCCGACGCTGAGTGCATTCCCTCTTTAGTCGCCGAGTCCGAGGCTCCGCGGGCGGAGCGCGAAGCGGTGGCGGACAAGCGTGCGTCGCGAGAGTCGTCCACTGTGCCCTCGCCGATTCCGGCGGCATCGCCCTCCACGCAGCCGCGCACGTCCGCCACCGCTGGCAGCTCCGCCGTTGCGAGCGACGCCGCCAGCGACGAGCTCATCCTGCGCTACGGCGACCGGCGCTGGCGGGTGCGGGGGCTCGGCAAGAACGCGGGCCCCGAAACCCTGAAGGTGAACCTCCTCGTCTCGCGGGAGGGCGCGGGCTTCCACGTGGACACGCTGGAGCTCTACAGCGCGCGGCAGCGGGCGCACTTCGTGGCGCAGGCGGCGCTGGAGCTCGGGGTGGAGGAGCAGGTGATCAAGCGGGAGCTCGGGGCGGTGCTGCTGGAGCTGGAGAACCTGCTCGAGAAGCGGCGAGCGGAGAGCGCGGCGCCGGAGGGGGCGCGGCCGAAGCTGTCCGACGAAGAGCGAGAGGCGGCGCTCGAGCTCTTGCGAGACCCGCGGCTGCTCGAGCGCATCCTCGAGGACTTCGAGCGGTGCGGGGTGGTGGGCGAGCGCACGAACAAGCTCATGGGGTATCTGGCGGCGACGAGCCGCAAGCTCGAGGCGCCGCTGGCGGTGGTGATCCAGAGCTCGAGCGCGGCGGGCAAGAGCTCGCTGATGGACGCGGTCTTGGCGCTGATGCCGGAGGAGGAGCGAGTGCAGTACTCGGCGATGACGGGGCAGTCGCTCTTCTATCTCGGGGAGACGGACATCCAGCACAAGATCCTGGCCATCGTCGAGGAGGAGGGCGCGGAGCGGGCGTCGTACGCGCTGAAGCTCCTGCAGAGCGAGGGGGAGCTGACGATCGCGAGCACGGGCAAGGATCCAGCGACGGGGCGCCTGGTCACGCAGGAGTACCGGGTGACGGGGCCGGTGATGATCTTTCTGACGACGACGGCGATCGAGGTGGACGAGGAGCTGTTGAACCGCTGCCTGGTCTTGACGGTGGACGAGGGGCGGGAGCAGACGCGGGCGATCCACGAGCGGCAGCGAGCGGCGGAGACGCTGGAGGGGATGCTGGCGAAGGCGGAGCGGGCGCACGTGGTGAAGGTGCACCGGGACGCGCAGCGGCTGCTGCGTCCCATGCTCGTCGTGAACCCCTTCGCGCGGGAGCTGACGTTTCTCGACCACGCGACGCGGACGCGGCGGGACCACATGAAGTACCTGACGCTGATCCGGACGATCGCGCTCTTGCACCAGCACCAGCGGGCGGTGAGGACGGTAGACCACCGGGGGCGGCGGCTCGAGTACCTGGAGGTGACGCGGGAGGACATCGCCGTCGCGAACCGCCTTTGCCACGAGGTGCTCGGGCGAAGCCTCGACGAGCTCCCACCGCAGACGCGGCGCCTGCTCGGGCTGGTGACGGAGCTGGTGGCGGAGGCGTGTCGAACGGCGGGGCTCGAGCGGCGAGATTTTCGCTTTAGCCGCCGGGAGGTGCGGGAGCGAACGGGCTGGGGCAACACGCAGCTGAAGCTGCACCTGGGGCGGCTGGTGGAGCTCGAGCTGCTCGTGGTGCACCGAGGCAAGCAGGGGCAGAGCTACGTGTACGAGCTGGCGTACGACGGCGAGGCGAGCCACGCTGGTCCGCACCTGGCGGGGCTGACGGCGGTCGGCGCTGGCGGGGCCGAAGCCAGCGGCGCGAGCGTGGCGGACACCGCGAGCGAGGCGCACCCCGCGGGCGCCGCGAGTACGACGTCGACTTCGCGGGGGTCGGAGGGCACTTCGCGGGGGGCCGGGGCGGAGTTTGCGGGGGGTGGTCGGGGCCTGGTCGGGGGGCGGTCGGGGGCCTCACGGGGTGATGAGACGCCACAAATCCCGCAGCAATCTCGCTCGAACGTGACCGCTTTGCCGGTGAGCGGCGGCAAAGCGCGTCCAGGGACGCGAAGAGCGGCCGCGTCATCCGTAGCCGCAGCGGCGGCCCCAGCGAGCCCAGCGGCAAGCCCGCCGCCCGCGAGCGCCCCGCCGCTCGGGACCGCCGCGCGCGAGTCGTCGCCCTCGGTGGTGAGCACGGCGCCGGTGGCGCCGCCGGAGGCGGGCTGATGCCGCGCAAGGGAGCGCGCAGGGCGAAGCCGCCGCTCGGCGATCCGAACGATCCGGACGGCCTCGGCGCCTGGGCGCGGCGCTACCTCGAGGCGCTGCGCATCAAGAACTACTCCTCTCGGACCGTCGAGAACCGCGAGAGCTACCTCGGCTTCTTCATCGAGTGGTGCGCGACCCGGAGCATCACGCGCCCGCAGGAGGTGACCAAGCCCATCATCGATCGCTACCAGCGGCACCTGTTTCACCTGCGGAAGCCCAGCGGCAAGCCGCTGTCCTTTTCGGCGCAGACCTGCCGGCTGGTGCCGGTACGGGCCTACTTCAAGTGGCTCACCCGCCAGAACGTCTTGCTCTGGAATCCGGCGAGTGAGATCGAGCTGCCGCGCCACGAGAAGCGCTTGCCGAAGCACGTGCTGACGGCGGACGAGGCGGAGGCGGTGATGCTGGTGCCGCACGTGTCCGACGTGATTGGCCTCCGGGACCGGGCGATCCTCGAGACGCTCTACTCGACCGGCATCCGGCGCATGGAGGTGATCCACCTGACGGTTTGGGATCTCGACCAGGAGCGGGGGACGCTGATGGTGCGGCAGGGCAAGGGCAAGAAGGACCGCATGGTGCCCATCGGGGAGCGGGCGGTGGCGTGGCTCGGGCGCTACCTCGACGAGGCGCGGCCGAAGCTGGTGATGCCGCCGGACGCGGGCGTGCTCTTCCTCACGCAGGAGGGCGAGGAGCTGAGCCCCAACCGGCTGACGCAGCTGGTGCGTGAGCACGTGACCGCGGCCGACATGGGCAAGACGGGCGCCTGCCACCTCTTCCGGCACACGTGCGCCACGCTCATGCTCGAGGGCGGGGCGGACATCCGCTACATCCAGGAGCTGCTCGGGCACGTGGAGCTGTCGACGACGCAAATCTACACGCGGGTCTCGATCCGAAAGCTGAAGGCGGTGCACACGCTGACCCATCCGGGAGCGCGGCTCGGCCAGCGGCCAGCGGTCGACGGTGAGGACGAAGCGCCAGCGGGGGCGCCGAGCAACGGTGCTCGGGCGAAGGCGGTGGCCACGGGGCCCGGCTCGGGCCAGCGGTCGGCCGAGGGGTTTCCCTGTTTAGCCGCCGAGCCCGCCCTGAACGTCGCGGTCACGGAGGCGGGCGACGAGCTCGACGCGGAGGCCACGCTGGAGGGCGCCGCGGGCGGCGCCCAGCGCCCCGCTGACGCGGCCGGCGAGCTGATGGCGGCCCTCGATGCCGAGGCCGACGAAGACCCCGAGGAGGGCGCGTAGCGCGCCCCGCGCGCCCCCTGCCGATGGCGCCCGAACCCCAGGAGCAGTACGATGAACCCCGCGATGCAAGCCCTCAAAGCCCACGTCAAAGGCGGACGTCTCGTGCTGGATGAGCCCACCGATTTACCGGAGGGCGCCGAGGTCGAGCTGATGGCCGTCGACGACGAGGACTTCGATCCCGAGGACCGAGCCCGACTGCTCGAGGCGATCGAGGAGGGCGCAGCGAGCATCGCTCGCGGCGACTTCGTCGACGGGCTCGAATTCGCCAACCAGCTGCTGGCCAGTCGTGAAGCTCAAGCTCGCTAAGCCAGCCCAGCGACAGGCGGCGCGCATCGAGGCATGGTGGGCGGAGCATCGCCCGGCTGCGCCGAGCCTCTTCGCGCGCGAGTTTCGCGACACGCTCGCGCATCTCGAGTCGACGCCCAGCGCAGGAACTCGTTGGCCTACGCAGCGCCGCCCTGACTTGATGCGGATCCTGATGCCGCGAACGAAGCATCACGTCTACTTCCGCGTCGAGCGAGATCGCGACGGCCTGGTCCTGCACGTCCTCGCCGTCTGGGGCGCCCCACGCGGCCGCGGCCCGCGGCTGTAGCCGGCCCCCGACTACGCCTCAAAAGGCCCGCCAGGCCACTCGCCCGGCGGGCTTTCGCGCGTCTGCAAGCCAGCGGAGGCGGCAGCGCGCACCCGCTGGCTCGCCACCGTGCCCCCACCGCGTGTACGCTCGCGGGCATGTCGTGGCTGCGTCGCATCTGGCTGCTGATGCTCGTCCTGGGGACCGTCGTGTCCCCGAGGCTGGCATCGGCGCAAGCGCCTCTGGGGCTCGAAACACGCGTCGGGGGTCTCGACCTCGCCGCGCAGGTCATCATCGGGGTCCACGGCCTCGCAAGCGCTGGAAGCTACCTGGGAAATCCCGATGGCTACGACGAAAACGCGTCGGGGTGCTCCCTTGCTGCAAGGGGGGGAGGGCAACTGCTCCCCACGCTCGGAAATCTTGGTGACGATGCTGTTGGCGTAGTCGCTGGAACACTGTCCAGAAATCAGGGCGGATACCGTGTTGCCGGAAAGGTGGCTGAAGGAAGCTATGACTTCGTCGTGCAGGGGGGCAGGATAGTCGTCGGCAGGGGACACGCCGCTCTTTCCGGCGGAGGGCGTGTCACCTACGCTGGCGAGATCACCTTCCGAGGCGGGCAGATCGTTGAGTGGACGAACGCCTCTGGTCACTTCAGACCGGCGGCTGCCTTTGCTGGAAACGCAGGTCTCCCGATGGAGAGCTTCAGGGCCGTGCAGTTCCCGAGCATGGTGGGCGGCTCGCAGTTGCCGGTTTTTCAGTGAATGGGGGATCACATGAGACTGTTGGAACTGGACTTCACCCTCCCCGAGCGATTCACCGCCACCATTACCGGTTCGGATCTGGAGGGAACATGCATCGACATCGTTGGCGACCAGGCCGATTCCCTGGCGGGGTCGATTGTGAAAACTGCGGAAGATGCAGGGTTTGTAATAGCGGAGCATGCACCAGGGCGAACTGAGTTGGCACGCGGAGAGCAGCGGCTTCTCCTTCTGTTCGACTCCTCCGCGCTGACGCTCCAGACCCATGACCCGACTGGACTCCCAATGGCAAGGACCGATGGAGCGGCGGTGCTAATTGGAGACTTCCGGGTGGATTGCGGCTCGGCGGCGATCGTGCCCCTGCGCGAAAGGCACACCGGAGACCCACGGTGGCTGAGGGCGGCGTGGAAGCTCAGCGGCATCTCGGCCCCTGAGGTCGTTGGTCGCGTAATCGATCAGGCCGTAGCCAGTAAGGGTCTTGTGCGCGGTGCGATATTCGACCCACCGAAGGGAGGCGGGAAGTATTGGAGTGGCGAAGCCTATTCCGATGTCGAGTTGGTCAAGGTGCGGGCAACGGTTGAGTCGGGACACGTTCTGCTTGAGGTGGACTTGGTCGACAAACGTAGACGCGTCGACCCTGGCTTCGGACCGGTCGGGTGACGAAGGCACCAAGCGATTGAGCGTCCCCTCCTCCCAGCCCCGCGGCCCTTTGCTGTGGCGTGCCGAATCCGACCGCACCCCGAGCACCCGACGACCAAGCGTCTTCCTCCGACCGGGCACTCGCCCTGCGCGAGCGCCTGGACAGCGCGGCGGCTGAGGATCTGTCCGCCAACATCTCCCGCTTCCTCCGCTTCCTCGGCCACGAGGACGGCAACGCGATCGAGCTCCAAGCGCTCGGTGTCCCCGGCAAGTACGCGCCGACGGCGCACTTCACGCACGT
>JAFGBI010000460.1 GCA_016933275.1 Polyangiaceae bacterium | reverse complement strand
CCCCCGCTTCGCTCGTGAACTCGAAGGCACCCGTCGTCGAACTCGTCAGGCTCGGTGGACTCGTCGTGATGGTCGTCTCCGGACCGGTCAGGTCCACCTCCCACGTGTACGAGGCCGGCTCCGGCTCGACGTTCCCCGCCAGGTCCGTCGCCTGCACGTAGAACGTGTGGGACCCTTCCGAGAGCGCTGCCGTCGTGAACGGCGAGGCGCACGGCGCGAAGTCCTCGCTGTCCACCCGGCACTCGAACGTCGCCCCCGCTTCGCTCGTGAACTCGAAGGCACCCGTCAGGCCGTTCGTCGGGTCATCGGGACCCGATTCGATCGTCGTGTCGGGCACCAACGTGTCCACGGTCCATGTGTGCAGGGCCGGGCTTGCGTCCACGTTTCCGCTCGCGTCGATCGCGCGTACCTGGAGCGTGTGGTCGCCGTCAGCGAGCTCGCCCGTCGTGTAGGTGGCGGAGCACGACACCCATCCCCCACCGTTCAACTGGCACTCGAAGGTGGAGAAGGCCTCCGAGCTCTCGAACTCGAATTCCGCCGTTGGGTCGTTCGTCGGGTCGGCTGGACTCACTGGGATTGTCGTCTCGGGCGCGGCGGTTTCCACGCAGTAGTTCACCCGTAGCAGCCCGGTGAGCGCCTCCCCGCTGTTGCCCGCGGTCGCGCCGTTGGCTGGGAATTCCGCAAGCACGGGGCGGTTCGTCGTGCCGTTGCTACCACCGGCGACGCTGGTGGTGACGACGCCACCGCCCACGATGACGTATCCGCCGCCGCCACCGCCACCTGGCCCCTCGGCCTCGTTCGCGGCGGCGTTGGTCTGGTTGCCGCCGTCGCCACCGTCGGCATGGATGGTGATCCCGCCGAGGGCCTCCGAGAGCAGAACGACGGTGCCGCCGGCGCCAGCCCCGCCCGGAGCGTCGCCAGGGTTGCTGCTTGAGTTCACGCCTGCCTCACCGTTGGCGAGGATGTTCCCGGTTCCCGCGACCTCCCCCGCCCGAATCAGGACGAGACCGCCTCCGTCACCGCCTGCACCGGCGCCGTTGTTGTTGCCGTCGCCCGCACCGCCACCGCCAGCGAGGAAGAGGCGTCTCGCGGGATCGTTGTCCACGGGCCGTCCCCCTATGCCGCCCACCTCGCGTCGACGGTCACCGTTCCATGTCGCATCGCCGGGACCAACGGTCAACGCGTCGAGGTCCGCCTCCAACCAGGTGTACCCGCCACGTCCGCCGCCCTCCGAGGTGGTGCGCGCATTGCCATTGGCAGCGTATCCGGGGTCGAGCCGCCACGGATCCGTCGCGAACGACCCGAGCATGACCCCCTGGCCGTTCCAGACAGACCCGAATCGCCCGTTGGCTCCGCCACCGCCCCCGGCGTTGTGGGCGTTTCCGCCGCCGCCCCCGTTCGCGGGTGCGCCGCGGCAGTATCGCCCGCCGACGGCAGTACCGGCAATGCCCTCACCCTTCTCGGCTCCTGCAGTCGCCGCGGTCGAGAGGTAGGCGCTGGACCCCGGCGGGTCGGTCGTCTGGTCGTCGACGACACCGCCACGAAAACCGAGACCGCTCACATCGATTGAGCCGTCGAGCTGGAGCGTGTCCTCGACGTCGAGCGCCACGATGCCGCCCGTGGTCCCGTTCCATGGCTGCGCCACCACCGACGCCCCCGCCTCGATGGTGAGCTGCTGGACCTGGGGGACGCGGATGACCTGGACGACCCCCGCGACCGTGTAGTCGTTCCGGAGGGCACAGGCCAGGTTGATGTCGTTGCCAGAGCCCAGGCCCGCTACTCCCACGAGCTCGTATCTGCCGGCATTGCCGAGGCTGGACACCGTGCCGTAGGTGGAGTCGTTGGCGGTCGAGATCGTCGCCCCCTGCATCTGAACGACGAGGAGAAGGTCGCCGGCCGCGAGGTCGCCGAACGGGGCGCTGTTCAGGTTCGCACGATTGCTGACCGTGATGGTGTTGGCCCCAGCTGCCGCGTTCGTCGCGAGGGTCGCGTATCGGTTCAGCACCGTATCCGGTGCCGACACGGTGTGCGCGGGATCGTCCCCAGGCAACCGCTGCGCGATCGCCGCCATCGGTGAGGGCGAGGGCGACTCGTCCGCCGAGCCGCACCCCGAGGCAGCCGCGGCGAGTCCGGCCGCGACCGTGGCGGCCAGCGCCGAGCGAACGGCAGTCCAACGGAACAGGATCGATTGAAACTGGGTCCTCATGGCTGCTCCTCCGTCGTGCGTGGCTTGCTCTCGAGGATCTTGAATTCGACGCGGCGGTTCCTCTGCCGGCCCGCGTCGGTGTCGTTGGAGTCGATCGGTTGGTCGAGGCCGTACCCGCGCGCTTCGAGGCGCCCGGAATCGATCTCGTGCTTGGTCGTCAGCCACTTGACGACGCTCGCAGCGCGGCGCTCGCTAAGCTTCTTGTTGTAGGCGGCGTTCCCGCGGTTGTCCGTGTGTCCTTCGACCGCGATCTTGAGGATCTCGGAGTGCTCGCCCAGCACCGCAGCCACCTCGGAGAGGAGCTCCGCGCTCTCGGGTAGGATGACGTCGCTCCCGGTGCGGAACTGTACCTGCTGCAGGATCACGATCCTCTCGGCCGTCACCCGCACCAGCTTCGGACAGCCGTTCTTCTCCGGATCCGGATCGGGCTTGCCCTTCTCGTTGGGGCAAGCGTCCTGCGGATCGAGGATCCCGTCGCCGTCCGTGTCCACGGGGCAGCCGTTCTTCTCGGGATCCGAGCTCTTCTTGCCGGGCTCATCGGGGCAGGCGTCGTCCTCATCGTAGACCCCGTCGCCATCCCGATCGGGCGGGCACCCGTTCTTCTCGGCGTCGTCGCTGGCCTCGCCCTTGCGATCCGGGCAGGCGTCGTCATCGTCGAGGATACCATCGCCATCCCGATCGGGCGGGCAGCCGTTCTTCTCGGGATCGTCGCTCTCCTCCCCGGGGATCTCGATGCAAGCGTCCTTCGGATCGCGGATCCCGTCACCGTCCGTGTCGGGGCAGCCGTGCACCTCGAGATCGTCGCTGGGCTCCCCGGGATCGTCGACGCACGCATCGTCCTCGTCGAGGACGCCATCGTCATCGCGGTCCCGATCCACCGGCTCTGGCTCGGCCTTCGGCTCGGGCGCGTAGACGATCGAGCCGACCAACCGCAGCGCGGGGGTCCCGATGCCCTTCGTGATACCCGGGCCAACGCCGAGACCGAACACGAACCCCGCCACGCGGACACGGAGACCGAGGAGCGCTTCCAGGTTGGTGGTCGGACGCGCGAGCGCATCGTCGCCGGTGATCCCGGTCGTGCCGTAGAGCTCGGGACCGAGCTGGACCCGGTCGTCGGCAAGGAGGCCAGCGACACCCACACCGAATGCGAGCTGGCTGCCGACCTCGGAATCCATCACGTCCGCGCTCGGCTGCAGCAGCACCCCCACGTTGGCAGCGTAGACGAGATCACCGACCTCGCCGGCGGCGGTAATGGTCGGCATGCCGCGCACCCCGTCGGTGCCGGCCATCTTGGTCTCGTCACCGGTGGGGAGCCACAGCGAGCCGCCGATCCCGAGCTGGAAGGGCGACCGGGGCTTGCCCACGAGCTCGACGCGACCGAGGAGGCGGAGATCCCCCACTGCCGCGCCGGACGGGGAAGCGATGGTGCCGGCGCCGACGTCCTGGTCCTCCCCACCGGTTCCCAGCAGGAAGGGCAGGTCGAGCGAGAGCTTCAGGCGATCCGCCAGCATGACCCCGCCGCCCGCGTGCAGCAGGAAGCGGCTGGACACCACCGCCCCCACGGTGTCGTCACCGTCGTTCTCGTAGGCCACGAGGGGGCGATAGGCATAGTCGCCGAAGAGCATGACTCGAGGGGCCGCCTTGCCGCCTGGATCGCCGCCCTGCACCGCGAAGAAGCGATCACCGGCCGGGGTTGGCTGAAAGACATCGAGGGAAAAAGCTGGTGCTTCCTGCGCTCCCACCAAGGTGGCGAGCATCGATAGGGCAAGCGCGAGCGCCCAGGTCGCGATCCAGCGCTGCGAGCGGTGGTCCATGGTTCCTCTCTCTCCTCACGATGCCGCTAGCCGCCGACATCCCCGGGGGGCATCCTACCGCTCCCCAGGGATCCACTCCAAGCGCATTCGTGAGGGGTGTCGGCAGGGCACGACGGGTGCCGCTGCTCTCACCCGCGGGCCGAACGGGCGAGGAGCCTCCGGGCAGGCCTACTGCTCGGCGACGCCGCTCAGCCGTCGATCGAGGAGGTACTCTCGGGGCGCCTTGCCAAAGCGGGCGCGAAAGACGCGGTGGAACTGGGCATAGCTCCCGAAACCCGCCTCGAGCGCGGCCTCGAGCAGGTTTCCCCCTTGAGCGTCCACCTTGCCAAGGAATCGAGCGAGCCGGAGCTCGTTCCGGTGATCCACGATCGAGGTGTGCGTCTTGCGCTTGAACGTGCGCGCGAGGGTCGTCGTGCTGACCCTCAGCTCCTGGGCGAGGGCGGCACAGCTCAGCGTCGGATCGGTGACGAGCAGGCGCGATGCCTCGCGGACGAGGGGGTGCTGGGGCGTGGCCTGGGTCAACTCCGTGTCGAAGAGAAAAGGACGGCAGGGCTCGAGCGCGCGGCCGAGGAGCGAACACAGCACGGCGGTGCGCGCCTGCTTCGCCTCGTCCAACGGGTCGTGGCTGATTGCCGTATCGTTGAAGAGGACCCCGATGGGCCCCCGCGGACCGACGACGGGCGTGCAAGCCACCCAACCTCGCCCGACGACCCGGGTCTGCCGTCCCTCTTGGGCGATGTGGGGGCAGTCATCGTAGGCGGTCCAGGGAAAACCCCGTTCCCCCCGCTCGAAGATCTCTCGGTCGAGGTCGCCATACGCATACATGATATCGTGCTCGTCAACGGTACTGCCGACGGCGTCCGTGCCCCAGGTGCCCACCATCGACTGGTGTTCCGCGTCCAAAAGATAGACACCCGCCCGTTCGAGCCGGATCACCGAGCGCGCCGCCTCGACCACCCGCCGCACCACGTCGTCGGCCGTGGCCGCCGACGGCTCCGCCAAGGCGGCCGAGGCGATGGCTGCGAGCTCCGCCGCCTGCGCCGTTGGCTGGATGAGCCTGGCTCGGGGCATGTTCCCGGCCATGGTCACCCGCCAATCCACGCTGCGCCGCACGGATCGTGTCTTCATCCTGCCCGAGGGTATCGCTCCCAGGACCCCCAAGCCAAGGCGGCAACGGGTTCCTGCGGAAATCCTGGTCCTGCCTCTTGGCCAAAAATGAGAACTCGGCGGGGGAGCGCGTGAGAGGATGGGGACCGCCGCCGCGGGTACGGTCCATCGGCGATGGAACGTCACTCCCTTCCCTGGGTTCGGCTCGCTCCGGCAGCGTTGGCCGCCATGGGGGCCACTCTGGGCGCCTGCTCTGACAGCGAATTCGAGGCCGCGGGGACGGGCGGCCAGTCGAGCGGCGGCCATGCGAATGCCCCGGGCGCGGGCGGCAACGGGGGCACCCCGGGCGGGGGTGAGGGGGGCGGCCCGATCCTCGCGGAACCCACCTGCGTGACCGGCGATGCCTCGCTCCAGGCGAGCGCACCCTGGGATTGGGTGGGGATCGTGGGTACCGGGCAGAGCCTGGCCGTGGGCACCACCCCGATCACCTCAACCACTCAGCCCTACAACAACCTGATGCTGTCGCTCGGCGAAGCGACCGTGCCCCCATGGGATGCCGCGTCGGATCCCACGCTCGAGATGGTGCCGCTCGTCGAACCCCTACGGAGCCTGCACCGGGGCTACCCGGCACCGTACCCGGGCAACCTCTTCGGTGAAACCCCGCACTCCGCGATGGCGAACGCCCTCACGTTCCTCGCGAAGTGCCCTGATCCGACCCTGGACTTCATCACGGTGCACACCGTGGTCGGCGAGAGCGGCCAGGGCATGGTGGCGCTCGAGAAGCAGACCGGAGACAGCACTGGCGAGACGGGTCGCGCCTATGCGGCGACGCTCTTCGAAGCCGAAGCGATCACCCGCCTCGCGGCGGAGGCCGGCAAGACCTACGGGATTGGCGCCATCGTGATGACGCACGGCGAAACGGACAACGGGAGTTCCGGCTACAAGAACCAGCTGCTGACGCTGTGGACCGACTACAACGCGGATCTCGCGGCGATCACGGGGCAGACCGCGACCATCCCGATGTACCTCTCGCAGCAGCACGCCTACCCGAACGAGGGTGTCGGCGGCCGCCCGCTCGTCAACACCGTGCTCTGGGAGCTCGGGGTGGAGCACCCCGGTGATTTCGTGGTCACCGGCCCCAAGTACCAGTATCCAGGCAACGACGATGGCGTGCACCTCGCCGTCGAGGGATACCAGGCCCTCGGGGAGAAGACCGCGCAGGTCTACTACGAGCGGACCGTGCTCGGACGGGACTGGCAGCCGCTCCAGCCCACCAGCGCGGAGCGCGACGGGCGCGTCGTGACCGTCCATTTCAACGTCCCGGTCCCGCCGCTTCGCTGGGACGAGGGACTCGATGCACCCCTGATCGCAGAGTGGGCGAACGGGCGGGGCTTCGAGCTCCGCAACGGCAGTTTCCGTCGCCAGATCGAGTCGGTGGCGATCGTGGGGGATACGGTCGAGATCACGGCCGCGGAGGACCTGCCGGCGAGCGGCCTCATGGTCGCGTACGCGCTCTCGAGCCAGGGTGGGCAGATGACGACGGCCTCGTTCGCGGTGCGCTGGGGGCAACTCTGCGACTCGGATTTGTTCGTCGGTTCGACGACCGGGTTGCCCAATCCCAACTACGGGATCTCCTTTGAGATGCCGGTCCGCTGACCACGGCGGCCGCGCCACCTCCGACGGCGGAGCCGACGGGCGAAGCTGCATGGTCTTCCTGCTCCTCGGGCAATCGAACATGGAAGGCGCGCCGGTACCCGAAGCCGCGGACCAGGTCGCAGACGGGCGGGTGGAGGTGCTGGCATACGACGACGCTCCCGAGCTCGGACGCACCTACAATCGTTGGTATCCCGCGTCCCCGCCGCTTCACAGCGCGACCTCGGGCCTCGGCCCCGGCGACTACTTCGGCAGGACCCTGGCCGAGGCCTTCCCCGAGACGGGGATCGGGCTCGTTCCGTGCGGCATCAACGGCGTCGACATCGACTACTACCGCAAGGGGGTGGTCTCGAACCGACGGCGCGAGTTTGCCATCCCGCCGGACAATCATTGGGTGGGCGCCTACGACTGGGTGATCGAGCGCGCCCGCATCGCCCAGGACACGGGCCCCATCCGGGGGATCCTCTTCCACCAGGGGGAGTCCGACAACGGGAAGCCGCAGTGGCTCGGGAAGGTCGCGGAGGTGGTCGCCGACCTGCGCACCGATCTGGGTCTCGGCGACGTCCCCTTCCTCGCCGGAGAGCTACTCTACTCGGGCCGCTGCCGTGAGCACAACGCCCTCGTGAACCAGCTCCCGCAGCGAATCAGCAACGCCTTCGTGGTCTCCGCGAGCGGGCTCGTTGGTCAGGACGAGTTTCACTTCGATCTCGCAGGGCAACGGACGCTGGGCCGCCGATACGGCGAGACGATGATCGGCGCGCTGCGCGACCTAACCCAGCTCGACCGTGCCGCGGGGTGACGGCGGCTAGTTCACGACCACGTCGAGGACGTATGGGAAGGCGGGCGTGTTCGTCGTCGCAGCGTACACGCGGAGGAGGTAGGTGCCAGCGGCAAGCCCGGTCGCCTCGAGGACGGCACAGGTGGTGTCGACGTCGTCGTTCTCCTCCACGAGCGTGGCGGGGTCCTCCTCGTCGTAGAGTTCGAGGAAGGTGTCGAGGCGCCCCGCCTCGCAGTCGTCGGCCAGAAAACCCCGGGTCTCCGCCAGGACCGTGCCGCCATCGGGCACGTCGACGCGGATCCAATCCTCGTCGCCACCGGGTGCGATGCGACCGTAGTATGGCGTTTCGAGCGTATCCGCCTGGTGGGCCGTGTCGTTCTGCCGTCCCTCGGACGACTCCACCGCGCAGTCGTCGGCACAGCCGTCCCCGGGCTCTTCGCCGCCGTCGTCGCACTCCTCCCCGAGATCCAGCGCGCCGTCACCACAGGCGATCGTTCGGGTCTCAATCGCGAGCTCGAACGGCCCAGCGTCGGCCGCGGACACCCCGTCCACCAGCACGAAGAGCTCGTCCCCGCTGGTGACCGTGGCGCTCGCCACTGCCCCGTAGGCACACCCCAGCTCGGTCGCCGCCCGGTCGCAACCCTGCTGGATCGCCACCGCGAGCTCGGCAGAGGACGACGTCACGCGCACTTCGACGATGCCGGTCGCCCCGGCGACGAAGCGGTAGACAACCTCCGACCCAGACGACCCCTCGCCCGCGCCGCAGGAGGCGTCGAGCAGGTTCGCGTGGCCGCTCGTGTCGCCCGCGACGGTGTCCGGATCGTTCAGGACCGGAGGGGTCGCGCAGGAGTCGGCGCATGGATCGGCGCAGTCATCGTCGCTGCAGTCCGGATCGCCGTCGCCGTCGTTGTCGCGACCGTCGTAACAGCGCTCGGTACCCGAGCAGCCGGAGCGATCGAAGGCACAGCTCGCGCAAGCCAGGGTGCCAGCTTCAAACCCCTGGGATTCGCAGGTGGCCTCCCCGAGCAGCGCCCCATCACATTCCTCACCCGGATCCAGGGTGGCGTTCCCACAGATCACCGCGCCAGCGGCGCCGGCAGCGCCGCCGGACCCAGTACCGAGCCGACCAGCAGCCCCCGAGCTGCCACCGAGCGCCACCGCCTCCCCCGCGGCGCCCGCCTCGGCTGCGCGCCCCCCGATGCCACCGGGGTCGGCAACGGCGGCCGCACCGCCGTTGCCTCCGGGCTGGTACCCGCCGAGCGGCGGCAGCGCACCGCCATGGTTCGTCGTGCCCGCCGCCGCCAGGTCGATAGCGGGAGCGCGCTCGGGTCCACAGGCGGGCCCCGTTGCCCCCAACACCCCAACGAGAACGAGCCACCCTGAGTCACGGATCTGCATGAGTCGGCACCCCTTTGGCCGCGAAGGGCCGTCACGACCGACAAGCGTATCGCGGCCGGCGACGCCCCGCACGATCCTGGTCTGGGACGACGGAAAGCCGACCGCGCAGTGGGGACGACCGCGGGGATCCCGGCCCTGGAAGAGCGGCTCGGCCCGCCGGGTCAGGTGGTCGGCACCGGCAGCGCACGCGCACCGAGCTTCGCCTCGCACTTCGCGCAGCGATCGGGCACGTGGCTCTTGTGGTAGACGGCAGCACAGTTCGGGCAGAGGCGGGCGTCGCCCTCGAAGGCGATGAGCTGGTCGCTCCGCACACAATGACGCCCAGCGACCTGGAGATCGTCGATCTTCCGTGACTCGCCCGCGCTCTCGCTCGGCTTGGGGAGGAGCTCCGCGACGCTGCCCTTCACGTCGACCACGCTGGGCACCCGTCGCTGCGCCTCCGCGAGGATCCACGCCGCCGCCTGCGCGTGGGGGCCGAGGGGGATGGTGATCGTGATCGAGGTGCCGCCGACGACCAGGTTGCGACCAACGATGCGGAGGCGATCGATGTCGCACCACGGGATGCGTACAACCTCCGCGTTCGCCTCCATCGCGACCCCAGCGTCCCCGACGCGAACCGGCCCGATGTCGCTCCCCCAGACCAGAGAGCCTGCCAGCACCGCCGCGCCAGGAACGAGCAGATAGAGAGCGTGTTGGAACGGTGGGTCGGCGATGAACCGACCCCACACCCCCGCACCGAGCGCACCGGCGCCGATCGCACCCACGACGAAGGCGACCACACCGGTCTGCGATCCTCGGGGAAGGAAGCGACGCTCGACGAGCTCCCGGGCGACCGCCTGCCTAGTCTTCTTCTTCACTGCCATCGCGCGCGGAGCCTATCTTTTCCCAAGCGATTGTCACCAAGGTTCCCGAAACGGCTCTCCGTCCGGAGGGGCAGCGTATCCCGAGGGGGTGCTCCGCCATGCCCCCCATTCCGCGCCGGCCGCGCCCGTCTCGATCGTGGCCCTCGCCGTCTTGGTGGTGGGGGCGCCACGCCCGGTCGTGGGCGCTCGCCTTCGTGGAGGTCCCACCGATGTGGGACAACACTATGGAGCTGCCAACTCGAGGGCGTGAAGCGACGAGGAACGGGCGAAGAACCGGCGTCGGGGCGCCCAGTCGACCTGAAGCCATCGGGCGGGAGAGACCGTTCAGCGACCTGTCCGGGCCGCCTGGAGCCCGAGGGGAGGGCCGAGGTGGGGCTTTCGAGCCGAGACCGCTCGGCATCCGCGCCCGCCGGGACGGTCATGGCGCCCTGGGCCCGTCCTCCCCCGGCCACGCTCCACCGCCCACGGGCGACCTGGTGGGAGACGCGGCTCGAGCGGGGCAGCACCGAGACGAATTTCACGCGACGTCCCACGAATGACCGTCGGGCCCGGCGAGTCGGCCGAAGGAGCCGTGATGGCCACCTACCCATCACCGGCGCTTCGTGAGAGCATGCTCGGCTTGAGCGCGAGGCGATCATGGCGAAGCGGAGCTCGCTGGGCCTGATCGGAGTCATCGCGGTGCTGGCGGTCGCCGGGTGTGGCGGCGAGGGGGACGGCGACGGACCGGGCGCGGGGGGCACGGGGGGCAACGGCTCGAGTACGGGCGGCAGGAGCGCGGGCTCCGGTGGCCGCTCGCTGGACGGCGGGGCCCCCGCGAGCGGCGGGGCCCCCGCGAGCGGCGGGGCGAGCGCGACGGCTGGAGTCAGCGGCGAGTCGCTGAGCGCGCGCTACCCGAACGACGAGGGCATCGCGAACGACGATGCGGTGCTCTTCCACGACGACTTCGAGAGCGGATGGGGCAGGTGGGACGAACCCCAGGCGGACACGCGGTACCTGCACCTCGAGCAGGACGCTGGGCTCGCGAACGGGGGCGTGCGGTTCCTTCGTTCCACGGTGACCGCCGCGGACCTCGGCGCAGACCAGTACATATCGTCGAGCACCCGCGCGGACCTTCCCCAGCGCGTCCCGCAGCTCTACTTCCGCTTCTACGCGCGGTTCTCGGGTGTCGCCCCGAACCCGCACCACTGGGTGCGCGTGGCGGCCGGGACGGAAGCCTGGTCGTCGAGCGGCCTGGCCAACACCGTGCCCGGGGGCGACGCCGGGTTCTGGTTCGACTTCGACGCCAACAACGACGACGGAACCTTGGACGGTTACGCGTCGAAAGACTCCACGCTCTGGATGCGCTAGCGCGCAGGCGGGTCGCCGTGCCCGGCGACGAGGATCCCACCGCGGCGGGACGCACCGACCTTTGCGGGCGCGAACGAGCCGGTCGTGCGCACGCCATCCGGCGCATGGACATCCGGAACGTGAAGGGCGGTCGGGAACGACCGCGGCCGCCGGCAGCGGCGGCGCGCCACGCCTGGAGCAGCAATCAGGTTGATTGCTGCGTCAGATCAACAACCTAGAGCACCGAACCGGCAGCAGATCTCGCCCGAGGCGCCGTTGGAAACGTACCCTCGCTGGGCATGGGTACGTTTCCGGCGGCGCCGTTGCTGTTGGCAACCTGATCGGTGCTCTAGTGCACTGCGCCTCCGGCGCTCCCTCGCTGGGCTCGGGCCGTGGTCCTCCGTGGACTCGTGCAGCAGGCTGCACTCGCTCCACT
>JAFGBI010000459.1 GCA_016933275.1 Polyangiaceae bacterium | reverse complement strand
GTTGAGGTTTCACAACCCCAGAAACACCGGGACTTTCAGAAAAAGTCCCAGAAAACGGTCAGCAGCTCGCTGGATCGAGGTCTAGTCTTGCTCCAAATCGGCCCAGATACGGGACAACAGCATCGCGAGCCCCACCGCGATCGCCACCGTCAAGAGGAGCACGGTGGAGAAGAACGAGCTCGGGAGGCCCTCCGATTGCGGGGAGCGAACATAGTACCAGAACACCTGGACAGCGAACCCGGTGAGCATCCCCCACGCCCCCCAGCGCTTCCATTGGAGGGTGAACCAGCCGAAGGCCGCGGTGCTCGCGGCGATGGCGAAGAGTCCCTCGGCTCCCCACTCGGGGAATCGTTTGAGCGAGATGGACGAGACCCCACAACCGAAATGGGTCATCGACCACACCGCAACCAGGATTTCGAAGACGATCGCGAAGATCAGCAGGGCGGTGAGCGAGCTCGGACGGTGGCGGGTTCGCGAGCGTTTGGCGGGGTGACGTGCGACCAAGGATCTCCTCCGGAAGCGCAAGGAACGACAGCGGGACGCTGGGTCCTGCGGGGCGCCCAGAGATCAGTACGCCCTACCTGCCTCGGTCAAGGCCCAACCTACAGCCTGGCTCGGCCACCGCGCCGACACGGCTCGCGCCTCGAGATGGGCACCGGGCCAGCTAGGGCTTGTCATTCCGGACAGTTATGTCCTTCCTGCTCGCCCCGTCGGGTGGACCAGGCTTCCCCTGATGGCACGGCCACCCCTCCGAACCCGCTCAACCGGTCGGTGCCGAGGGGGAGTGGCGAGCGCTGGGCCAGCGGCCGATTCCACCGAGCTCCGCTCGACGATGCTACCGTTCCGCCATGCCGGACCTGCACCACCGTCTGCTCGCTGATCACCGGCGGCTCGATGGGCTGTTCACGGCCTTCGCGAACGGCGCGACGAGCGGAGACGCGAACACCCAGGCCGAACTGGTAGCCGAGTTCGAATCCAAGCTCCTCGCTCACTTCGAGGGTGAGGAGAAGTACCTCTTCCCCCTCCTCGTGCGCGAGTTCCCCGAGGAGGTCGTGGCGCTTCGTCAGGAGCACGAGCTCATTCGCCAACAACTCGCCGCGATCGTCGGCGATGCGGGCGGGCAGTACGACGCTTCCAGCGCAGAGCGGATGGTGACAGCACTCCGCCGGCACGCGCACCGAGAGGACAGAATGCTCTACAAGATCGTGAACGACTCAGAGACGAGCGCGCGGTACCGAGATCTCATGACCTTCCTCGAAGAGACCTACGTCAAGCTCCGGGCCGTCGGGGAGGATGACTGACCCCACGGGCGCCGTCTCCCGTTCGGGATCCCGGGAGGGTCTCTTGACCGCGCGATCCTCACCGAATCTGTCAAGGAATCTCTCGAAGTCATCGGTGCCGTCAGCGGCCAGCCGTCGGACATCACCTGTTCCGCGTCGTTCCCGACAGCTGGACGCCGGCTGAGAGCCTCTTGGGATCGGCTCCGCCGCGTTGCGGGGCACGCCCGCGCCACCGCGGGGGCGCGAACTCACCCGGTCGTTCGCTGCGGTCAGCAGCGCGGGGCCGCCGGAAGCCGATCCGTGGTCACTGGGTCACGGGCTCTCCCAGTATCCGATGTCAGGAGCGCCGCCGTCGTAGAGCCCCGCACTCTGGCGCAACCAGGCATTCCCGTCCCACCCTGGGAAGCCAAGAGCGGTTGCCTCGGCAGGTGGAGCTACCTATCGTTCGCGCGTGACGACTCGAGGAGCGTTGGGGGGCGCGCTGATCGCGGTGGTCGCAACGGGACCGATCAGCGCCTGCGGCACCCCGGTCTCGGTTCCCCGCCAGGAAGACGCAGCGGGGAGCGCGGGTCGAGGCGCGGGCGGACTCGGGCCCGCAAGCGCCGGCGGCTCCACGACCGCCGGTGTCGTAGGATGGGGCGGCGAGCACCTCGGCGAAGCCGCGGGAGAGAACGGCGGCGGCGGCGGCGCTGACACCGCAGGCAGATGCCTCGACGACGGTCAGATCGTGATCACGGACGACACGAACTATTCGCTCTCGAGCAGCTCCACCATCGAGACCGTGATGGTGAAGGACGCCGAGAACCTCACCTTTCGCTGGCACGACCTCGACCGGGACTACCTCGGTCGCCCCGTGGAGGCGGCGGAGGACATCGATCTTGTCACGATTTCGCTCTGGGAGATGACCGAGGAGGAACTGACCAACCGGCTCGACCACGACACCCTCACGCTCGGCGCCACCAAGTTGGCCCTGACCTTCTACCCAGAGGACGCCGACTCGCCGCCCCCCACCGAGGCACAGCTATTGGACTTCAGTCTCCTCGGAAACCCGCTGCCCGAAGAACAGATCTGGCGACGATTCGACACCTCCACCCAAGATTACGAGTTCCCGCAGGATACCCACACCTTCATGATCACGGCGGGGACGGGCCGAAGCCTCGGCCAGAACATGCGCATGCTAACCTTCTTCGAGCTGGACCCGGAGGCAACCGGCACGACGATCACGCTGCATGACGACTCCTGCACGATAGAGAACGAGGTGTCGCTGGCAAACGCTCCGCGACTGTCGGTGCCCGCCGCGGACCCGCACCTGACCATCGACTGGAGCTCCATGTCCGTCACCGCCATCGGCAACCCGTACGACGTCGACGGCGTCGACGAGGTGGTGGTGGCGCATTTCGCAGACTCGACCTTGACCGAACTGGAGGAGGCGTTTCCCTTCTTCCCGGAGGATGCCACCGAGTGGTACTCCGGGAATGTGGACTCGCAGAGCGCCTTCGAGCTCGGCACGCTCGAGGATGAGACCGGGACGTCGTTCCCAGGCATCGACGGGAGGGGTGTATGGCTCGTAGCCCTCTTCTGTTCGTACTGTTTCCACCCGGCCCCCTGGTCCATCACGGTTCTCCAAGCCTGCGGATGAGGGCGGGGGCGACCAGCTGGTGATCGACCGGCCCTCGTGGACCATTGCCCTGGCGACCACGCGCTCCCGTCCCGAGAACGCCGCCCCAGGACCCGTGCCCGCGACTGCTCGAGGACTTCGGGCGATCCCTTGACCGACATCGGAACGGCCGTCGCCCCCCAACGACGACCATCCGAAGCCGGCGTCCTCGATGGTGGAGTCCGAAAGGTGCGGCGGTGGCCCCGAGCAGCCGAGCAACGCGAGAGAGCGGTGGAACGTCTTGCCCATTATCGTCCCGCCGCAGGTGCGCTGATCGCCGGCGCTCACCTGGGCGGGGGTCCCCGGGAGAATGCGAGGGATCCTTGTCCGGAGCGTGGAGATCGCACTATCTCTTCCGGAATGCAGGCGCGCTGGCAATGGATCCCGTTGCTTCTCCTCGGTTCGGGGCTCTCCGCACTCGTCTATCAGACGGCGTGGCAGCGGATGTTCCGCCTGGTGTTCGGCGCTTCCACCCTGGCCTCTGCCGCGGTGTTGGCGATCTTCCTCGGCGGGCTCGGCCTTGGGGGATACTTCCTCGGGAAGCGGTCCGAGCGTTCGGAGCGGCCTCTCTCCTTCTACGGCAATCTCGAGCTCGCGGTGGCGCTCGGGGCCGCGCTCACTCCCTTCCTCGTCCAGCTCGGCGCCGCGCTCTACCACGGGCTTGGCGGGAGCGTCCGCATGGGCCTGTGGGGAGGGACGCTGGTTCGCATGGTGCTGGTCACGTTGGCGACCGGCCCCATCGTGTTCCTGATGGGGGGTACGCTCCCCGCGGCGGCGCGAGCCGTGGAGTCGGACGACGACATGGCCCGCCGCCGGCTCGCGCTTGCCTATGGGCTCAATACGCTCGGCGCCGTCGCCGGGGCCGCGTTGGGAACGTTCGTCGGCTTCGAGGCGCTCGGAACCCGCCTGATGCTGTGGGCAGCGTGCCTGCTCAATCTGCTCGTCGCGATGGTGGCGCGATCGCTGGGGCGGGGGGCAGAACCGGTCGCCGTCGACGCGGCTCCCGAGGCGCGCTCGCCGGCCCGCACCACGCACGACCTCACGACGTGGATCACCCTCGCGATCGCAGCCCTGGCGGGGTTTGCTTTCCTGACCCTCGAGCTCGTCTGGTACCGGATCCTCGCGCCCATCTTGGGGGGGACCGGCTATAGCTTCGGCCTCGTCCTCGCGGTGGCGCTCGCCGGGATCGGGTTGGGCAGCTACGCGTATGCCCGGCGCGACGAGCGCCGCCCGGCCACGCTCGGCCTGCTCGCCCTCACGCTCGGGCTCGAAGCGCTCGCGGTCGGATGCCCGCTGCTGCTCGGGGACTCCCCCGCCGTATGGGCGGCGCTCACTCGCGGCGCCGTCGCGCTCGGTTTCCCATCGCTAGTCGCCAGCTGGATCCTGGTGACATTCGTGATCGTGTTCCCGGCGGCGCTGGTGTCCGGGTACCAATTCCCAGTCATCATTGGTGTGCTCGGGCGGGGCCGGAGCGACGTCGCGAGACAGGTCGGCCTCGCCTACCTCTACAACACCACCGCCTCGATCGCTGGCTCGCTCCTCGGGGGTTTCGTGCTCCTTCCGACATTGGGGGTCGAGCTCACCTGGCGGGTCGTCGTCGGGATCCTGATCGTCGGAGCCGCCACGGTCTCCGGGCTCGCCTTCGTCCGCGAGCGGGGCAAGGACGGGAAGCGGAACCCTGGGGACCTCGGGTGGAACTTGGCCGTCGCTGCCCTCGCCTCCCTCTGCCTGCTCGGTCCCGGTCCTGGCAAGTTCTGGCGCCACTCACCCATCGGCGCGGGTAGGCTGCAGCTCGGCGCCCCCACCGAGAACGAACTCGAGGCACGCATCCGCACCACCGAATGGGATGTCTTCTGGGAACGGGATGGCGTCGAGGCGGCGGTCGCGCTCAGCCATAACCACGGGCTCGTGCTCCTCGTCAACGGGAAGGCCGATGGCTCTCTCATCGGCGATCGTGGCACCCAGGTGATGGGCGCGTTGATGCCAGCGCTCCTGCACCCAGATCCGAAGCGGGTGTTCGTCCTGGGCCTCGGCACCGGGATGAGCGCAGGCTGGGTTTCGCTGCTCGATGGGGTCGAACGGGTCGACGTGGCCGAACTCGAACCCTCGATCCTCGAGGTAGCCCGCCTATTCGCGCCGGCCAACGCGAACGTGATCGAGCGCCCCAACGTCCGGATCTGGCAGGGTGACGGCCGGGAGTGGCTGCTCTCCACCGCCGAGCAGTACGACGTGATCGCGAGCGAGCCGAGCAACCCCTACCGCGCCGGGATCGCCAATGTGTTCACCCGGGAGCTTTACACGGCGGCACGCGCCCGGCTGCGTCCTGGTGGGTACTTCGCCCAGTGGGTGCAGGGCTACGAGGTGGGGGCCTCGACGCTGCGCATCGTGCTCAAGACCATGCGCTCGGTCTTCCCGAACGTGGAGATTTGGCAGACCCAGACCGGAGATTTCCTGGTCATGGGGACGCTGGAGCCCTTGGTCGTGGACATGAATCAGCTGCGCGCTCGGCTCCGCGAGCCGCCGATCTACGCCGCGGCGACCCGCGCCTTCCTGACCGAGGAGGCCGAGGGGATCGTGAGCCATTTCGTGGCCAACCACGACCTTGCCGCCGGCATCGCCGAGAAGCCGTACGTCCCGGTGAACACGGATGATTTCAGCGCCCTCGAGTACGAGTTCGCGCGCCGCGTGGGCGCCGGCAGCAACGATCTCGTCGTCCCCCTCCTGTCGCTCGCCGCCTCACGCCAGGCGGATCGCCCGAAAGTCCGCGGCACCGTCGACTGGGCGCGGGTCGAGGAGCTCCGGCCACGGGCCGCCTTCATCGCCCGCGATGCGATGGATTTCGAGATCAAGGATCGGGCGATCCGCCAGCGTGCCCTGGTGACGCAGGCGGGCTGCCTGGGCAATCTGCGCCAGGCCGCCCAGCAGTTGGGATCGAGTGAGTTTCGAATCCACGACGCCATCGAGCGCTACGTCGCCGCGCTCCTCTTGGCCGAGAAGGGCGACGCCCAGGCGCTCGAGCTGGCGACAGCGCTCGAGCGGGCGAGCTTTCGTGCCGAAGCGGCAACGGTCCGCGCCCGGACAGCGCTCGCCCAACAGCGTCCGGACGTGGCGCTCGATGAAGCCGAGCGGGCGCTCGCAATCCTGCGGGTCGAGTCGTTGCCGCTCTGCGACACACCACAGCTCCTGATCCAGGCCGTGAAGACGGCGGCAGGTGACGACGAGGCGCGGCTTCGGCGCGCAATCGGGATCCTCGCGCAAGGTCCGCTCGCGGTGTGGCACAGCGAAGGCTTGCGCCTCACGGCCTGGCGGCAACTGGCGACGAAACTTCCTGATCCGGACCTCTGCGTGGCGGCCTTCGGGGAACGTTTGACCCGGCCCGAATGGAGCGAGGCCTACCTGGCGGCTCAGCTCGACTGCCTGCGCCGCGCCGGTCATCCGCTCGCGGACTGGACCGAGCGCGAGCTCCTTCGCTTCGTCTCACGTGGGCCCGGCGATCTGGCTGCTGGGATCGATTGAGCTTCCTACCCACGGCCCCCTGCCGCCAAGGCGCGCGGAGCGCGACCTCGATGGCGCTCGCGCGGGGCTGACCCGGAGGCCGCCCGGATCGGGGGCGGTTTCCGACCGACAAGCGAGGGTCGCTGGACGGGGCGCCGTATGACGGGCAGCGCCGCCGGCCCTCCCCCAGCCGGGGGCCGGTGATGCGAAGCCGCCATCAACCCTGAGCTACGGGATAGGCTGGCTTGATCTCGAACCGGTGGCCGTCGAGGTCATCGATGAGAGTGACCCAACCATCGCCCCTGGGCGCGCGACAGACCGAGTAGCCCATGGCCCGAGCCCGTTCCACGAGGGCTTCGGGATCGCTGCATTCGAGGCAGGTATGAGCGATCGAGCCATTGCCCCCTGCCAGATCGTCGTGAAGAAAGATTTCGAAATGGATCCGGTCGCCCACGTAGTTCACGATCGGTAGCTCGGCATCGACACCGAACAGATCCCGCGCGAGCGCCGCCGGGAGGGTCTTGGTGTTCGCCAGCCGCAACCCCAAGAGCTCCCCGTAGAAACGGGCCGCGATCGGGGCGCTGCGGCAGACGATCCCGAGGTGCCCCACCTCGACGCCGACGTGGCGCGGCATCCCGGCGGGATCGTCGCTCACGATTCGTCCCCGTGGGGCTTGATGACGACCTTGATCGCCTCCTTGCCCTCGAGCACCAGGCCGAAGCCCCGGGCGGTCTCGGCCAAGGGGAGTCGATGGGTGATCAGGGAATCGACCTCGATATCACCTTCGGCCAGGAGCCTCAGCGAGGCTTCGATCTCGGACGGTCCGCAGTAGTAGGAGGTGAGGATGCGGATCTCCTGCGTCCAGAAGGCGTTCAGCGGTACGATCACGTCCTCCGTCGGTCCGGGCACCGCGAAAAAGACGATAGCCCCGCCCTTGTCGATGGCGGCCCACGCTTGCGACACGGCCGGGAGCGCCGCCGTACAGAGGATCGCGGCATCGACCTTGGCAGCGAAGCTTGCCACGACGCGAGCCGGGACGTCTTCCGCGGCCAGGAACGTGTGGTCCGCGCCGAAGGCCGCCGCGCGCGCAAGCCTGCTCGGGTCAGCGTCCGTCGCCGCCACCCGGCAACCCAGGTGCTTGGCGGCCTGCACCTGGAGCAGGCCCGACATGCCGCAGCCCAGCACGAGCACCGCCTGGCCTGCCTGGAGACCCGCGAGCCGCTGCGACCGAAGGACGCAGGCCAGGGGCTCGATGAAGGTGGCCTGATCGAACGACACCGACGGGGGCAGCAGATAGGCGCCGCGCTCGACCAGGACCCGCGGGACCAGAACGTACTCGGCGAAGCCGCCCGGCATGCGCTCCTTCACCCCCACGCACTGGGGGAAATGCCCGCCGCGGCAGTATTTGCACTCGAGGCATGGGACCTTGGGGGCAATGAAGACACGATCCCCCGGTCGGAAGCGGGTCACCTCCGCGCCAGTCTCGACGACCTCGGCCCCCACTTCATGGCCCTGGACCAGCGGCGCCCGCGGCAGCCGGTACCACTCGACGACGTCGCTGCCGCAGATCCCCGACGAGCGGACCTTGACCGTCATCTCGCCGGATCCCGGCCGCCGCAGGGTCTGCTCCTCGATGCGGATGTCGCGGTTGTGGTACCAGACCGCCGCTTTCATGATCGGGTCTCCGCGGGAGGGTGCCCTAACCCGACGCGAGCTGCTGCTCGAGCGTACGGTAAAGGTCGAGAGCGTGTTCGGGCTTCAGGTGGTCGTGCACGACGGCGCGCACGGCCTGGATCATGGCGGCGGGAGCGTCGCTCTGAAAGATGTTCCTTCCCATGTCGACCCCGGCGGCACCGCCTTGCACCGCGCCATGGGCCATCCTGAGGGCGTCGAGCTCCGGCAGCTTCTTGCCCCCCGCCATGACGATGGGAACCGGACAGGACGCGGTCACGGTCTCGAAATCCTCGTCCACGAAGTAGGTCTTCACGTAATGCGCTCCGAGCTCCGCGCAGATGCGGCAGGCCAGGCGGAAGTACTGAGCATCCCGCTTCATGTCCTTGCCCACTGCCGTCACCGCCATCACCGGCATGCCGTGGCGCACGCCGAGGTCTACGAGCTTGGTCAGGTTGTGGACCGAACGGGTTTCGAACTCCCCGCCGATGAAGACCTGGACGCCCACGCCGCAAGCGTTTAGCCGCAGGGCATCCTCCATGTCCATGGCGATCTCCTCGTTGGAGAGCTCCTTGAGAACACTGGGCCCCCCGCTGGCCCGCAGCACCATGGGCTTGGTTTCCGCAGGGGGAACGAGCGAACGCAGGATGCCCCGGGTGCAGAAGAGCGCGTCGCAATAGGGGATCAAGGGCACGATGCTGAGATCGATCCGCTCGAGACCCGTGGTCGGCCCCTGGAAGTACCCGTGATCCACCGCCAGCATCACCGTGCGGCCACTCCTGGGATCGAACGTGCGCGCCAGACGGTTCTTCATCCCCCAATCGTACGAGCCCGCCCCTTTGAGGAAGAAGCCGTCGGTCGCTTGGGGCCGTTCGAGATGGTACTGCTTGTCCTTCGCGCTGGCATCGGCTTCGGGCATGGTGGTTCGTTCCGGAGAAGGGCCGTCGAGCCGTCCTTAGCAGAGACCCGACCGAGGCGGAATCCCTCGCCCCGCCAGCGCCGAACGGCCGAGTTGGCGATTGCTTCCGCGGGCACTCCTGGTCACCCCGCCGCGCCAGCCGTTGATCACGATCGGCCCGACGGCGCGCCGACCACCGGAGCGTCAGCCTCGGTGCGTCATTCGCCGTTCGGTTGACCCATGCGGAGCGGGCCTCCGCGCGAGGTCCAGAGCACGCAGTTGGTGGCCGAGCCGGGAACGGTGAAGACATCCATGCCGTGCTCGAAGGTCTGGACGAAGATCTCGAGCGCGCCATCACCGTCGAGATCGCCGACCCCCGGCGCGGCGGGGGCTCCATTGCCGTTCCCGTTTTCGCCTGGGTCGGGCAGCGGGACGTCGAAGAGCAGTGCGCCGTCGGCCGCGAGGATCACGAGATTGCCCGAGTCGAGCACGTGCGGATCGCCATAAGTCGTGAACAGAATCTCTGGCGACCCGTCCTGGTTCAGGTCGGCGACAGTGGGCTCCGACGCGTACATGATGGACTTGTCGTGGCTGTAGTTGTAGCGCCAGAGTTCCTCCCCGTTCGCGGCGAATGCGTGGAGGAACCAGTCGTTGAGCGATACGATCACCTCGGGATTCGCGTCTCCCTGGAGGTCGACGGTCGCCGCCGCCGGCACGCCACCCGGTGGGTACCAGCCATCGACCGCAACCGGTGTCTCTCCGCGCGGGAGGGTCTCCCAGCCGGCCTTGCGCATCGCCGACCGGCTGCCGTCACCGTGCGCGCCCTCGAGCACCATGATCGCGTAGGCCTGGGTTTCGTAGGGTATGTGGAGCTCCACGTTCGGAACGCCAAGCACCTCGTTCAAACCGTCGCCGTCGAGGTCGACGACGTTCGGCGGTGAAGCGGTCCATTGCAGCCACTCGGTCCAGTCCGGATTGGGCCAGTCGCCCGTGTGCTCGTGGTAGTGGGCGGCCTCTACCTCTGGATCCGCCCAGCGGATGAACTGCCCCCACGTCAGACGCTCCCCCGCGTAGTCGCTGTCCCGATTCGTGAACCACAGGGAGGAGTCGATCGCGACGCCGTCGTGGTCGAAGGCCTGAATGTGATGGTTGTCGTAGGTGGCGATGACCTCGAGCTCAGCGTCGTCGTCGATATTCCCGATGCCGACGTTGAGCCCGTAGCAGCCAAATCCGTGGTGACCGTAGCCGTTGCGATCGGCGTCGTTCCCCGCCCCCGACGCGGCGTTGTAGCGCGGCCACGCGTCGTACGAGAGCCCCGCCGGCTGGTACAGGGATCCGTCTGCGTTATAGACCCAGACCTGAGAGCCGCCGTCGGCTTCGTCGGCGGTTTCGGTCGTGGTGGCGGCGATCTCGAGGCTACCGTCGCCGTTCAGGTCGCCCGCCGCGAGCCCGCGCACCTCCACATCGTTGCCCGACCCGGTCGCGGCCGCTGGCCAGCCTGGCTTGACCACCGCCGCTCCGTCACGCCACTCGTAGGCGTGGACGTGGGAGCCGTTCCCGAACACGATCTCCGTCGTGCCGTCCCCCTCCAGATCGGCAACCACATGCGGCGCGTAGACGCGGCTCTCCTGCTCGATCTCGGCGAGGAGCTCGCCCTCGGTGTCGAAGACGTAGACGTTGTAGTAGGCGGCAATGAGCTCCTGCCGACCGTCGGCATCGAGGTCCTTCACCACGGGCGAGGCGAACCATCCCGTTTGCCCCGGGAGATTCCGAACGAAGACGGGCGCCTGGACCTCGCCTGTGGAGTCGCCTTCGGGACACGTCGTCGTCTTGACGCCACCCATCGTGCTCCCGCCGACCGGCGGCTCACGTGAGAAAGGCTCGGGGGATCCCTGATCGTGTGCTCCGCAGCCCCCCACCAAGACCATGGCGACCAATCCCAAGCCCTCGACCCCGCACACCTGCCACCTCATCGCCGCACCTCCCGATAGCCACCCTATGATACCATCCCCGCCGCCGCGGTCCGAAGAACCCGCCGGACCATCCGCCCGAGCGGCGATCTGGTCGATTGCTGCGTCAGATCAACGACCCAACCCGGCGGAGCCGGAACCAGACAGGCCATCAGCGGTCAGCGGTAACCGGTCACCGGTCAGCGGTCACCGGTCACCCGTCGGGTAGAACGTGGAGACCCTGATCCTAGATTACGCGCCTCCTAGCCCGCCATGCCGCAGTCCTCGCATCCTTCGGCCTTCTCCGTGCGCGTCCTGCTAGAATTGGCGCTGCTAGTGCACTGCGCCTCCGGCGCTCCCTCGCTGGGCTCGGGCCGTGGTCCTCCGTGGACTCGTGCAGCAGGCTGCACTCGCTCCACT
>JAFGBI010000458.1 GCA_016933275.1 Polyangiaceae bacterium | reverse complement strand
GTGGCTGTTGATGAAGCCGAGAAGGCTCGCGAGCTGGGCGTCGATGTTGCCGGCGGCGAGCGCGTTCGGGGTGCCGGGGACCGCGTCGGCCCCGATGCGGAGCGCGCCGGCTGCTCCCGAGGTGGAGCTGCTCAGATCGTCCACCAGCTCGTTGATCGCGGCCTGGACGTTGGTGGCGGACACGAACCCACGGGGATTCGAGTCAATCGCCGACGCGGCGTGCCGCCGCCCGGTGCCGCCGAAGTGCTCGGTGAGCTCCGCATCGACCTCGTCGAGCGCGGCCTGGACGGTGCCGGATGCCGGCTGGAGAATGCTCCAGAGCCCGAGCTGTACCCCCACCGCCGTGCCTTGGGCGAAGACGAAGGCCTGGCGCCGAGCCGTGTCGATATCGGAGCCGACGATCTGGGTCTGCCCGGGCCGCCGCAGCACGTCGCACACGAGCAGTTCGTCCGGCTGCAGCGCGACCCGCGCGGCGATGCCAACCGGTCCCTCCGCCGCCTGGCGGACGACGAGCTCGAACGACTCGTCTCGCCGGAAGTAGACCTGCTGCGAGTTCCCGTCGGTCCTCGGATCCGAGAGCTGCCGCCGGAAGCGCAGAAACACGCCAAGCCATCGCTCGTGCCCCGCCGTGGCCACATCGGTCGGGATCCCAACGAGATCCACGGCGCAGTCCGCCGTCTGCCCGGTCCCGAAGAAGATGCGCTGACCGAGGTTGTCGTAGGCCCGCCCCGGCGCCGTCAGGTCAACGCTCAGGTCCGCGACCGGGGAATGCGGCGACGGCACCGCCCCGGACACGACGCCGTAAATGTTCACGTCCGCGGCCAGGTCCCGGTCGGCCTTCTCGAGCAGCTCGAAGGCGAGGTCGAGTTCGGCCTCGCTCACGCGCTGGCGAAAATGGAAATCGCACCTGTCGGCCATAGGGACGCCTCCGAGAGCGATGGCTCTCAGAAGGGGCAAAGCGCGAACGCACCGGATCGGGGGACCGGCGGGGACGAACTCGTTGCATCCTCGCTGCGGGACGTGTTTGAGTCGCGGGATGCGACGTCGCCCATTCCTGGTGCTGCTGGCCACGGCGGGCTGCGCGACTCGTCGAGTAACCCCCGTTACGGGGGAAGGTGAGAATGGGTCCCGAGACGCCGCGGTCGACCGGTACACCGCCCGCCTCGACGGCGGGGCCACCGTCGGCATCCACGTTCCCGGACGCCGCAGCAGCGAACTCGACGGCGTTCTCGCGCTCCACTCGGCCATGGGCAGGACCCCCGGCGTTCTGGCTCATGCCGATGCGCTCGCTGCCGCAGGCTTCGGCGTGTACGCCGTCGACCTCTTCGGTGGCCGCACCGCGACCACTCCGGAGGAGGCACGCGCTCTGCGCGATACGGCCAACGCCCATCCGGACCGCATCGCCCAGATCATCCGCGAGGGGTATGCCGGACTCGCGACCGACCCCCGCATTCGCGCCCGCAGACGCTTCCTGCTCGGGTGGTCCTACGGAGCCGCCTGGGCCACGACGGCAGCCGGTGATCTGTCCGGCGTTGCCGGCGTCGTGGCCATCTACGGTCAAAACCTCTCGGGCAACGAGCCCCTCTCGCGTCGGGTGAGTTGCCCCGTGCTGCTCATCGGAGCCACCGAGGATACGGAGCCCTCTCCCGAACGCCTCCGTTCGGTGGCGACGGAGCGAGCGGCGCTCGGGCTCCCCACGGAGGTAACCATCTTCGAGGGTGGCCACGGATTCATGGAGCCACGACACCCGGGGTACTCGACGGCGGCCTCGCGGGCCGCAATGAACGCCATCCAGCAATTCCTCGCGGCCGCTGAACCCGAATCCCCGTAGCGCCCCGGCCGCCGCAGCTCAATGCAGCACCGCATTAACCCCGAGCTCGCTGAGCCCGAGCTCCCAGTGGTCCGGCTCGACCACGGGCAGCGGCTCGACGAGGTCGACGAAGTGCGTGTGCGCCGGCTTCAGGTATTCCACGATGGCTCGAAGCTGGCGGCGTTCCATGTCAGCCAGGATGCGGCCGACCTCGACGTTGAAGGCGTAGAGCGCGAAGCGGTCGGAGGGACCGAGGATCCAGTCGATGCCGAGCTCCGACTCGCCCAGGACCAGGGCGTCGGAGGCGAAGGCGGTGATGGCCGCAATCTCGACTCCCAGGAAGAACCGCACAGCGTTCTGGATCCCCTTCGCCGTGCCCTTCTGCTGGTACATCTCGACGAGCACCGACGCGAGCCGGCGCTTCCCGAGCGCGTCCAGCTCGAAGGGGAACGGGTTGCCGAGGTCCTCCAGGATCAGGTCGAGGAACTCCTCCGGCGCCCGCTCGAGGTCGAAGATGTCCGGCCATGCGTCCACGTCCGCAAGGAGTAGGTCAGTCACCTCCTGGAGGCACGCGATGAAGCGCCAGAGGTCCCCGGTCTGGTCGTCGCGGCGGTTGTGCTTGGGGAGCATCTGCCACAGGTCGAACCTCCGCCCCGGCGGCCGCGCGGGGCGGAAACCCGCGAAGGACGCGCGACCGAACGGAGCGAGCACGTCGTTGCCGTTGGGGTCCGTCACGCCAGCGGCCACGACCGTGTGCTCGACGTCGGGCGTCATCTCCGTGTCGAGCGTGAGCAGTACGACCGCTCCGTCCGCCGTGGCGGACACAACGATGGGCGTCACCGCGGGTGCCGCGGTCGGCGTGATGGTGACGTTCGCTGCCGCGGGAAGCGCCACCGGTTCGTCGAAGGCGAGTCGCACGGTCCTTGGCGAGGTCGCCTGGGCCCCCACCACGCGTGGTGCGGTGCGGTCCTCGACCACGAACGAGTACGTCTCGTCGAGGGCTGCGCCACCACCGGCCGTCTGCCCCGCCACCCGGACGCTGACGGTCTCGAGGCTTCCGAGCGGCGTGACCGGATGCAGGACCACCCGCAGGGTGTCGGCGGTCTGGGTCACCCCTGAGAGCGGACCGGCGTAGCCTGCTTGGATCTCCACTGCGGAGCCGCCCTCGAACGCCAGGACCTCGTTGACCCAGATCCTCACGCTGGCGCGGTCAACGCCGTCGGCGCCGGTGTCCACGAGCTCGAGGGCGAGCGTCGTGTCGATCGGGACGCCCGCTTCGTCGGGGCCCGGGTCGCGGTTGACGACGACCAGGCGGCCTGCACTGGCCACGAGCGCGAAGGCATCGACGTATAGTGCAGGAAGCTCGATGATGCTCATGCGCTCACCAGTTCGAGCCGCACGCCGACCGTGTGCGTGCCCGAGAGCTTCGAGACGTTGCCGGCGAGATCCATCATCGATCGCTCACGACCGGGCCTCGTGCGCAACCGCGCGAGCTTCGCGCCGTCGACGATGATGGCCGCTTCCCAGCCGAGGCCGCTCGGCGTGTTCGCCGGCACTCGGAACCGGAGGCTCACCCGAACGAAGTCGATGCCCGTCACGTCCACCGCCTGGGTGACCTCGGCGTGGTCGCCCAGCGCGAGATCGAAGAGCCGCCCCGGCTCCACGTCGCCGAGCACGAAGGCGTACTCTCCCGCCGTTGCGTTCGCGGTCCGAACGCGACCTTGCCCCGCGCTGAGGCGACTGGTGAACGCGGTCAGCGCCATCAGACCTGCCGCAGGAGCTCGAGGTGGTCGAAGTAGGCGCGTCGCGTGACGTCCTTCACCGCGAACCCGAATCCACCGCGGCCGGACGTGAGCGGCTGGCTGCCAGAGTTGATTCCGAGGTGGTCGTCGATGAACTCCACCATCCCAGCTACAGGCTGCCAATCGGGTGTGGTCCCGAGGGCGTGCGCCGAGAGATCGTTCTGGAAGACCTTGAGCACCACGTCGCCGTTGGCGTTCACGATGACGTCGAGCCGCAGGTGGAGCCACGTTCCCTGCGCGAAGCTCGCCGCCGACTTGAGCAGCACGCCAGCGCCATCGGCATCGGGGAGCCCAACGGCGACCGCTCCCTTCCGCAGCACGACGCGGTGCGGATCGTCGTCGGACAGCCCGAGCATGTACGCGCTGTCGTTCACGGAGTTGCCCTGGCAGCAGAGGAAGAGGAACGGCGAGAACCCAGTGGGGCCGCCGCCCGCGCCGCGCTGGAGCGCGCCGCGGATCGAGCCCCCCTTCGCCATCGGCGCGAAGTTCGCGAGGTTGGCGAAGAGGCCCACAGCGCCCGTGACCGCGGCGAGCGAGTTGAAGGCGAATAGGAAGCTCCCGCCGCCCGGCGGGCGCGCGATGCCTGCCGTGACACCGCGGTCGACCGCAGCGATGTCGAGGCCGTCGTTCAGGTAGGACCAGTCGATCTCAGCCATGTCGTCTCCTCACAAGGTCCCCGCGTGGGTCCACGAGTTCTCGAAGTCCTCGACGCCCTGCGCGCCGCTGTCGAACATCGCCGTCGACGACGCGACGCCCGACCAGCTCCAGGCAAAGCTCTCGTTCGAGCGCCAGCTGTCCTCGAAGTCCTCTCGGCTCTCGCCGTCGAACGTTCCCGTGGCGGCCGGCACGCCGTCCCAGCTCCAGTAGAAGCTCGCGTTGCTCCAGCCCGTCTCGCAGTCCTCGACGTTGTCGGCGCTGAACTGGCCGGGGACCACCTGCGCTGGCGGCAGCTCGAAGAGGTACGCGCCTGCTCCCCAACCCGTGGTGAACGACTCGAAGCCGTCCGTGCCAGGCGCGAAGAACGCTCGCGAAGTCAGCACCGAGTCCAGTTCGGCAAGCAGCTCAAACCAGCGCTCGAAGTCTTCCCATGCCTGCTCGGGCAGCGCTCCGAACCCCGCGATCTCCTCGAGGCTCGTCACGGCCGTGAGCGTCCAGTGCGCTGCGTCGCCCGGCAGCGTCCCCGCGTCCTCGAAGCTGGGGTT
>JAFGBI010000457.1 GCA_016933275.1 Polyangiaceae bacterium | reverse complement strand
TGCTTTCTGACCTCCGAAGGCGCCCAACCCCGCGAAAACACTGCATCTGAGTGTCCAGATCACCGCCTGAACCCGAAAAGTCGGGCTGGGGCTACGTTTGGGAATGGCGGAGCTTCGAGGCAGCGCCTGGTCGGTGACGTTGGCCGCGGAGGCGGGATTGCCCCAGACCTATCGAGGGCCGCTCGTGGGGGTCAGGACCCAGTCGAGTTCGCTCCGCCTCCTGTTCGGGGGCTCCTGGCCGAGAACCGGCGGGTTCGGTGTGTCCACCGCGTTGGGTGGCGGGATCACGATCCACCAGGCCACCCCGCTCGAGTCCGAAGACAGCATGGTGCGCTTGCGGACACTGGGCGCCCGACTCGGAGCAGGGTCGGAAGCCGAGCTCGGCGTGGAGATCCGCCTGGCCTCGCTCCTGCTGACGCTCGGGCCGACGGTGGCGGTTCACTTCAACCACAGTCACTTCGATTTGGCCTACGATCCCGGGCAAGCCGACGAGCCCCAACGCGTGGTCGAACCATGGCAGGTGATCCCCGGCGGTCAGGTCGTTGCGACCTATCGCCACCGAGCCAACGACCGCTGACGCGATCGATTATCGGGGTCCACTTCACGCGCCCCGGACACTGGCCAAGCATGATGACCGCACGAAGACTCACTGGGCTAGCGCTGGCTCTCGCCTCCCTCGTCGGCTGTGACGACGGACAGATCCTCGGGGACCTACCCACGGGCGGCACCGCAGGGGAGGAGCCAACCGCGGGTGGCACGACCGGCAACGGTGGCGCGGCCGTCGGAGGCAGCTCCTCGGGCGGAACCGCTCACCGAGCGGGCTCGCCCGCCACCGGCGGCAGCGGCGGCGCGACGAACCCGCCCAAGACAGGCGGCGCCGCGGGCACGCCCGTCGCCACCAGCGGCGCGGGCGGGACGCCTGTCGCCACCGGCGGCGCGGGCGGGACGCCCGTCGCCACCGGCGGCGCTGCCGGCGCGCCCGTCGCCACCGGCGGCGCTGCCGGCGCAGCGCCGATCTGCGACACCCGCCAGGGTCCTGCCCTGCTGAACCTCGCCGCCTACGGGAACCCAGCGAGCTTATATTGCGGGGAGTTCGGCTATGGGGCAGAAGTCATCGAGGACGAGAGGGGAGTACAGCTCCTTTGCGTCTTCCCCGACGGCACGCGCTGTGGTGAGTGGGACTTCTTCGAGGGGACCTGCGGACTCGAATGGACCTGGTGCGCGCAGCATGGCTTCGAGCCCTTGGTGATCGACGAGCCGAACTATGCCACGCCGAATGGAGCCGTGGCCTGTTGCCTCCCGAACGGCAACACCTGCTGGGACCTCAACAACGTCTTCGCCGCCGGCGGTTGTGGCGACGACGCGATCCCTGGCACGGGCGGCACGGGCGGCACGGGCGGCACGGGCGGCACGGGCGGGGCGAACGCGGGGGCCGGGGGCACGGGCAACGCACCGACCATCATTCCTTGGGGCGGCAACACCACCCATGAATGCCCGGACTCGCTGTTGAACGAGGGCTCCGCCCCGGGGATCCTCTGCGACGTCGGCGAGGGAGTGACCTGCGCCGATGACGATCACCGCTGCGAATGCGGCGCCATGACGTTTGAAGGCGCGCCGTGGCGCTGCGTGCCCTCCCGCCCCGAATGCCCGGAGACGATCCCCGAGTCTACGGAGAGCTGCCCGGTCATCGAGCCCTGTGACTTCGTTCGCGATGCCGCGCGCATCCGATGTACCTGCACCGAGAGCGGCTGGGCATGCCGGGACGTGAGCGACTACTGCCCCGTCTGGGGCGTCGAAACCGGCGACGACTGCAGGACGCACTGGGGCGAACAGTGCGACTATCTGCGCCCGGCGTACCCGGTAGCGGTGGACCCAACGCCACCGGCAAACATCCCGTGCACCTGCGGCATCGACGACGGACTCTGGCACTGCGCCGACGGTGAGTAGAGCAAGGGATCGGGCCGGGGGCCGCACCGCTCGCACGCGCTCGGCAATCGTGCAAGGCTTCTCCGCCAGCAGCCGAGGAAGGTCGGTTCCAGCCTGGGACCACCCTGCCCGCGCAGGCAAGCCCGCACGACGATGAGCTCCCTCCCTCCCAACCCGCGGCACCAGCCGCCCCCCGACCGACCGCCGAGCACAGGCGCCGTTCGGGACTCGCCGACGACGCCGACCCTCTTAGCGACGTTGCTCAGCGACGCCCAACGGGTGACGGCGCAGGCCGCACGAGCGGGCCCCGTGAGCAGGGAAACCTGGCGTCGCGTCGTGGGCGATCGAATCGCAAACCGAACCCAGGTCGGGCGGCTCGAGCAGGGTTCGCTCGAGGTCGTGGTGAGCTCCCCGGTCTGGGCGCAGGAGTTGGCGTTCCTCTCGCGCGAGATCGTCGCGCGGATGCATAAGCTCGGGCTCCCCGTCGATCGCGTCCGCTTCCGGGTCGGCGCGGTGCCCGCGCTCGAGGCACTCGCGACTCGTGGCTCGCGCGTCGCGCCAGTAGCCCTCCCCCAGGACCTCGAGGCGAGCATCGCCGCCATCGACGATCCGGATCTCCGTGCCACCGTCGCCGAGGCGGCTCGCTACTCCCTTGGGCGGTACGCGGCATCCCTTACAACGTCGCGATCCGCTCCAGGCCCTCGATCCTCTGGACCAGGAACCGATCGGCCGGGCCCATCCTCGCCTGTTTCGCCCGGAGCGACGCGACATAGAACCTGAGGCCGTTCACGCTGATCCCGCGAACCGTGCGGAGCAGCATGTGGAGCTGGTCCACCGCCTCAGCGGGTAGGGGCCGTCCCAGCAAGGTGAAAAGCTCGAAGGTGTAGTCGAGCCAACGGGGTTTTCCGGTCACGCTCGCGATCTTGAGGGCGTAGCCAACCACCTGGTCCGACATCTTCGGGTCGACCGCGCGACCATCGCGTGCCTGGTCGATGAAGTTGGTCAGAAACGGGCCGAGGAGTCGCTCCGCCTCGTCACCCCGCTTCAGGGCCAAGACCTTGTCCGCCAGACCGCCGAGCAATTCGAGGGTGTGCCCCTGGTGGGTCGAGTCCTGGTCCGGATCCTCGCAACGCAAATTGCCTTCGTCGAGGATCGCCGCTGCCTCCCCACCGGTCAGGGTTTCAGCACCCAAGCGACGGTACACGGCGTCGCGCTTGCGCTTGCCGGTTCGAAGGACAAGCTCCTGCCTGCCAACCTGGATGTGATCCCCCGCCGCGAGGCTGCGTCGTCCGGTCACGCGCTCGCCGTTGACTTCGACACCGTTCACGCTGTCGAGGTCCTCGAGCACCACTTCCTTCTCATCCACCACGATCCGCGCGTGACGGCGCGACACCAGCGCGTCATCGAGCACGATCTGGCACCCGGCACTCCGTCCCAGAACGAGCTGTCCGGGACGCAGGTCGAATTCGTGGCCGTGGTAGTCCAACCAGAAGTGCGGCACCTCGCGGTGCTCGGTCGGTGGCGCCTCCTCCTCGGTCTTCGACTGGGATGGGTTCCGCCCTCGTTCGTCCGCGGTCACGGCAGTATCAGGATAGCGGCCCTGGCAACGGCGGTCGAGAATGTGTGAAAAACTCGCAGCGGCGTGGCTGTCTTTGGGGGTTGCCGTGGCGTCGTGTCAGCCCCGAATGAGCCCGGACGACTGCCCGAGGGGGGCGGCCAGACCACGGGCGAGGCACGGTCTCGCGGGATCGACACTCAAAGACCCGCGCTCGTCGTGACCCGCTCGCCCCGCCATCGACGGCGCCAGGGCGATCATGCCCCAGAATGGGCGCGAAGCGCGCGGATTCGAACGTAGCTTGCCAGGTCCTCCGGCGGCGGTCCCCCGCCCGCGGCAATCGCCTGTGCGAGCCGATCTGCCTGAACACCGAGTTCGTTGCGAATCGGCTCGGGCATCAGATCGATGGGTTGGAGCACTGCTTCGCCGGGCACCTGCCGGAGGGCCGCGTAGATCGTGAGGACCCACCCGGCCCAGTCGGCTTGACCCCGCTCGACAGCGAGACGAATCGCCGCCTCACCCACGGCGTCGAGCTGCGTCCGATCCAGAGGCTGTCCCGACGCAGTGAGGGTTTCGATGCTGACGCGAGCGCGTCTGAGGAGCCGCTCCACATCGTCCCAACGGCGCATGGCCACCGTCTGCTGGATCACCTCCGTCAGCACGGCGAGGGTCACGTTTCGGCCGCCATCACTGGCGATCCCACTGAGCGTCTCATCGTCGACCCGCAGGGACGTCCCACATTGTGGGCAGGCCAACGACTCCCCTGGATACGGGGCACCGCACTCGGCGCAGTGACACATGAACCCGGTCGTCCGCCTACCGACCTGATGCTCCCGCGACCGCTCGGGGGCGCGCGAGTAGACCAGATCCAGAGTCCCGATCCGGATGCGGTCTCCGTCTGCCAGGTCGACCGCGCCGGTGATGGCTCGCCCGTTGACGATGGTGCCGTTCCGCGAGTCGAGGTCCTCGAGGACGATGTGCCCGCCATTCGCCATGATGCGCGCGTGTTGCCGGGAGACCAGCGGATCCTCGATGGTCACGTGACACATCGCGCTCCTCCCGATCAGGGTTTCCCCTTCACGAAGGTCGATCTCCTGCAGCAGAAACCGGAGGCGAGGACGCGACACTCGAAGACCTTCCGTAGCCAAAGTCCCGGACGGTCAAGCCTACCAGAGCTACTTTCTGCCGCAATCCTTCTCCGCGCGCGCGCTTGATTCCATCACGTCGACCGGAACGCGTTTCGCGGGAGGGCGCTGCCTCTCCCCGCCTCGACGGCCCGATCGATCCTCGGCGGCGGCTGGCGGATCCGATGCTCTCTTCGTTCTCCTCCATTGGCGCACGACCGTCTCAACCCACACCACTTCGAACTACCGCCGCTCCCCGCACCATTTCCGTGTGGTTTCGTGTGGTCGAAACGATGCTCGTACGAGCGCGGGAGAACTCGCACCCCTCGCCGGCGAGGGAAGGTGGTACTCTCGCGCCTCCAATGACACGCGGCCAGGCCAGAATCCCCGCGCGCCCGATGGCCGGAATGGCGACACTGTGGAGCCTCGTCTTGTGGAGCCCGTGGGCCATGGGAGAAGACCCATTGCCTGGTCCTGTCAGCGCGAACGCCGAGCGAGCACCGGCCGCCGCGGAGGAGCCCATCGCGGTAGACCCACCGGCCGATGGCGTTGCCAGCCCCCCCGCCGAACAGTTGCCGACGCCGGCAGCCCTCCCCGACCATCCCGGGACTGCGCCTACGACGGCGAGGGTCGAGATCCGCGCCGACAGACCGACCGTCTCCCTCGAACTCCGGCCGGCCATGGACGAGGGACCCTGGAGGATCGCCTGCACGATCCCCTGCGGCAGGGCGGTGGAGGTTGACGGTCAAGAGGCGCGGGTGGCGGGGCCCGGGATCTCACCGTCCAACCCCTTTCAGATAGCACCCGGAACCGGGGTGCTGAGGCTACGGGTGGATACGGGCACTCTCCGCTCGCGCCATCAGGGCATCATCGCGCTCACCACCGGTCTCCCGTTGGCGCTCGTTGGGCTCGCCACCTATGCCATCGGCAAGACCGAGGACGCCCCAGCGCCGAAGAGCATCGGGATCGCGGCGGCGGCAGCCGGAACCACGGCGATCCTGGTCGCTTTCCCCCTCCTGCGCGCTGGCTCCACCCGGGTACGAAACGACCGCCGCCGCCGGATCGCCACCACCTCCGACCGATCGGAGCTGTAGGGTCGTCGCAGATCTGCCGACGACCCGGGATGGATCGACACCCGCGGAGGGGACCACTCCTGGAGCACCGATCGGATTGCCAACAGCAACGGCACCGCTGGAAACGTACCCATGCCCAGCGAGGGCACGTTTCCAACAGCGCCTCGGGCGAGATCTGCTGCCGGTTCGGTGCTCTAGATTGTTGATTTGACGCAGCAATCAACCTGATTGCTGCTCTAGAGCAGCTCATCCGCGCGACGGGTGGAGCCTTTCCGGACGCGGTACGAACGGTCAGCCGAGCGTGATACAGGTCACGCTCTTGATCGCCTTTCCCGCCCCTATCTTCGCCACCATGGCTGCCGCGGGCACGGAGTCCAGTGCCCACAGGGAGGCCGCCGCCTGGGCCTTCGTATCGAGACCCATCTGCATCCGCGCGACGTTGACGTTCGCCTCGCCGAGCACGGTGCCGATGAACCCGATGACGCCCGGTTGGTCAGCGTTGACGACCACGAGATTGGTTCCCTCGAGATGGGCATCCAATTCGTAGCGTCCCCACCGCACGAGCCGAGGCGTGCGATCAGAAGCGAGCGTCCCCGCGACCACCGCCTCCTCGCCTCCCTCCCCGCTGACGGTCACCCGAATGAGCGTGGCGTACTTCGCATGCGTGGCACTCTTGAGCTCTCTTACCTCGATGCCGCGATCCTTCGCCAGCACCGGCGCGTTGACCCCGTTCACCGGCTCCTCGAAGAACTTCCCGAGCAACCCGGCCAGCGCGGCGCTCACGATGGGAGCGACGGTGAGGTTCGCCACCTCGCCCACGCACTCGACCGTGATCTGGCGCGGCGCGACCTTCTCGACCTGACCGAGGAACTGTCCGAGGCGCTCGGCTAGCTTGGTGTACGGTCCGAGCACCGGTGCCATCTCGCTCGATACGCTAGGCACGTTCACCGAATTCGTGATGGTGCCCGAGGTCAAGTACGCCACGACCTGCTCGGCGATCTCCACGGCGACGCGAGTCTGCGCCTCGTCGGTCGATGCTCCGAGATGCGGAGTCGCGACCACGTTGGGCTGCTTGACGAGCTCGGTGAGCCCACACGGCTCCTGGGCGAAGACGTCGATGCCCGCCCCCAGAACGTGGCCCGACTGCAGGCCACGCACCAGCGCGGCCTCCTCGACGATCGCGCCCCTCGCCGCGTTGATGATGATCACACCCTTCCTCATCTTGGCGATGTTGGCATCGCACACGAGCCCTTTCGTCTCCGGGGTCAGCGGCGTGTGGAAGGTGATCGCGTCCGCGCGAGCGAAGAGCTCGTCGAGCGTCACCAGGGCGACGCCGAGCTCCGCAGCCCGCTCCGGGGTTACGACCGGATCGTAGGCGATGACGTTCATCCGGAGCCCGAGCGCGCGATCCGCCACGATGCGACCGATGTTGCCGAGACCCACGACACCGAGGATCTTGCCGGTGAGCTCGCGTCCCTGGAGCTTCTTCTTCTCCCAAATGCCCTGCTTCATCGTGGCGTCGGCCTGCCCGATCTTGCGCGCCACGGCGAAGAGCAGGCTCAGCGCGTGTTCCGCCGTGGTCACGGCATTGCCGGTCGGCGTGTTCATCACGATGATACCCCGCCGACTCGCCGCCTCCTTGTCCACGTTGTCGACGCCGATGCCCGCGCGCCCGATCACGCGCAGCTGGTCGGCGGCCGCGATGACACGCGATGTCACCTTCGAACCGCTGCGAATGACCAGCCCGTCGTAGCCGGAGATCGCCGCCGCGAGGTCGTCCTCGCTGAGCCCCGGTTTGTAGTCGTGCGAGATCCCCTCCGCCTTCTCGAGGACCTCCAACCCTTCCTTGCTCAGGGAATCGCTGACGAGAACCCTTGCCATCATGCCCCCTTGTGGAAGTCAGCCATGAATCCGACCAACGTCTTCACCCATTCGACGGGCACGGCGTTGTAGATCGACGCGCGCATGCCGCCAACCGAACGATGGCCCTTGAGGCCCACCATGTTGAGCCTCTTCGCCCCCTCGAGGAACTCGGCTTCTAGCTCGGGCGTAGGCAGGGTGAAGACCACGTTCATCACCGACCGCGCCTCCGGGACGACGGGGCACTTGTACATGTCCGGTCGCGCGTCGATCGCCGCATAGAGCAGGTTGGCCTTCTCGCGATTCCGCAGCTCGGCCGAGGCGAGACCGCCGCTCTCCTTCACCCACGCGAGCACGTTGCGCAGCATGTAGATCGCGAAAGTCGGCGGGGTATTGCTCAGCGAATTCGCGTCCGCATGCGTACGGTACTGGTAGATCGCCGGGATGTCCTTGCGTCCGCTCTCGACCAGATCCTTGCGGACGATCACGAGGGTGACGCCGCTCGGACCGAGGTTCTTCTGGGCACCAGCGTAGATCGCGCCGAACCGTCCTACGTCCGTGGGCCGCCACATGATGTCGCTCGACATGTCGGCGACGAGGGGAACGTTGCCCACGTCGGGGTAGGCGTGCCACTGCGTCCCCGCGATCGTCTCGTTGCTCGTGATGTGGACGTAGGCAGCGTTGGGATCGAGGTCGAGCTCGGCCTGGGCCGGCATGCGGACGAACTTGCCGTCCACTTCCACGTTGGCTGCTGCCCGCACCGTACCGACCGCCTTGGCGTTCTTGAAGGCGCCCTTGGCCCAGCTGCCCGTGAGGGTGTAGTCCGCGCTCTTGCCCGAGTGGAGGAGATTCATCGGTACCATGGCGAACTGCCCGGTGGCTCCGCCCTGGAGCAGGAGCACATGGTAGGCATCGCTGACACCGAGTAGCTCGCGGACGAGCGCGATCGCCTCGTCGTGCACCGCCTCGTAGGCCTTGCCACGATGGCTGTGCTCCATGATGCTCATGCCGGTACCGGCATACTCGACGAATTCCCGGGCCGCGCGTTCGAGAGCTGCCAGCGGCAGCGCCGCCGGTCCAGGGTTGAAGTTGAGAGCTCTGGCCATGTTCCTCCGTGATTGCGGCCGGACGCTGCTCACCATCCGAGCGAGGTGCGTCGTTCCGCTAGGCGCCCTCGCTGCTAACCCCGGGTCGTTTGGGGGTCAATCCCGCAATATGGACTCAGCACTCGGAGCAGTGCCGCCTCGCCGATCGCCCCCAGCCGAATGATGCGGCATTTTCCATGCTCGATGGCGACCACGGTCGAGGGCACGCCGCCCGCGGCCGTTCCCTCCACGACGCGCAGTCGCATTCCCACCGGGGTGCGTAGCATGGCACGCACCTCCCCCCCGGTTCGCCCCGGCGGCTTCCCTGGCTCGTTCGCGCTGGTTGCGGTAAGGGGTCTTCTGAGACTTCGGGCCAGGCTCAGAGCAGGCGAGTCGCTGGGCCAGCGCACGGCCACCGTACCGTTCAGGATCAGTCTCGGATCGACGCCGGGAGCGGCGGCCAGGGCGATGGTGAGCGGTCCTGGCCAGAACTCCTGCGCCAGCCGCTCCGCGACCGGCGGCACCTCGGTCACCAACCCTCGCCAAGCCTCGGGCTCAGGCAGGATGAGGGGGATCCCTTTGTCGTGCCCGCGGGGCTTCACCGCGAGCAAGGCGCCGATCGCTCGCGGGTTGGTCGCATCGACCAGGAGGCCGTAGAGGGTTTCCGTGGGGGCGGCGACCACACCACCCAGGCGGAGAACAGAGAGGGCAAGCTTCATTTCTCCAGGGCCCGTCGCCCGATATCGCGACGATGGTGGGCGCCGGCGAACTGGATCGCGCCGACGCCGCGATAGGCGGCGTCCCTCGCCGCCCGGAGGGTCGCGCCGCTGGCCGTCACCCCGAGGATCCGCCCACCCGCGGTCAGGACTCGGCCTTCCACCCGCCGCGTTCCGGCGTGGAAGACTTGGACGTCGGGCAAGGCCGCGGCGACCTCGAGACCGTGGATCTCGTCTCCGGTGCGCGGGCTGCCGGGGTAGCCGGACGCAGCCAGAACCACCACGAGCGCGTGCTTGGAGGCGGGCCGGATCGCGTCGGGCGAGAGCGACCGTTGTGCGGCTCCGGCCAACGCCTCCCCGAGATCCCCGTCGATCGTGCTCATGAGGACCTGCGTCTCTGGGTCCCCGAAGCGAACGTTGTACTCGAGCAGCAAGGGGGCTCCGCTCTCCGTGATCATGAGCCCCGCGTAGAGCACGCCCCGGAATGGAGTCCCCTCCTCTCGCATGCCTTCGAGGGTCGGCACGACGATGCTGCGCTCGATCCGCGCGGCGATGGCCTCGGTGACCAGGGGCGCGGGTGCGTAGGCCCCCATGCCGCCCGTGTTGGGCCCCTGGTCCCCCTCCCCCACCCGCTTGTGGTCCTGAGCGGGAGGCAGCACGACGAAGCGCTCACCGTCGGTGATGACATGGACGCTCGCTTCCTGTCCGACCAGACGCTCCTCCAGAATCACCCGCTCACCCGCCGCGCCAAACGCTTCCCCAGTCAGCATCGCCGTCGCGACGACGATCGCCTCTTCGTGCGTCCCGGCGACCACCACCCCCTTTCCCGCGCAGAGTCCATCGGCCTTGACCACGGGCGGCTCGGCAAACGCCCTCACGGCCGCGTCCACCGCACCCGGGTCGGTGACCACCCGATGCCGTGCCGTCGGCAGCCCGTGCCGCGCGGCAAACGCCTTCATGAATGCCTTGGACCCCTCGAGCCGCGCGGCGGCTCGCGACGGTCCGAAGGCTGGAATGCCCGCCGCCTCCAGCTCATCGACCACCCCCCCGACGAGGGGCGCTTCCGGGCCGACGACGACCAGATCCACCATCTCTCGCTGGGCGATCTCCAGCGTACCGCCCGCCACCGAGCGAAGCAGCTTGCCCGTCGGAAGCCCAGGGGCGTCGGTGGCGGTGCCCGCGTTTCCGGGAGCGACCAGGACTTCGCCCACCGACTCGGATTCGAGCAAGCGTAGGGCGATTGCGTGTTCGCGGCCCCCCGACCCAACCACCAGGACCCGGCGTCGTCTTTCCATACGGGGCCTGTTCTAGCGAAACCGCCGGGCGGGCGGAACCCGTCTGCCGCCCGCAGCGGGACGTGGGTCTCTGTTCGAGGATCGCTAGAGCATGATCGGGCTGCCAACAGCAACGGCGCCGCTGGAAACGTGCCCGTGCCGAGCGAGGGCACGTCTCCAACGGCGCCCGGACGAGATCTGCTGCCGGGTCGGTGCTCTAGGTTGTTGATTCGACGCAGCAATCAACCTGATTGCTGCTCTGGGCCGTCGGCGCCCGGTCCGCGAGGGGAACCGCCCGGATCCGGTGGTTCGACCGGGGGCCGAAGAAACTCCGCGTCCGCCGCAGCTCCGCCCGGTCGCTGGGCACCAGGGCCTTGGTCGGGTAGGCTTGCGGGTCGGTGCGTCGCGCCTCACCAGCAGCGCGCGCGAGCATGCTGTGAATAACCCACCCTTCGTTCGCATCACCCGGCCCTACGAATCCGTCGAGGCCTACCTCGACGCGGAAGCCGACACGATCGACCACCGAAGGATGTTGCTCATCGACGCCGAGCCGCTCCCGGAAGGAACGCTCGTCCGGTTCTCGGTGACCCTCGCGACGGGGGAGCAGGTCATCAAGGCCGAGGGACGCGTGCGACGACATCGAGCACCGGAGGGGACCAACCCCGGCGGCCTCGTCGTCCAGTTCAAGCGTTTCGGAGCCTCGACCAAGGCTTTCATCGACCACGCTGTCACCCGGCATCGTCGAGGGGGGGAGGCGTCCGACCATGACTCATCGCCCGAGGCGACGACCGCGACCGACCTCCGCCCTCGCCCGGGGGCCGCGCCGAGCTCGCCCGAGGTAGCGCCGAGCTCGCCCGAGGTAGCGCCGAGCTCGCCCGAGGTAGCGCCGAGCTCGCCCGAGGTAGCGCCGAGCTCGCCATCGAAAGGGGGTCTGATGCCAGTCCTCGCCAGCGACCCCGAACGGGGCAGAGCCTGGACACGGGCCACGCGATCGACGAACCACACGATCACAGCTCCCCCTGACCGTGACGGGATCCTCGAGCGTCTGCGATCACGAGCCCGGTCCCTGTCCGCCGAGCAACTCGCATCGCTGTGCGGACGGCCGCGGAACCCCTGAGGCCCACTGCGCCCCCCGCCCCGGGTCACGCGGGCATGGGGACCACCTCGGGTACGACCCGCCGGGGGCGCGCGAACGCCCGCTGCACCAACCGGTCACAGAGCTCGGGAAACCCTATCCCAGCGACCGCGGCGGCCTCGGGGTACAGGCTGGTGGCCGTCATCCCCGGAAGGGTGTTGAGCTCGAGGAGCACCAGGTGGCCCGACTCACCCAGGATGAGGTCCGCGCGGCCAAGATCGCGGGCACCCACCGAACGGAAGGCGGCCACTGCGATGTCACCGACCGTCTGGGTGACGGATTCCGGGAGCGGCGCTGGGCAGCGGTGCGCACTGCCACCGGCAGCGTACTTCGAGGTGAAGTCGTAAAAGTCGGCAGCGCGGCTCGCGATCTCGGTAGGCGGGAGCGCACGCGGTCCCTCGTCCTCGACGTCGAGCACGCCGCAGGTGAGTTCGCGACCCACCACGAACTCCTCCACGAGCACCGCCGTGTCGACCGCGAGGGCCGCCTCGAGCGCGGCGATGACCGCGGCGTCCGGTTGGTGGGCAGCGATCCGCGTTACCCCGATGGCCGAGCCTCCGCCGGCGGGCTTCACCACCAGGGCACTGCCAAGGAACTGCCGCAACGTTGCCGCCTGGCCCGGCAGGTCGCGCCTCGAATCGACGACAACGTCCTTGGCGACCGGCAGTCCCGCAGCACGAAAATGGACCTTGCTCGTAGGTTTGTCGGCGGCGATCGCGCTGGCACGGACCGGCGACCCCACGTACGGAAGCCTGAGCACCTCGAGCAACCCCTGTAGGCACCCATCCTCACCGAGGGCGCCATGGGTGACCGGAAAGACGACGTCGCAGGCACCCTCGGCGAGACGCCCGGCAAGCCCCGCGTCGAGTTCGTGCAGAGTCGGCTGGTGCCCAAACACGGCGAGCGCCGCGACGACGGCCTGCGCCGAGGCCCGACTGACCGCGGCCTCCGGAGAGGGGCCGCCCGCCACGACCGCCACCCGGAGCCCGCTCACGGGGAACCCTCGGAGGAAGACGGGAGGGGCAGGTGCACGAGCTCGATGCCGAGCATCTGGCTAAACTCGAAGATCCTCTCATCGCGATAAAACTCGCCGAAGACGATCCGAGAGAGTCCGCAGTTGGCGATCAGCTTGAAGCACGTGAAGCACGGCGACGCGGTCACGTAGATGCCACCTCCCTCGAGACGGACGCCGTTGCGGGCGGCCTGGGCGATGGCATTCGACTCCGCGTGTACGGTGCGCACACAATGGCCGGCTTCCATCAGGTGCCCCGCGTCATCGCAGTGCGGCAGGCCGCGGATCGAACCGTTATATCCCGTCGCCAGGATCATCCGATCGCGGACGACGACGGCACCGACATGCTTGCGATCGCAGGTGGAGCGACCCGCGACCTGCACTGCAATCCCCATGAAGTACTCGTCCCAGGTCGCTCGGTTCCTAGCCACGGTCACCTCGCCGGCGCGCATTATTACCACGGCCCCCCAGGCCAGGGCGAAGGACGTCCGCACACGGCTCGAATCCGTGCACCCGCTGGAACGCCGTTCGGCCGCTTGACCTCCGGGACAGGTCGTGGCTTCGTTCTCCCCGTGCTTGGCTCGGCGCCTCGGTTCGGTTGGGTGGTTCCCCTCTTGGTCGTCCTCGGCGGCGTGGCGATCGCCGCCGCCGAAGGGGATGGGCGTGCCGCCCGGGCCACCCTGGCCACCCTCTCCGCCGAGCCCGCTCGTTCGGCGCTCACGCGGCGAGAGATCGAGCGTGCCGAGGACGCCCTCGTTCGTGCCGAGGACGCACGAGCCGCTGGTGACCCCGAGCACGCGGCACGCCTCGAGGCGCTCGGGCGCGAATGGGCCGACACGGGCGCCGACCTCGCGCGAACGGTCGCGGCAGAGGAGCGCACCACCGCCGCGGAGCGGCGCGCCGCCGAGCTCGAAGCGAAGGCACGCCGCGCTCGCACCCTGCTCGAGCAGACCATCGCTCGCCGCGGCAGGGCCGAGGCCCAGCTCGCGGCCCTTGCCACACCCTCGGCGGCACCGACACCGTCGGCACCGACGGGAGGCACGCCATGACCCGACCGAACTCCCTGCGGGACGCAGTCTGGGCGTCGCGGGCGGCGATGATGGCGCTGGTGGGCGGGCTCGGGCTGCTGTTGGCTCCTTCCTGCGCATCGCTGCCTCGTCCCCGGGTGTTCACCGAGGTCGACGCCGTGCGTGCGAGCGCCGCCTCCACGGCGGCGCAGAAGTTCGCGCCGCAAGCGTTCCTCGCCGCCGAGCAGCTACGCGCGAAGGCTCACGCGGCGTACGAAGCCAAGAACCTCTCGGCGGCGCAGGTGTTGGGGGAGCACACCATCGCGGCCTATGAGCACGCCTTCGTGCTCAGTCGGTTGGCGCGCGCCGAGCAGCGGTTGGCCAGGACGGAGCTCGAGGTCGAGCGCGCCGAAGGCGAGCTCGCGAAGATCGACGAACAGCAGCGCCGGGTGGCCGCGGAGGCCGACGCCTTCGAGCTCAGGATCCGCGTGGCCCGCGAGCTCGAGCCACTGCCAACGAGCGGCCCCGCGGGCCCGGACCGCGAGCAGGCCCGGCGCGATGCCGCCCGCTCGCTGCTACTCCAGGCTCGCCTCACCTGCACCGCGACACGCCTCCTGTCCCCCGACGCCGAGGGTCTCGCCGGGGCGGTCGACGCTGTCGTCGCCCTCGAGCGCCTTCTGGAGGGCGGCGGTCCAGCGCCGATCGACGAGGCCCTCCGCGCGCGCTCCGGCTGCCTCTCGATGTTGACCCGCGTCCGCCGCGCGAGCCCGCCCGCTGGGCCCGAAGCGAGCGCGGCCGATGCCCTGCTCACCTCGCTCGGCGAAGAGGGGAGCTTCTTCGTCTACCGCGACGATCGCGGAGTCATCGTCCTGCTCCATGACCTTTTCACTACGAGGAACGAGCTCACCTCCACCGCGGCAGCCACCCTCGCGAGGCTCGGTCGGCTCGCACGGGACCACGCGCGCTTCCCGGTCCTGGTCGTGCTCCACGACGCCACCGCTCGCGGATCGAAGCGGCAGGCCGATGATCGCGCCCGGCAGCTGGTGGAGGCGCTCCGCCAGGGAGGTGCGTCTCGGGTCGAGTCAGCGCTGGCGGGCAATGCCCTCCCTCTGGTCGAGCCGGGCCGACGGGGGGCCGACGAGCGGAATTCCCGGGTCGAAATCGTTTTCGTGGCCCCCACTCCCTGAGACCGTGACCGCCCAAGCCGGCTCAGGACCGCCGCTTCGGGTTTCGTTCAGGATGAAATTGCGCCTTGGGGGTGGAGTTCCTTCCGAAACATCGCAAGCTTGGTCGAGGTCCTCGTGTCCAACCCAGTACGGTCATGACCCGAGATTCCTCCATCCCCGAGCCGATCCAGTGGACGGGCCGCCCGGAGCTGCTGGAGACGCCTCCCTTCCTCCGCGCCACGGGTTGGGTATTCGTCGTGGTCGCCGGCGTGTGCACGATGTTTGCCGCCGTGGTGTCGTTGGCTCTCGCCCAATCGCCCACGCGGCTGCTGGGTATCGGGGCATGGGCGGCGACGCTGGCGCTCGCCGCCTTCCAGGGGCCAAAGCTCTGGCTCGCACCGGTCCGCTACCTGGTAACAACCCGACGCATCATCGTCCAACGCGGTCCCTTCCGGCGTACGATGGCTCGCGACTCGATCAGCTTCGCGCGCATCACCTGGAGCACCACGGTTCCGGACATCGGCGACCTCGAGCTCGTGCGCGCCGTGCAAACCGGACCGCTGCACCGGAGGCTCACCATCGCGCTGCGCGGTGTCCGCCAGCCGAACCGTGTCTGGGCGATCATCCGCGGCGCCGAGGACCTGGCCCCACGCGGAAGCTCGCAGCTCCCCATCGCGCAGCGCCTCGACATCGATGAACGCGTGCTGTGGGCCGCCCGCCCCCGTCCACGCGTGCGGGCGTTCGTCCCCCACTCGGCGCGGGAGTGGCTGCGTCTCGGGATGGCAGCTGGGCTCTTCGCAACCTTCGGTCTGCTCGTCGCTCAGGCGGTCCCAGCCATCCAGAAGCTGCTCCTCGCTGGGCTCCCACCCACCTCGGCGCCCTTCCTGGCGCTGGTGGTCGGCGAATCGGTGACCGCCGCGCTGTTGCTCGCGATGGGCGGGTACTTCACCTACGATGCCGGCCTTCGCAGCGCGCGCCTGGTGCGGGACACGCGCTACCTCATCACCAACAAGCATGTCCTCATCTCCCGCGGTCGGGAGGAGCTACACCTGGAGCGCTCACGCATCGTCCACGTCATCGACGCCTCCGCTGGTCGCGGGCTCAGCGACGTCTTCCTTGTCCTCGATGGACCGCGGGCACAGTCCCTGGCCGCGAGCGGGGCGTTCGGCGAGATGGACCGCAGCGACTCGCTGCGCCCCGTCTTCCATGCGGTGGACGACGCGGAGAGCGTCAGCCGGATCCTGCGAGCGAATCCCTCCAATCCCGATCTCCCCCACGCTGCGTGACGCGCGAGCCGGGAGTTGGCCCTGATGCGGCCCTGCCCGCTCACGGCGATGGAGCGGCCGCAGTGACGGGGAGTTCAGCGCGTTCGCGGCGACAGATGGAGAGGTGCAGCCGGGCGTTGCGGGCCCAGGGTGTTCCGACCGGTTCGGCCGCGCGTAGGTACTCCTCGAAAGCAGCGATCGCGGCATCGAAATGCTGGGCGGCCGTCGCCGTGCTGCCCTCGGCCAACGAGGCGCGAGCGACGGCCAGAGCCTCGAGGGCCTTGTAATAGTGGACTTCGAATTCCGGCACGAAGAAGACGTCGGGATAGTCCAGGGCCGAGACCGACAGGGCCGATGGCCAAGCGGCGCGAGCGTCGAGCATCGCCCGCAGGGCCGACGGGAGATCCCCGCTGCGCTCGAGCGCCACGCCGAGCCCGTATGCGGAGAGAGCTAGCAGCTCGGGGCTGGTGGCGAGCCGCTTCGCGCGTCGACCATCCGCGATCGCCCCGCGGAGGTCGCCCAGTCGCATGCGCACCTCCCCGCGGTTCATGAACGCCAACGCCCGCTCGTCGGGGTCCACCGCGAAGGTCAGGGCGCGAGTATAGGCCTCCCGCTCGCACAAGAATGCCTCGAGGCGGGCGCAGGCGACGCCGAGGAGCGAGTAGGCGCGGTAGCGCACCGTCGCGGGCAGCTCGCCCGCCAGCGCTCGTTCGAGCCGGCTGCGCGCCTCGGCGTGGTTCCTCAGGTATGGCTCGGAGTAGAGTGCCCCCAGGATGGCGTCGAGCCGCGCCGCGTCGCTGCCGGTCCGAGCGAGCGCGTCGATCCCCGCGAGGAGCCGCTCCGCGGCGCGACGCACACCCATCAGGTCGCCGACGGATTCGATCCGGGTCTCGATGATGCGTTCGACCTCGAGGTACTTCCTCTCGACCAGGCGGGACTCGGGGTCCCGCGCCACGTCCCAGACCGTCGGCTGAGCGAGGGACCAGCGGGCGCTCGTAGCGGCAACGGCGACGGCCAGCCATGCCCCCAACTTCGCCATGATCCTAACGCTGGTTCGTGAGAGCCGCGAGCCGCCCTCGGGCGTGCCCGATCCACACCCCCTGCTCGCCGACCATCCCCACGTATTCGTTCCACTGGTCGATGGCATCCTGCCGCTCGACCCCCTCGGCCAACGTCGCCGCGATGGCCTGGAGCTCGCCCGGCGGAAGCACAGGCAGCGCCGAGGACCGTCCGGGCGCCGGAGGGACCGCCGGGTCATCCAACGGAAGGAGCGCCCCGTCGGCCTCGGCGACCACACCGCGCGCCTGATCCAGTAGCCCCTGGCGGGACAGCGTCAGGGCGAGCAGGCCGAGCACGAACGGTCGCAGTCCGGGTGCCCGCGTGTGGCGGCGTGCCTCGCCGAGGTAGCTCACGGCCTCGGCGAGAGCCTGCGGGCCCTCGCCCATCACGACCGCCGCCGCCTCCACGAGGACGCGGCGGGCACGAGCGTCATCGGCCAGGAGCCCCACTCGCGGGACCAGCGCACGGTACGCGCGCTCAGCCGTCTCGAGATCCTGCGCGAGCAGTGCGGCCGCCGCTCGATCGTGGAGCGCGTCGGGGGAATCGACGGCGTGGCGATCGAGCGCGAGCGCACGATCGAACTTCGCCGTCGCCTCCGCGGGGCGACCGAGGGCGAACAGAGCGCGCCCCGCGAGCACCAGCGGCGCCGCCTCGCGCGGCCACGTCGTTTCGGCCGTCGTCGCGATCCCGAGCGCCTGGGTCGGCTGTCGGACGAGCCGCGCATAGCCCCCCGCGAGCGCGGCGCAGTAGGCCGACTCCTCCACCATCCGGGCGCGTTCCCAGACCGAACCCACGGAGCCCTGCGGATCGGTCATGCACACCCGGGGACGTGGGCTCGCCGCCGCGACCACGGCAAGATCGGGGTTGCCAAGCCCCGCTGCGGCAATCCCCGCCCCCGTGAGCATCAGCGCGAACGCAACCGGCGCCATGTCGAACGCTCCCAGCCTCAGGGCGCCGCCGCGCGCCCCACGAACGGGTTGTGGAGCACGATCGTTTCCCGCCGCCGGGGTCCGACGCTCAAGAAATAGACGGGCACGCCCGCGCCTTCCTCCAGAAACCGGATGTACGCCCGAGCGGTCGAGGGCAGCTCATCGAGGGTCCGGTACTCCCCGAGATGCTCGGTCCACCCGGCGAGCTCCTGGTAGACCGGCAAGACCCCGGGAACGTCCAGGAGATCGATGGGAAACTCCGAGGTGCGTCCCGCCGGGGTGTCATAGCCCACGCACACCTTCAAACGATCCATGCCCGTCAGGACGTCAAGCTTGGTGAGGGCAAGCCCGTCGAGGCCGTTGACTCGGGCGGCGTAGCGGAGCGCGGGGAGATCGAGCCACCCCGTTCGCCGGGGACGCCCCGTCACCGAGCCGAACTCCGCCCCGACTTCGCGCAGGTGCTGCCCGTCTCGATCGTCGAGCTCGGTCGGGAACGGCCCCGCCCCCACCCGGGTGGTGTACGCCTTCGTGATGCCGAGGACGGTGGAGATCCGGTTCGGTCCAATCCCGCTCCCCACGGCCGCCCCGCCCGCGACCGCGTTGCTCGAGGTGACGAATGGGTAAGTCCCGTGGTCGATGTCGAGCAACGTACCCTGCGCGCCCTCGAGCATCACGCGACGGCCGGCTCGAATCGCGTCGTCAACCAGCTTGGAGGCGTTGTCGAGCATGGGGACGATCCGTTCGGCCAGCGGCACCATTGGTTCCATCAGCTCCGCAGCCGACGGCGCCCTACCACCAAGGTGCGTGATCGTCGGAAGCCAGGCCTCGAGCGCAGCCTCGACCCGCGCGCGAAGACGCCCAAGATCACGAAGATCCCCGGCACGGACCCCGGTGCGCCGGACCTTGTCCTCATACGCCGGTCCGATCCCCTTCTTCGTAGTGCCGATCGCCCCCTTCCCGCCTTCCCGCAGGCTATCGACGAGCACGTGATACGGCAGGATGAGATGAGCGCGATCGCTCACCGTCAATCGCGCCGCGAGACCTGCGTAGCCTCTTCCCTCCAGGGTGTCGATCTCGCCGATCAGCACCGAGGGATCGACCACCATCCCCTGACCGAGGACACAGCGGGTCCCCTCGCGGAGGATCCCGCTCGGAATGAGGCGCACGATGACCTTCTCGTCACCAACCACGAGGGTGTGGCCAGCGTTGGGGCCGCCCGCGTAGCGCACGACGACGTCCGCGAACTCCGTGCAGAAGTCGACGACCTTCCCCTTCCCTTCGTCACCCCACTGGGCACCCACTATCACTACCGCACTCATGGCATCCTCTCTGTCTCTACCCCAGCGGAGCGTCGACGGGTTCCGATCCTCCGACCGCCCTCGACGCCGCGCCGTTCCATCTTGATTTTGGGGAAGGCCGATCTCAAATCGGGCACCGCATTTCCTCCGGATGGTCGATGATCGCGCCCACCGCCATGGCGACCCTGATCGGGTCCGTCTCGGAGAGGCGCCGCTCGCCCCCCAGCACGAGATCGGTCAAGACGGCACCCGATGGATCTATCGTGAGGACATGCGAGTGTTGCCAGGCCCGAGCGTACCCGAAGGCATCTTCCGGCCCGCTCACGCACGCGATCGCCCCAGCCCGAAGCGCCGCCGCGATCGCCGCCGCCTCGGGTGGGACCGCCGCGATGACGACGGAACGAGGAGCGGGCTCGCCCACCCCGGTCCGCGCGAGGGCCCAGGCCAGGTTGTCGAGGTCGAGGGCGACGCCAGCCGCCGGACGCGGGGCGCCGAACCGAGCAAACAACCCGTCGTAGCGCCCGCCCGATCCGATCGCCTCCCCGGGACCTTCGGCGAGAAACTGACAGGTCATGCCGCTGTAGTACTCGAACCGCGAGGTTTCGCCGAGATCCACGACGACCTCTGCCCCGGGCTCCTCGGTGCAGAGGCGATCCCAGAGCCGATGGAGCTCATCCAAGGCACCCGCCGCGACCGTGCCTCCGAGCACCCGTCGCGCGCGCGGCCAGATGTCGGCTCCCCCGTGGAGGTCGGGCAGCGCCGCGATTCCAGCCAGCATCCCACCGCGGAGCCCCGCCTGTTCGGCCCGGCTCACGAGCGCGGAGGTGTCCTTCAACGCCAGCACCTCCACCAGCGAGGCTCGCGCGACCGCCGGCACCTCGGCGAGCAAGGCACCCGCCACCCCGACATGCCCGACATCGATCACGAAGCGGGGTAGCCCCGCCGCACGCACCGCTGCCGCACCCACCCGGAGCACCTCGAGATCCCCGACCGTCGCCGAGAGCCCGACGAGTTCGATCCCGGCCTGAGGGATCTGCTGGTGGCGCCGGGCGCGCGCACGACGCCGGCGCCAGACCGAACCGTGATAGGCAAGCCGCACCGGCCCCGGTTCGTCCAAAAGACGGGTGACGACGAGCCGCGCGATCTGAGGTGTCAGGTCGGGACGGAGCGCCACGATCGCCCCGGTCTCGGGCTCCACGAAGCGCAGCACCTCGTCGGGATCGAGGCTGCCGAGCCCCCGCTCGAGGACCGCCGCATGCTCGAACGCAGGAACGACCACGCGGTGGTATCCATGAACCGCGAAGCTTCTCTCCACCCGCGCCGCCAGCGCGCCTCGCAGCCGAGCTTCGGCCGGCAGGAAGTCCCGCATTCCAACCGGGAGCGGGTGTTCCAACGGCAGAGCGACCTCGGTCGAGGAGCCACCAAGCGGGCTCGGAGAGGGATCGGGTGTCTGCACGTGAAGGCAGCATCATGCCCGCTACCCGCGGACTGCGCAACGCTCCGGCCCGCCGATCCTCGGAGGGGATGCATCGGCACGATCGGCCGGCTCTGCCGAGCGAACCCTTTGCCCAGCCGCCAAACGCGCTATGCATCGGCTCGATGCCCGAACCACTACCCTCCCCCGACATCAACGAATACGGCGCCGAACGCGAAGGTCTCCGCCAGCGGCTCGACCGCCGGTTGTTCCTGCAGCTCCTCGTCGTCGAGGCGGTTGGGAATCGCGCCGCCCGCGATCTCCGGCAGAGTCTCGCCGCCGGACTCGAGCAACGCGGCGCAACGGCGGTCATCTACGAGGACCTCAATCATCCGGCAGGGCTCGGGCTGCTTGCCCTGGGCGAGGACCCTGGCAAGCTCGCCGACCTCACGCGACCTCTCTTCGCCCAGCACGCCGGTGCCCTCCGGCTGCGTCCGGAATTCACGATGCTCGGACGCACCTATGCGACCGGCTTCGAGACGGATCTCGAGCACTGGCTCCTCCACCGCCCGCGCGAAACGGTCTTCGACGAGCGCTGGCCCTGGGCCATCTGGTATCCACTCCGACGGAGCGGTACGTTCGAGCGCCTCTCGGCACCCGAACGCGGCGAGGTCCTGCGCGAGCACGGGCGGATTGGGCGAGCCTATGGCGATGCCGATCTCGCCCACGACATCCGCCTCGCCTGTCACGGCCTCGACGCGAACGACAACGAGTTCATCATCGGGCTCGTCGGTCGCGAGCTCCACGCGCTCTCGCGGATCGTAGAGGTCATGCGGCACACGCGGCAGACGGCCGAGTTCGTCGCGCACATGGGCCCATTCTTCGTGGGGCGGGTGGTGTGGCGGAGCCCAGGGCGGTGACTGGCCGTACACCGGCACCGGTGCGTGGGGTGGTCTTCGACCTCGACGGCACCTTGGTCGACTCGCGCGCCGACATCGTCGCCTCGTGCCGGTACGCGCTCGGCGCCCACGGTCTACCGATCGCCGCCGAGGCGACCATCGTGGGCGCGGTGGGCGATGGTGCCCGCCGCCTCCTTGGGCGGGTCACGGGCCTGCCCGAGGACGCTCCCGCGTTCAGCCGCCTGCTCGCGACCTACCTCGAGTACTACGCGGCCCACGGGTACGCGCGCACCGTGTTCATGCCCGAAACGGTACGCGCTCTCGATGCCCTGGCACACCTCCCGTTGGCGATCGCGACGAACAAACCCCGAGCCACCACCCATCCCCTGCTCGCCCACCTCGGCATCGCCGACCGCTTCGCCGTCGTGGTGACAGGTGACGATTTCACCCGCCACAAGCCCGACCCCAAGCCACTACTCGGCGTCGCGGAGCGACTCGGGATCGAGCCTCGCGCCCTGGTCATGGTGGGGGACGGGCCGCAGGATGTCCTCTGTGGACGCGGCGCCGGGGCGCGCACGGTCGGCATCCCCGGGTGCTTCATCCCTCGCGAGCGGCTCCTCGCCGCTGCTCCCGACGTCCTGCTCCGTGACCTCGGCGAACTCCCCGAGGTCGTCAGGACCTGGCAGCATCAGGCAACGAGGGCGTGATAGGCAGCGGAGAGTTCCGCGAAGCGGCGCATGAGCTCCGCGCGCTCGGGGTCGGTTGCCGTCGGATGGCGATCGGGGTGAACCTCGCGTGCCAGGCGCCGGAATGCCGTGCGCACCGCATCGGGCGCGGCGGCGGAGTCGAGCCCGAGGACGGCGAGAGCCCGCGTCCGCACCGGGATCGTCGGCCGCCGCCCCGACGGCGGCGCCTGACCGTCGGACCGCCCCGGGTGTGCTTGTTCGCGTGCCCGCGGCCGCCCGTGCAGAAACTCGCGGGGCGAGAGCGGGATTCGGTCCTCTTGATCGAATGGCGCCCGAGCGACGTGGAACCGAAGGCGAACACCGCGCAGCGCGAACAGCGCGTCGAGCCGATATCGGAGCTGACACCGGAGGGCGGCGAGGACCGCGGCGCGGGTCACGAGTCTCTCCTCGACCAGGATCTCACCGGCCCGCTTCAGCGGTGACTCCGCGAGCCGACGCAGCATCCGACGCAGTGCTTCGCTGTCGACGAACCCCTCCTGCCGCAGGATCTCTCCCAAGGGGAGCCCTCGAATCGGCGTCTCCACCCGCTCGACCAGGCCGCTCCCCAGGTGGATCCGGTGCGCACGACCGGCCGACATACCAGCCCACTCCACCAGCTCCAGGATCCCCGTGGCGCGTTCCCGGTGGAGCGAGCCGAGGAGGTCACCGAGTGTCGTCGCGTCGAGCCGACCCGGAAGCTTCATACCAACGAGCCCGGTATCAGGTGCCCGGCGGACGGGGCAACTTCGGGGAGAAAGGGTGACCGAAAACGGCGTCTCGGGCGGCGATGGGCGGACCGAAGCGCCGAAGAACCTACGCACCTCCGTTCCCCGCGGGTGCCGTCCCTGTCGCGCTAGACTATGCTCTTCGTCATGCGCTTCGTGGACGAATGCACCCTCCGTGTCGAGGCCGGAAATGGCGGCAACGGGTGCGTGGCGTTCCGTAGAGAGAAGTACGTACCGTTCGGCGGCCCCGCGGGCGGAGACGGCGGACGCGGTGGCGATGTCTTCTTCGTGGCCGACCCCGGGCTCAACACCCTCTACTCGATCCACCACGTCAGCCACGTCCGAGCTTCGGACGGTGCCCACGGCGAGGGCAAGGACAAGTACGGACGCTCAGGGGAAGACGCCAAGGTGCGCGTGCCGCTGGGAACCATCGTGTTCGACCTCGACGACGGCGGGCGGAAGCTCGGCGAGCTCACCCGCCCCGGACAGCGCATGGTGGTAGCCGCCGGTGGGCGCGGCGGACGCGGCAACAAACATTTCGCGAGCCCGATGGACCGGGCACCACGCCGCGCGGAGCCGGGCGCGCCTGGCGATCGGCGCCAGCTCCGCCTCGAGCTCAAGGTAATGGCCGACGTGGGCCTGCTCGGGTTCCCCAACGTGGGAAAGAGCACGCTGATCCGCGCCGTGAGCCGGGCCCGACCCAAGGTGGCCGACTACCCCTTCACCACCCTCGAACCGCACCTCGGAGTCGTCACGGTCGGTGACGCGCGGCGAGGCCTCGGCCGGACCTTCGTCATCGCCGACATCCCTGGCCTCATTCCCGGCGCCAGCGAAGGCGCGGGACTCGGTATCCGCTTCCTGAAGCACCTGGAGCGCACACGGCTGCTCCTGCACCTGGTGACCCCCGACGAAGGCCCAGGACGCAGTCCCATCGACGACTACCACCTGCTGCGGCGTGAGCTCCTGGCCTATAGCCCCGAGCTTGCCGGACACCCCGAGGTCATCGCGTTGACCAAGGCGGACCTGCCGGACGTGCGCGAGGCCTATGCCGGAGTCCGCGCCGAGTTCGCCGCCATCGGCAAGGACCTCCTCCTGGTCAGCGCGGCCTCCCGTGACGGCCTCGGCGAGCTGATGCAGGAGCTTGCCCAGCAGCTTCTGATCTGACGCGGTACCGGTCGAACGAACGCCCTGGAGCGGCTCAAGCGAAGCCGTCGTCGCCACCACCGAGGTCGGCGTACTGGTCGTACTCGTCGATCCCGTCCTCGGTAAAGTTGTCGAATCGGGTGTACGCGCTGGTAAACTTGGTCTTGACCGTATCGGTGGGCCCGTTGCGCTGCTTGGCGATGATCACCTCCGCGACGCCCTTGTCCGGGCTGTCCTTGAAGTAGTACTCGTCACGGTAGATGAAGAGAATGCAGTCCGCATCCTGCTCGATGGCGCCCGATTCGCGCAGGTCGCTCAGCTGAGGTCGCTTGTCCTTGATGGTACGGGTCTCCACAGACCGGTTCAACTGACTCAGCGCCAGGACAGGAACGTTCATCTCCTTCGCCAGCTGCTTGAGCCCCCGCGACAACTCGCTGATCTCCTGCTCACGGCTCCCGGCATCGCGTCGCCCCTGCATGAGCTGAAGGTAGTCAACGGCCACCAACCCCAGCTCCCGAGCGGGTGCGAGCTCGCTCGTTCCTCGGGAGATCTCCGCCTGGAGCCGCCGGATCTTCGCCCTCAGCTCGAGCAACCCGAGCGCCGGCGTATCGTCCAGCCAGATCGGTCGCCGACTCAAGCGCGCGGCGGCCTCGGTGAGCTTGTGCCAGTCGTCGCCGCGCAGGCTGCCGCTTCGAATCCGGGAGACGTCTACCCGCGCCTCGGCCGCGAGCAGGCGCGCCGCTAGCTGCTCCTTCGGCATTTCCAGGGAGAAGAACGCCACGCCGTAGCCGGGCTCCACGACGGAAGCTTCGGCGAAGACATCGGGGCCATCCGCGTCGTCGATCGCGCTCGGCTTCGCCATGTTCACGGCGACGTTCAGGACGAAAGACGTCTTTCCCATGCCGGGACGGCCGGCGACGATGAAGAGCTCCCCCGGGTGAAGGCCGGTCGTCAACCGATCGAGCCGAGTGAAGCCGGTGGGTGCGCCGGTGATCCCTCCGGAGCGGTGAGAAGTCTTGGCGATGATGTCGAACGCCTGACGGATCGCCGTCTTGACCGGAACTATCGATGATGTCTGCGTGGTGCGTGCGATATCGAAGACGGTCTGTTCCGCGTGGTCAATGAACTCCTGAACCTCGCCGCAGTCACCGAAGCCCTCGGCAGCGATGCGGTGGCACGCCTGGATGAGCCGGCGAAGCCTCGCCTTCTCCCGGATCGTCTGCGCGTGGTGCTCCACGTTCACGATGGCCGGAGTGGCCTCGGTGAGCTCGGCCAGGTACGGCAGCCCGCCAAGCTGCTGGAGCCGCCCGCGGTCGTTGAGCCATCCGGCCACCGACACCATGTCCACCGGACGGTTCGCCAATTGAAGCTCGATGACGGCCTCGAAGATCCGCCGGTTCGCGTCGACGTAGAAATCGTCGGCGCGGATCATCTGGGCTGCCACGTCGACCGCCGCCGGGTCCAGCAGTACCGCGCTCAGCACCGCCGACTCGGCATACAGGTCATGCGGCGGAACCCGTCCAACCGGCCCGGCGGCGCCCGCCTCGTCGGCGTGGAGATGGGACTCGTTCATCGGGTAACCTTCCTCCAGCGCTGGCGCGCCGTCGACGCGAAGGCAACCGAATCCACCAATGAGGACGTCTCCTCACCCGCAATGGGGCCATTGCCCGGGGTGCCGTCGCAGTTGGCAACCCGGCCGGGGCTCCTAGAGTAGCAATCAGGTTGATTGCTGCGTCAAATCAACAACCTAGAGCACCGAACCGACAGCAGACCTCTCCAGGGGCAGCGCTCGCAACGCGTCCTCGCCTCGCACGGACGCGTTTCCAGCGCTGCCGTTGCTGTCGGCAACCTGAGCGGTGCTCTAGCTCGACTTCTTGACGACCTCGACGCGAAGGCTCGCGCTCACTTCGGCATGAAGTCTGAGCTGGACCTCGTGCAGCCCGAGCGTCTTGATCGGATCTGGCAAGACGAGCTTCCGCCGATCGACCTCGACACCGAGCGCCGCATAGGCCTCCTCGATGTCCTTCGTCGTCACCGATCCGTACATCTTGTTCTCATCGCCGACGGCGCGCTCGAGCTTCACGCTGATCGCCTCGAGCTTGACGCGAACGGCCTGCGCCTCCGTCAATCGCTGCGCGGCGCGTTCCTCCGCCTGCCGCCGCAGATCCTCGACGCGCGCCAGGTTCGCTCGGGTCGCGAGCGCGGCCAACCCGCGCGGGATCAGGAAGTTCCGAGCGTAGCCCGGTCGAACCCGCACGACATCGCCGCTGGCGCCGAGGCTGGGGACATCATCCTGCAACACCACCTTGATTGGGGTCGCCATGGCACTCCTCAAGAATTCGCGGTGAACGGCAAGAGCGCGATGCTGCGAGCGCGCTTGATCGCGGTCGCGATCTCCCGCTGATGCTTGGCGCAGGCCCCCGAGACACGGCGAGGCACGATCTTGCCGCGATCGGTCACGAAGTAGCTGAGACCCTGCGGGTCCTTGTAGTCGATGATGGCATTCTTGTCGGAGCAGAACGGGCAGCCCCGACGTCCAACTCGCATCTCGCCGCGATCCCGTGCGGCAGGCTTGGCACGCATCATTCGCTCTTCTCCTCGCTCTTGGCGTCGCTGGCGACCTCAGGCGGAGCCGGTGCGCGCGAATCGCTGCGCCGACCGCGGCCGCCCTCGTGTTCTTCACCGGTACCCTCGTGGCGCGCGGTCCAATCACGAGCCTGCGCTGCCTCGTCGAGGCCGAGTTGCGCCGCCAGGCTCTCCTCCGGCTCCTCGTCGGGCGGCGCCTCGACCATCTCGAACTCGATGTCCGCTGGGTTCACCGTCACCCCGGTCTGATCCACTTCATCGCGGAGCTTGACGGTCTGGTACTTCAACACCTCGTCGAACATGCGGAAATTGCGCTCGAGCTCGGAGACGATGCGCCCGCCGCCCACATACTTCAGGTAGATGTAGTAGGCACGGCGATGCTTGCCGACCGGAAAGGCCAAGGCGCGCCTTCCCCAGCTCTCGACGAGGGTGAGCGTCCCGCCTTCACGGGCCACCACCTCGCTCACGCGCGACGAAAGTCGCGCCACGCTCTCCTTGGTTGCGTCGGGGCGGAGCACGTAGATCGTCTCGTACTCACGCGCCAACTTGACACTGGTACTCTGTATCATCTCATCGTCTCCTCTCGGGAAAGCCCCCGGACCAAACCGGGAGCAAGGAGCGGTCACCGACTGGGGCTCAATACCTGGTTCTCATCTCGCCGGTTGACCACGTTCATGGCAGCGTCCAGGCCATCTTGGACGACCCTTTGCACTGCGTCCGCCGCACGGTCGAGCAGGATCTCGAGCTCGGCCCGTTCGGACGGAGCGAAGGCTTCTAGCACAAACTGCGCGGTGTCACCCAGAAAGTCCGGGGGTGGGCGTCCGATCCCCACCCGAAGGCGAGCGAACCCGGCTCCCCCCAACGACTCGGCGACCGAGCGCACGCCATTGTGCCCGCCGTCTCCGCCATCCCGCTTTAGTCGCAGGCGCCCCAGGGGCAGATCCAGGTCATCGTGCACCGTGAGGATCTCGTGACCCCCAATCCCGAGCATGGACACGATCCCCGGCACACACCGGCCGGAGTGGTTCATGAACGTCTGCGGCTTGAGCAGCCAGAAGCGAACCCCGCCGAGGCCCACTTCGGTCAACAGGCCCGCGCCCCATGACCGCCAAGGCGCACCCCGCACCCGCTCGTAGACCACGTCGAGGACTCGGAAACCAACGTTGTGCCGTGTCGCCTGGTAGGCAGCACCGGGGTTGCCGAGCCCCACGACGAGCCTCACGACTTGGTGGACGCCTTGCCCGACGCCTTGACTGGCGCCTCCGGCGAGGCGGCAGCGACCGGCGCGGCAGTAGTGCCCGGGGCGGCCGCGGCGGTCGTGGTCTCCTCTTCCGCGGCCTTCTCGGCGACGATGGCCACCAGGGTCTGGTTTGGGGCGAGGCGCACCTCCACGCCCTCCGGCAGGGTGACGTCACTGACGAACACGTGGCCGTCGAGCCCGAGCTCTGTGATGTCGTGGGAGATCTTGGTGGGGATGCGGTCGGGAAGGCACCGGATGGGGAGCCGCCGGAACACCTGGCGCAGCACCCCGCCGAGAACGATGCCCTGGGCCTTGCCGGTCAGCTCGAGCGGCACCGAGACGTCCACGGGACGGTCGAGATGGATCTGAACGAAATCCGCGTGCAGAAAGGAACGGCTCACGGGGTGATACTGATAGTCACGAAGCATGACAGTGAGCGGGCTGTCCCCCTCGACGTCGAGCTCCAGCACCGTGTTGCGGCCATGCTCGCTGGCCAGCACCGTAGCGAGGTCCTTCGGAGAAACGGCGAGGCTCACCGCAGGCAGTTCTTGGCCGTAGGCCACCGCAGGGATGAGGGCATCCCGTCGCAAGCGGCGCGACGAACTCTTCCCCGCGTCTGCGCGCCGCTTCGCGGCGATCTTGTGTAGCTCTATCATCTCTGGTTTCTCCTGTCGGCCATGGCGCCTCTCACCCGTCGCTTCAGTTCTTCGTCAAGGCATCCGCCGCTCGATCTCGTTCATACGAACAGGGAGCTCACCGAATCGGCGTTGTGGATCCGCCGCAACGCCTCACCGAGCAACGTACCCAACGACAGCACCTTGATCTTGCTGCACTCACGCGCCTCCGCGCTCAGCGGCTGCGAGTTCGTCACGACGACCTCCTCGAGGACGCTCTGCTGGATACGCTGCACCGCAGGGCCGCTGAAGACCCCGTGCGTCGCGCATGCAACCACGCGCCGCGCACCATTCTCCATCACCGCCTTCGCCGCGTTGCACAAGGTCCCCGCCGTATCGATCATGTCATCGACGATGATGCAATCCCGGTCGCGAACGTCGCCGATCAGGTGCATCACCTCGCTCACGTTGGCGCGCTCCCGGCGCTTGTCGATGATGGCCAGGTGAGCGCCAAGACGCCGCGAGAACCCGCGGGTCCGCTCCACGCCGCCGGCGTCCGGCGAGACGAAGACGGCTTCCTGGTCGAATTTGGGCCGCAGGTAGTCGTTGAGGAACACCGGCATCGCGTAGAGGTGGTCGAACGGGATGTTGAAAAATCCCTGGATCTGCCCGGCGTGGAGATCGACGCAGACAACGCGGGTGACGCCGGCAGCGACCAGGACATCCGCCACCAGCTTGGATGTGATGGGCGTTCGTGGCGCGACCTTCCGGTCCTGGCGGGCATAGCCGTAGTACGGAATGACGGCGGTGATCCCAGTCGCAGACGCGCGTCGCAGCGCGTCACACATGATCAGGAGCTCCATCAGGTTGTCGTTGACCGGCGAACTGGTGGGCTGCACGACGTAGACGTCGAGTCCGCGGACGTTCTCCCGGATCTCGCAGAACGTCTCGCCGTCGCTGAACCGAGAGACCCGCACCTCTCCCAGCGGAACTCCCAACACCGTCGCGATCTCTACCGCAAGCTCGGGATTAGCGTTTCCAGAAAAGATACAGACTCGCTTCAGTGCCACCTGACAGAGCTCCAGCTAAGCTGAAACGACGATCGCCCTCCCTGCCCGAGCCGCATGCCCGGCGGGGGGGCGCAGAACTAGCAGCGGCCCCCCGTCATGTCAACGCTACCGGCCCGCAGTCCCAGGCGCCGGTTCGCCAGGTTCCCGTTTCGCATCGGACCAGCGGAGCCGACCCCCGCCGAACCTTCCGGGCCGTCTCCCTCAGCCGGTGGAGCCGGAACATGCAAGGGCCGTCAACGGTCAGCCATCGGCTGTCAGGGAGGACACGGGAACCCTGGTCGCCGACGGCGGATCGTTGATGCTCACGAGAACGCTGACGAATATCCTGCCAGATTGGGTCATGATCGCGCCGCCAAGCGACTAGACCACCGATCCAGCAACGGCAGCGCTGAAAACGCGTCTGTGCGAGGCGAGGACGTGTTTCCAGCGCTGCCTCTGGAGAGTTCTGCTGCCGGTTCGGTGCTCTAGGTTGTCGATTTGACGCGGCAATCAACCTGATTGCTGCTCTAGCGGTAGGGATTCCTCAGGAAATCGTCCCCGTCCGAGTCGTGGGGAGGCAGTGACCAGTACCTCCGGTTCGGAGGCGGCCGGGTCGTGGGGGCCGCGCTGACCGAGGGGGCGGCGGACGGGGCTTCGTCGGCCGCCGGCGCGGAGTCCAGCGGCGGAGCTTCACCCGAGACCGCGGGACCCGCCGCAGAGGATGATCGGGGTGCCGCCGCGCTCTCGACTCCGGCCACCTCGACCGGCGGAGCGCCGAGAGAAGTGGCCGCATCGCCCGCTCCCACCTCGGACGGTCGGTAGAGGAAGAAGACCAATGCAGCTACCACGAGGAGAAAGGTCGCTGCTCCCGCCACCAACCCCAACCTGCGCCGAGGCGGTGGCAGCGGAGTCTGCCGGATGACCCCGGACGCGACCGTCGCCTCGTTCGCGATGGAGCTCATCACGACCGGACCCACCCCCGTCGCCGAGCTGGGCGACGACGGCAACTGCCCCATCTGGCTCGGCTCGCTGAACGCCGACCAAGCGCGGACTGCCTCGCGCTGCTCGTGGATCTCCTGCCCGATCACGTCGATGACGTAGGCGGCGACGTCCTTGGGTCGGGCGACACGCGCGTGGAGAGACACGGCCGTTGCTCGCTCGAGCGCATCGGCAAACTGCGCGCACGTGGCGAAGCGCTTCTCGGGGTCTCGCTCCAGTGCCTTGAGGCACACCTCCGCCACCTCGACGGGAACAGAAAGGACCTCGTCCCGCGGCGATTGGATCTCGGCGGTGAGCACGCGCTGCAGGGTCGCGGCCTCGTTCTCGGCCTTGAACAACCGCTTCGACACGAGGACTTCCCACAACACGACCCCACCCGCGAAGACATCCGCCCGCCGATCGACGGGTTGCCCCGCGGCTTGCTCGGGCGCCATGTAGGCGATCTTTCCCTTGAGCTGCCCGGATCGCGTGGCCGTGAGACGGGTTGCCGCATGCGCCACCCCGAAATCAGAAATTCTAGAGATCCCGTCCACGCCGACGAGGACGTTCTGGGGAGAGACGTCGCGGTGCACGAGCTCCGTCAGGTCGCCCTTCTCGTCTCTGAGCTCGTGAGCCGCATGCAGCCCCATCAGCATGTCGATGATTATCCGGAGCCCGATGTCGATGGGTAGCGGAGTCGACGCACTGGCCGCGCGCGCGAGCAGGCGGGCGAGCGTGTCCCCCTCGATGTACTCCATCGCGAGGTAGTAGCCACGGTCGCTGGCGCCCACCTCCAGGATGGGGACCACGTTGGGGTGGTGTATGCCCGCTGCGAGTCTTGCCTCGTCGAGGAACATCTGGACGAACTCCTCGTCCTGAGCGAGGTGCGGATGCAGACGCTTGATGGCAACGAAACGCTGGAATCCGCCGACACCGGACAAGCGAGCCAGGAAGACGGTTGCCATTCCACCAGACGCGATCTCGGCGACGAGTTCGTATCGGTCGACATGCTGACGGCCAGCGGCCCTGACATCGATCAGCTTGGCAGCCACCTTGGAGCCTAGAACCTCCCGCGAGCACCGAGCATGGCCCCGTCCGCGACCTCCACCCACGGTCGAACGCGTGGATTGGATGACACCCTCGCCGTACGGCCGACCCTCCTGCTGTCCTTGCCATGCCAGTCGGTGACAGCGCCGATGATGATCGTCGCGACCCCCAGTCCTGCGGTCACGCCGAAGAGAACGTTGGTGCGAAGCTCGTTGCTCTGGCCGCGCCGGTAAAGGTCGCAGTCCGTTGAGTCGCACTTCTCCTCGACGGCGTCCCGACCCGGGTTGTTCAGGGTGTCGATCCCGCTCCAGATGCTGACCCCTCCCAGCACCACGGTGGCCACTGCACCACCGATGAAGACCCCAGGGGGCGGTCCATGCCGTCGGTCGTCGCCGTCCCCTGCCGGCGTCTCCTCCTCGATCTCCATCCCGAACTCGTCGGTCCCCGGCTGCCTTCCCGCACCGGTCTCCGCGATCGGATCGGGGCGGGTGAACGCAATCTCGTCCCGTCCCTCCGCGATGGCCACGATCGACTGGGTTTCGGAACCGTAGGCCTCCGACCAGCTCGCACGGATCTCGTGCTGACCAGGAACCAGATACACCGTCTGCTCTAGGGCCGCCCTCCCGTGCACCAGGCTGGTTCCGACCACCAGCGAGCAGGGAATGTCGCAACTCACCTGTACGCGATGGAGGTAAGCGCTGGCCTCTTCGAGGATCGCCTGCGCTTCCTCGGCGAGCTTCGGATCCTCCGGATGCCGAGTCAGCGCCAACGCCGCCAGCGTCGCCGCGCGGTCGAGCTGATCGGCCTTTCGTCGAGACGTCATCGCCGCCCGCAGTGCGTTCACGCTCGGGGCGTGGTCATCAGCGGCCTCGAACTGCTCGGCCGCCTCCACGAACTCCTCCTCGCGGTAGGCCAGCTTCCCCAGCGAGAAGGCATCGGACGCACGTTTGATGGCATCCGCTGAGGGAGAATCGTCCTGAGCGTGAGCCACCGCGGGCAGCCCAACCAGCGCGCAGAAGATGGTTGCACGAAGGGAATGCTTCATCGCGCTTGTGCTTCGGGGGGAGTACCCATTCACACGTTTCAGGCTACAACGGAAGGGCTTCCCGGGCGAGGTGCGCGGGCTCCCTGTGCTGAAGTCGGCGATGGTATGCAGCGGTACACTCGTCCCGCACACGACCCTACATCCGCCTCCGCCAACCCCAATCGAACCCCGGGGAAACGAGGCCGGACATGGCCTGACCCGCCTTCGTCCGTCCGGCGATCGAGCGCCAACGGGCGTCGATCGGATCGATCGTCGCCGAAACCGCAATCCTGGACAAGTACCGCGCCTCGCCCGAATCGCCGGTCAACTCATCGAGATGAGCAGCCGATCCGGGGACTCGAGGAGCGCGATGATCTCCTGGGCAAATGCCGCGCCCACGTGTCCGTCGATGATACGATGGTCGAACGACCACGTGAGCATCATCACGTCGCCGACCACGATGGCATCGTCGCGCACGACGGGACGACGCTTGATCGCGTGCACGCCCATGATCCCCACCTCCGGGTAGTTGATGATCGGGGGCGCGAGAAGCCCCCCGAGCTTCCCGAGGGAGGTCACCGTGAAGGTGGATCCCCCAAGATCGGCGGCCGCGGTCTTGCCTGCGCGCGCGGCGCTGCCGAGCCGTTCGATCTCGCGGGCGAGGTCGAGGATGCTTCGCCGATCCGCCCACCGAACCACCGGCACGATGAGCCCGGCCTCGGTCGCGACGGCGAGTCCGATGTCGTAGGTCCGACGCCGGACGATTTCGTGCTGAGCGTCGTCGACCCAGCAGTTGAGGTCGGGATGGATCCGAAGCGCGGACACCACCGCCTTGATGATGAACGGGAGGAAGGTTAGCTTGACCCCTTGCGCCTCTGCGTGCGGACGGACGCGCTCGCGCAGGGCGATCAACGGGCCCACGTTGCACTCTTCGACGTAGTTGAAGTGCGCCGCCGTGTGCCTCGAGCGCGCCATGTTCTCGAAGATACGCTTGCGCAGCCCGCGGATCGAGATGCGCTCCTCGACGGAGGGATCGGTGATGATGGGCGTGCCCGCACGGGGAATCGCCGTGGCAGTTGGGGGGGAAGGTGGCGTGATGTCGGCCGCCGCCTGGACGGCGGCGAACCGCTCCACATCCTCCGACGTCACTCGCCCCGCCTTGCCCGTGGGGGGAACCCGGCGGAGATCGACACCGAGCTCACGCGCCAACCGTCGGGTCGCGGGCGCCGCCAGGGGCTGCTCGCTGATGATGGCGTCAAACGACCCCGCGGGCGCCGCTTCCACCGCGGAGGCGACCATGCCGGGGAGCTCCTCACGAAGGTTTCCTACGGGGCCGCCGCTCCCGTCACCGACGGCCGGCGCGGAGGAGGGGACCGGCGGCGACGCCGCCCCGGACGGGGACGGTTCCCGAGACTCGGCCACGCTCGGTTGGCTCGCCGCCACGGCATCGCTGGCCGCGGCGCCGCCCACGTCGAGCACGGCGAGCACCGAACCGACGGGCACCATCTCCCCGGGCCTGCCGTGGGTCTCGAGCAGCCGTCCTCCCTTCGGAGCCCCGATGGTGACGGTCGCCTTGTCGGTCATGACCTCCACCAACTCCTGGTCCTCTTCGACGGAGTCGCCGACTTGGGCCAGCCAGTTCACGATCTCACCCTCGGTTACGCCCTCGCCGATGTCCGGCAACCTGAACTCAAATCTCGTCATGACGCGCCTCTTCTTGGCTAACTCCGGGCCGCTTCCAACACCGCGGGAAGGATCCTGTGCGAGAGCGGCAGGTACTCCATCTCGAGCGAGTACGGGAACGGGGTATCGAACCCGGTCACCCGAACCGGCGGGGCCTCGAGGTGATAAAAGACTCGCTCGCACACCAGGGCGACGAGCTCCGCCCCGAAGCCGCAGGTGCGAGGAGCCTCGTGCACGACGACGAGACGACCCGTCGCGCGAACGCTAGCCGCGATGGTTTCGATGTCCACGGGCCACAGCGTCCGAAGATCGATGACCGTGCACTCCACCCCCTCCTCGGCTGCCTTCGCCGCCGCGTCGAGGGCCTCGTACAGCATCGCCCCGTAGGCGATGACCGTCACGTCCGGTCCGGACCGTACAACCCTCGCGGACTCGAGGGGCACCGTGTAGTGCCCGTCCGGAACCTCACCCTTGGCAGCCCGGTAGAGGCGTTTGGGTTCGAGGAAGATCACGGGATCCGGGTCCCGTACGGAGGCGAGGAGCAACCCCTTGGCGTCGTGGGGGGTCGCCGGGCAGACGACCTTGAGACCGGGTACGTGGATGAAAGGAGCCTCGGGGTGCTGCGAGTGGTAGTGCCCGCCACGAATGCCGCCGCCCACCGGCGTGCGGATGACCATACCCGCCGAGTACTCGCCACCGGACCGGTACCGATACTTGGCGAGCTCGTTGACCACCTGGTCGTAGGCGGGCCACAAATAATCCCCGAACTGGATCTCGACGATCGGGGTCATCCCGTAGAGCGCCATCCCAATCGCCGCTCCCACGATGCCCCCTTCGTTCAGCGGCGTGTCCACGACCCGCTCCTCTCCGAATTCCTCGATGAGCCCGGCCGTCACGCGGAAGACCCCGCCGACGCGTCCCACGTCCTCGCCCATCACCACGACGCGTTCGTCACGACCGAGCGCGACGCGCAGCGCGTCGTTGAGCGCCTGAACCATGTTCATCTTCGGCATGGGGCGTCGACCTACACCGTCCTAGGGGGCGCCGCCGGGCGGGAACCTCGGAGCAGCGCCTCGCGCTGCTCCACGAGGTGCCAGGGTGGCGTCGCGTAGACATCCTCGTGCAGGGTGTGAAGCCCGGGCGGAGGCGTGCACTCGGCGACCGCCACCGCTTCCCGAAAGCTCCGATCCACCTCGGCCCGGTACGCATCGTCGTCGGCACGGCTGATGAGCCGACGCGCCTCGAGCAGACGCCTGACCCGCTCCAACGGGTCGCGTTCCACCCAGGGTCTGATCTCCGATTCCGTGCGGTACCGGCTCGGGTCATCGCTCGAGGTGTGCGCCCCCATTCGATACGTGAGCGCTTCGATCAGCGTCGCCCCGGCGCCGCTCCGCGCGCGCTCGACGGCGCGGCGCACGACCGCGATGACGGCAAGCGCGTCGTTGCCGTCGACGCGGACCCCCGGGACGCCATACGCGTTCCCTTTCTCAGCGAACGTGGGCGACGCCGTCTGTCGCTCGACCGGGGTGCTGATCGCCCAACCGTTGTTGCGACAGAGGAGGATCACCGGCAGCCGGAAGACGCCCGCCAGGTTCGCCGCTGCGTGAAAATCGTTGGTGCTGGTAGCCCCGTCGCCAAAGAAGGCGAGGGTCACCACGTCGTCGCGCCGCAGCTTCGCTGCCCATGCCACCCCCACCGCATGCGGGATCTGCGTACCCACCGGTGAGCTCGTCGAGGCGAACCGCACCGCCCGACCCGTGTGGTGGTCTGGCATCTGCCGCCCCTTCACCAAATCGTTCGCGTTGCCGAAGACATTGTCGACGAAGGCTTGGAGGGGCAGCCCCCGCGTGACCGCGGCACCCGACTCGCGATAGCAGGGGAAGATCCAGTCCTGGGGTCTCAGCGCGTAGGTCGCGCCGATGATGGTGGCCTCCTCGCCGAGCGACCCGACATGAAAGCCGATCCTTCCCTGCCGCTGCAGCGTGAGGAGTCGCTCGTCGAGGATCCGGGTTCGCGACATGTCGCGATAGAGCGCGACCAGCTCGGGCCCGGAGAGTCCGGGATCGAGCGTAGGATCCACGATCGTCCCATCGTCGCCGAGTACGCGAACGACGTCACGCAAGGGCGCTGGGTTCCGGGACTCTTGCCTCTCTGTCTGGGTCATGGCGCGACGCGGGGGCTCCCCATTCGTATCGCTGGCGTGAAAGCTAGCCGACCGACGGCCCTGGCGTAACCCCGATCGTCCGCCCGGCCTCCGCGATCGCGAGGTCGACCTCTCGCGAGCCGAGCCCCACGCCGGCGGCGAGGCGGAGAAGGACAAGGCGTTCCTCCTCGCTGACCCCCCCGGAGACCAGCGCGATCAGGGCGGCGACCCGCAGGACCTCGGTCGCCTGCTCTGGTCCGTGCACGCACCGCGCCACCATCGCGATCCGCCTCTCACAGCCCTCCTCCACCAAGGCCTCACGCAGATCGGTGACCAGCGCCTGGATCTGACGATCGTGGACCTTGCCCCCGCAGGCCGTCGCCACGACTTCGCGAAAAGCGCGTTGCTCGGCCTCGTCGAACACCCCATCCGCGTTGGCGACGAGGTAGGCGCTCTCGACGACGGCTTCGAAGAAGGCGGCCGCGGCCGAATCGAACCCGTCGCCCCCGCCGGGATCGGCGAGGCCAGGGATGAGCCCATAGGACTCGGAGGTCACGGCCAGCAGCGACGGGGCGTCATCCTCGCCGGCATCCGGAGAGGGAAGCCGCATCGCAGCTGCCACACGCTTGAGCAGGCTCTCGTCTGCAATCATGAGACAGCTCCCGGGTCGATCGTGGTCCGAGCCTATCCGAATTGACCGGGGCCCGCGACCCGATCGGACGAATCGCGATCCGGCGGGTCCCCGGACGGCCCGCCCTCTGGCCCCTTGGCCGCTCGCCGGGACTCGGCCGTTGCGTGCATGAACCCCTCCGCGGCATGATAGCTCGATCGCACCAGCGGTCCGCTCGCCACGAAGGCGAACCCCAGTTCTTGTCCGAAGCGGCGAAACCTCGCGAATTGCTCCGGCGAGACGTAACGGGCAACTGGGAGGTGGCGTGGGGTGGGCCGCAGGTACTGCCCCAGCGTGACGATCTGGGTGCCGACGGCGCGAAGATCCGCGAGGGCCTCGTAGATCTCGTCGTCCGATTCGCCGATGCCGACCATGAGCGAGCTCTTCACGAACCCGCCGCGCAGACGCTGCCTCGCGTGCTGCAGCACGGTCAGGGATTGGTCGTAGGAGCAACGGCGATCCCGCACCCGCCGCGTGAGGCTCCGCGTCACCTCGATGTTGTGGGCGAAGACGTCCGGCGTCGCGGCGAGAAGGAGGTCCAGATCCCGGAGGCAACCACCGAAATCCCCGGTGAGGGTCTCCACCATCAACTCTGGCCGCCGGTCGCGCAACGCCGCCACGGTGCGCGCCACGTGGGAGGCACCACCATCGGACAGATCGTCGCGATCGACCATCGTGAGCACCACGTACTTCAGCTCGAGCCGGGCGATGGCCTCGGCGGTGTGCTCCGGCTCCCGGGGATCGACCGCCCCCCCAGGATGGCCGGATGTCACGGCGCAGAACCGACACCCCCGAGTGCAGACGTGACCGAGGAGCATCACCGTGGCGGTGCCGTGCCCCCAGCACTCGCCGACGTTCGGACACCGCGCCTCCTCGCAGACAGTGGACAGGTCGAGGTCTCGCAGCGTGGACTTGACGGAGATGTATCGCTCCCCCTGCGGCGCCCGTACCTTCAGCCAGTGCGGCTTGGGGGGGCTCGGCGTCTCGCTGATGACCTTGAGGCGAAGCTCGTTCACGGGTCGGACTCTAGAGCCACACGCGGGTCTCCGCCAGGTGAGCATGGACTCCCGCGAACCATCCAGCCGGTGCGGCAAGCCGAGCCCGTATGTTCCATCACCTCCCGTGCCGCGGAGACCGCCGGGCGACCGCCGCTGGGCCGACCGGCTCGATGGCGCCCCGCTCCGTGAAGATGGCCCTCACCAAACGGGCCGGGGTGACATCGAAGGACGGATTTTGGACCGCCACCCCATCCGGCACGAGCTGAACCGACCCGACGTGGGTCACCTCGCGTGGGGAACGCTGCTCGATGGGGATCGACGCCCCGGTCGGGCAGTCCTCGTCCACGGTGCTCCAAGGCGCGGCCACGTAGAACGGGCGCTCGTGAAGGTGGCAGAGACAGGCGACGCCGTAGGTCCCGATCTTGTTCGCAACGTCACCGTTGCCAGCAATGCGATCGGCACCCACGACCGCGAGATCGATGGCGCCGGCCCCGAAGAAGGACGCTGCCGCGTTGTCGGTGATGACGGTGACGTCGATGCCGTCGCGAGCGAGCTCCCAGGCCGTGAGGCGAGCACCCTGGAGATAGGGCCGCGTCTCGTCGGCGAGCACGCGAATGCGCTTGCCCGCGGCGTGCGCAGCGCGGATCACGCCCAGCGCCGTACCGTAGGCCCCAGTCGCCAGCGCCCCGGCGTTGCAGTGGGTAAGGATCGTTGCCCCATCGGGCACCCGTTCGGCGCCGATCCTCCCCATCTCGCGATTGGCGTCGGCGTCAGCGCGATGAATGGCGCGAGCCGCTGCCGCGAGCACCTCCACCCGCTCAGCCGCCGGACGCCCCGCGATTCCGGCGACCACCTCGAGCATCCTCGCCACAGCCCACGCAAGGTTCACCGCCGTCGGTCGAGCCACCGCGATCTCGGCGCCCGCTTCGGCCATCGCTCGCGAGAATTCCCCCGACGCCGTACGGGCCGCGAGCACCATGCCGTAGGCAGCGCTGATCCCAATCGCCGGCGCCCCCCGCACCACCATGTCGCCAATCGCACGCGCGACGTCACCGTGGGTGACAAGTTCGCAGTACTCTTCACGCTGCGGGAGCTCACGTTGGTCGAGCATGACCACGCGATCGTTGCCGGGCGCGAGCTCCACAGGGGAGTAGGTGGTGCCGCTCAGGGGTGCAGGATGAGGTACCGCCACTCGCATCACTCCGGACCGATGCCCAAGAGCTCCGCGAAGAGGTCGTTGACCAGCTTCGGCTCAGCGCTCTTGTTGGTGCGCTTCATCACCTGTCCCACGAAAAACCCCAGGATCCCTCGCTTCCCAGCCCGTACGGCGGCCGCCTCCTTCGGGTGAGCGGCGATGAGTTCCTCGCAGAGCGGACGGAGTGACCCTGCGTCCGCCACCACGCGCAATCCAAGTTCGCTAACCACGGCGCGCGGGGAGCGCAGCGTGCCCTCGATGACGGCGAAGACCTCTTTCGCCTGCTTGCCGCTGATGGTCCCTGCTTCGACCAGCCCCAAGAGCTCCGCGAGCTGACCCGACGTGACCCCGAACTCCATCGTGGTGCCGTGCGATCTGGCCCCGCGCAAGACCTCGGTCTGAATCCAGTTGGCAACCTGAACCGGCTGCGGATACGCGGCGAGGGTATCCTCGAAGAGCCGGGCCACGGCTGGATGCTGGGAGAGGATCAGCGCGGCGGCGGGGGTCAAACCGAGCTCGCTCACCCATCGCTGCCGCCTGGCAAAGGGGAGCTCGCCCACCAAGGCCCGCTGGGCCTCGATCATGGCGGGTGGGATGACCAACGGAGGGAGGTCGGGCTCGGGGAAGTATCGATAGTCGTGGGCGTCCTCCTTCGACCGAAGGGTCGAGGTGGTGCCGAACTCCGGGTGGAACGCCCGAGTCTCCTGCTCGATAGTCCCGCCAGCGTCGAGGATCGCCGTTTGCCTCGCCACCTCCACGTCGATCGCCTTCTGGACGAAGCGGAAGCTGTTCAGGTTCTTCAGCTCGCAGCGAGTGCCGAGCTCGACCTGCCCGAGGGGCCGGAGCGACACGTTGGCGTCACAGCGAAGGCTACCCTCCTCGAGGTTGCCGTCGTTGACGCCGATGTAGAGCAGTACGTCCCGGAGAGCGCGCATGTAGGCCGCGGCCTCGCCGCTCGATCGGAGATCGGGAGCACCGACGATCTCGATCAGCGGGACCCCTGCCCGATTCAGATCGACCACCGAGTCGCCCCCCACGCCGTGCACGTTCTTGCCAGCGTCCTCCTCCATGTGGACCCGGACTATCCCCACCCGCCGCACCGCCCCTTCAAGCTCGAACTCGAGGTGTCCGTCCGTCGAGAAAGGCTCCTCGTATTGGCTTACCTGGTAGCCCTTCGGGAGGTCCGGGTAAAAGTAGTTCTTGCGGGCGAAGATGCTCCGCTCGTGGATCGTACAGGACAGCGCGAGCGCCGCGCGGACCGCCATCTCGACGGCGCGCCGATTCAAGACCGGCAGCGCCCCGGGCAACCCCAGGGTCACCGGGCTGATATGGCTGTTCGGAGTGGACCCGAACTCCGTCGAGCTCGAGCAGAAGAGCTTCGACGCCGTGAGGAGCTGGGCGTGGACCTCGAGCCCGATCACGGTTTCGTAACTGGTCGCCACAGCCCGTGTGGTTTAGGCGTGACCGGGCTGCGCGGTCAAGCGGCCACGGCTCCGAGCGATCGAAGGAGCCCCCCGCTCCCACCCGCGCCCCGGGGGACCAGCGGTTCACTGATGACGCTTGCGATCGATCCCCGGATGTGTCGGGTCGCCCGGCTCGTGACGGGGGTTCTCGGTCTGGTAGCTGCCGTCCCGCCCCGGAAAGCTCATCAAGAGCTCCTTCTCGAAGAGAAACTGGTCCCGCGAATCGTACGGCGGTGCGTGCAGCCCGGTGTCCATGCGAATGGCATCGCACGGGCACGCCTCCACGCAGAGTCCGCAGAAGACACACCGGACCTCGTCGATGACGAAACGCTTGGGGAACCGCTCGTAGCCGCGCCGCCCGTCCCCCACGGGGTATTCCCCAGGCTCGATGTAGATGCACTGGGCCGGACACGCCGTCGAGCAGCAGAGGCACGCGACACAGCGGGGCGATCCATCAGCGCGACGCGTCAACCGATGCAGGCCCCGGAAACGCTCAGGATACGGCCGCCGCTGCTCGGGGTAGCTCAGCGTATTGATGCCTTCACCGACGGACTCCAGCACCGGATCCGGCCGCTGACCGCTGACGTACTCCTTGGTGTTGCGGAGGAAATGCGCAAGCGTGATACCGACACCGCGAGCCACCTCGGGCACGTAGCTCTCCACCGCAATGGTGCGCTCGGGCCGCCGAACGGGCGTGCCCACCACCTTCCGCGGTCCGAGCCCAGCCGCTCCTCCCTTCGCCTCGGTGCGTCGCTCGTTCTTCTCTTCCACCGCCAAACCTCCCCGCCGTTTCCTCGCAAACGCCTAGGCCCCCATCCTTGCCGTACGGGTACCTCCGAGCCGTTCTGCCAGGCGCACGGCCGATGTCCGCGGCATTCGGGTCCGCCTGACGGGACGCAGCCAATAGCTCACGAGGGCAACGCCGGCGCCCAGGGCACCAACCGCCAACGCAGCCATCGAGAGGTCGACCAGCACCGCGAGCGCGGCAAGGATCTGTTCACCCGCCCCCTCGACGGCGAGCAGGACCAGCCCCGTCAGCAGAATGTTCACCAGAGACGCGGGCAGGAGCAACCGCCACCCGAGCCGCATCAGATGATCGTAGCGGAGTCGTGGCAGGGTCCACCGGATGGTGAGCTGCAGCATGCAGAGGAGGATAACCTTGCCGAGGAACGCGACGACCCCGAGCAGGACGACAACGACGTGGGACAGCGCCTGTTGAGCGACGACGCTCTCCCCGATCGCAACGCGGAACCCATCGCGGTCGAGGAACGGGACGTGCCAGCCGCCGAAGAAGACCGTGGTCATCAGCACCCCGATGGTGGCGACCGCGACGTACTCGGAGAAGAAGAACATGGTGAACTTCATCCCCGAATACTCGGTGAAATAGCCCGCGACGATCTCGCTCTCGCCCTCGGGCAGGTCGAAGGGGATCCGCTTCGATTCGGCGATGGCAGCAGTGAAGAACAAGATCGCGGCGAGGGGCTGGGTGAAGATCCCCCATGCGTGGGTGGCCTGCCAGGCAACCATCTCGCCGAAACGTGGGGTTCCGTAGATCATGAGGGCCCCGACGACCGTGAGCCCCAGGGTAACCTCGTAGCTTACCATCTGGCTCGCCGCGCGGAGCCCGCCGAGGAGGCTATACTTGTTGTCGCTCGACCACCCCGCCAGCGCGGCCCCGACAATCCCCGTCCCGCTGAGCGCAAACACGTAGAGCAGGCCGATGTTCAGGTCCACGACCTGAAGACGCACACCGACCTCGCACGTCCCGCCCGCCGGCACCGACGCGAGAGGTTCGAGCAGGCTCGCCCAGTCGAGCACCCCCGCCGCGTTCGGCGCGAAGCACAGCGTGTCACCGAACGGCACCACGGCGAGCAGCACCAGGGCCGGGAAGAACGTCACGATCGGCGCCAAACCGTGGAGGAACCGATCGGCGTTCGGCGGCACGAAGTCCTCCTTGAACAGCGTCTTCAGTCCATCCGCGGCGGGGTGCAGGAGCCCCGCGATTCGCAGCCCCACCTTGTCAGCCCGCTCCATCGCGAGCGCCGCGTAGACGGCGCCGAAGACCGCCACGAGCGCAAAGACGAACGGCGCTCCGCCGAAGGCAAATTCGCGAAGGTGGTGTCCGACCGCGGTACCGCGGAGCGTCATCCCTGGCAGGGCGACCAATCCGTGCGCTACGAGCCCCGCGAAGAAGAAGCGCCGGGAGTCGCCGATCCACGCCACGAAAGCGTCGAAGCTCGACCGCACGCCACGGGCGGCAACCACCCGCGAGACCGAAAGGCCCGTCAACCAGACGAGCAGCACCGCCAGGTGTCCGAAAACGAACGCGCGCTCCGTCCTCGCTTCCCCCGCGAGCGAACGAGAAACCAGAGCCACCGCCACCATCCCGGCCGCCACCAAGAGCGCGGGGCCGAGCGCCAAGGCTTGGGCCAGCCGCTTGGGCAGCCAGAGGACCGCGCGATTCGGCCCGATGCGATCCTGGATCATTGCGCCCTGTCGTCGATCGGCCCACGTGAGCAGACCTCCGATGCCGAGCGACAGCACCGCCACGACGAATACCGCCTTCGCGGCGTCGAGCGTGAATTCTACCCAGTTCATGTGCTCACTCCCGTGTCTGGCTCGGTGCCCGCCGACGGGTCCGCCCCTCGCGCCCCCTGCAACGCTCGCCCAAGCTCTCCGAACTTCTTCCACCCGAGCTCGATCCCGAGCTCCGAGGCGAGCAGGAGCACCAGTCGCCAGGCGGGCAGAGACTCGCCGCGGGGACGAACCGCCCGCTCACTCACCTGCGCCAGGCCCTGGGCGTTGACGAAGGTGCCCTGGCCCTCCGCCCAGGTGGCCGCGGGCAGGAGCACGGTGGCTCGACGAGCGAGCGGTCCATCGTGGGTGGCGAGGACGATGCGGGCCTTGGGCCTGCCGAACGGACGCCCGAGCGCGGCGTCCGGCAGGTCGCCGCCGAGGGCAAAGAGATCGATGTACTCGTCCGCCTCCAGCGCCAAGGCCAACCCCTCCACCGGGGTGGCTTCGGGACAGAGCGCCAGCACACCGGCGCGGTTGGGGTTCTTGTCCACGTGCCGGAGGATGGTGTCGTGAGCGCCGTCCGCCTTTCCGGTGACGAACCACGCGCGCACCCCGAGCGCGCGACCGAGCGCGAGCACGGCATAGTTGTCCTCTTGGGAGTGCTGCGCGCTCAACAACCCTGCGAGCGCACCGCGCTCCCGAGCCTTGGCGAGCCGCTTGGCCGCCGCCCGCACCACCTCCCCGAGCACCGCCTCCTCGCCCTTGATCTGACCGCGCAGGATCCGATCCTGGCCCACCCGGCGGTAGCTCAGCATCCCCTCGTCGCACATCCAATGCCGGTTGACCGTCGGGTTCTCCCGGGGGCGGTGCCGGTAGACCGTATCGGTCCGCGGATCGTAGTCGAGGAAAGCATTGCACCCCGTGGCACAGCCCGGGCAGATCGTCTGCGCGGACCTCAGGAACCACACCCGCGCCTTGAAGCGAAAATCCTGCGCGGTCAAGGCGCCAACCGGACAGACGTGCTCTGTCATCAGCGAGTACGGGTGGTCTAGCTCACGCCCCGGCGAGACGACGATCTCGTCGAGGTTGCCTCGATGGCTGACGCTCAGCACCGGGTCCCGGGCAAGCTCGGCCGAGACGCGCACACAGCGCGTGCAGACGATACACCGCTCGGCGTCGTACACGATCTGCGGGCCAAACCGCACGGCTTTCGGCTTGTGGATCACCTCGTCGTGCATGCGCTTGGCGGTCGCCTGGTGCTCGAGCCAGTAGTCCTGGAGGCGGCACTCGCCCGCCTGATCGCAGATCGGGCAGTCGACGGGGTGATTGAGGAGCAGTAGCTCCTGCACGGCGCTGCGAGCCCGCCGCACATGGGGGCTCGTGTCGTTCTTGATCTCCATCCCCTCGCTCACCGGCTGCTGGCAGGCCGGCACGAGCTTGGGCTTCTGTTCATCGACGTACTCCCGCTTCTCCGGATCCCAGCGGAGAACGTTCAGGGTCAATGCCTGCCGACCCGGGGGCGGCAGGAGCTCTACTAGGCACATGCGACAGTTGGCGGCGACGCTCAACCCAGGGTGCCAGCAGTAGTGCGGGATTTCGATCCCTGCCCGCGCCGCCGCGCGAATCACGGTGTCCCCCGGCTCGAACGGGATCTCGCGGCCGTCGATCTTGAAGCTCGCCATCACCGATCACACTCCCCGCCGATCATGTTCAGCGATCCGAAGCAGGGCACGACGTCCGCCATCATCTCACCGGTAATCAGCCGCTCGAGACCGGCGGTGATGAGGAAGGACGGTGGCCGAATGCGCACCCGGTACGGCGTCCCGCTCCCGTCGCTGACGAGGTAGAAACCGAGTTCGCCGTTGCCACCCTCCGTGTAGGAGTAGACTTCTCCGGTCGGGAGCTTGAGCCCTTCCATCACGATCTTGAAGTGCTGGATGGTTGCCTCGATGGTGGCATAAACCTCCGACTTCGGCGGCAGCATGACCCGAGGATCGTCGATGGAGATCGGGCCATCGTCGGGCAACCGCGCCAGCGCCTGCTCGATGATGCGCGCACTTTGCCGGACCTCCTCGAGCCGCACCACGTATCGATCGAAGCAGTCGCCGGCGGTGCCCACCGGCACGTCGAAATCGACCTCGCCATAGCGAAGGTACGGGTGCGCCTTGCGGACGTCGTAGGGGACCCCGCAGCCACGCAGGGCGGGCCCCGTCCAACCGAGCGAGATGGCGTCCTCGGCCGAGATCCGGCCCACGTTCTGCAGGCGGTCGAGGAAGATGCGGTTGTTGAGGAGGAGACGAGAGACCTCGTCGAGGAGACGGAGCACGTGGGCAATGACCGAAGCGGTATGTTCTTTGAACGTGCTCGTGGGCGGGTGCGCCATCCCACCCACGCGGCCGAAGCTGTGGGTGAGCCGTGCCCCGCACTCCTCCTCGAACACGTCCCAGATCATGTCGCGCGCGCGCACCATCCACAGGTACGGAGTGAACGCCCCGAGCTCCATCGCCATCGCCGCCGTACAGGTGAGATGATCCGCGATCCGGGCCAGCTCGCCGAGCACCATGCGATACCACTGGCATCGCTCGGGCACCTCGACGCCGAGGAGCTTCTCGCACGCCAGCGCGAAGCCGACGTTATTTAGCATGGGTGACACGTAGTTGCAGCGATCGACGTAAGGGAAGCACTGGGACCACGTGCCTCGCTCACACATCTTCTCGAAACCGCGGTGGAGGTAGCCGACCTGGACGTCGGCGCGCAGGATCCGCTCCCCACTCAGCTCCACCACCAGCCGCACCGTTCCATGCATGGCCGGATGAGAGGGGCCAACGTTCAAGAGCATCGGCTCCGACGGCAAGCCCAGCTCGGATTCGTCGATGGTTCGATCTGCAGGCTCCATGGGTCCCTTCCAACGACTCACTCGACCCGTGGTGGGGCCGGGTGAGCTCGAGTCAGCAATCGTCCTCGACTTCGGCACGGTCTCTGAGGTCGTAGGTCTTGCGACCGAAGCTCATCCCCTCGTCGGGACCGAACGGTGCAAGCTTGTCGATATTGGGTACCTCCCGATACGGGACGATGGGCTGCGCGCGCTCGGCGGGGTAGTCCTTGCGCAACGGGTGGCCGACGAACTCCGGGTAAAGGAGGATCCGCCGGAGATCCGGGTGCGAGCGAAACACCACCCCGAAGAGGTCGAAGCACTCGCGTTCCATCCAGTTCGCGCTGGCCCAAAGATCCGTCAGGGTATCGAGCTCGGCGCCAGACCCATCCCCGCCACCCACGCGCGTCTTCAGCCGCAACCGATGGCCGAGGGAGAGCGACAGGAAGTGCGCGACGACCTCGAACCGGGGGAGACGGTCGGGATAGTCCACAGCGGTAAGGTCGACGAGCATGTTCATCGACGCCGCCGGCTCGTCACGCAAGAACTCAGCGACCCTGTGCCAGAGTTCGGGCGTCACCACGACGGTTTCGTCGCCGTGCTCGGCATGGGTCGCGACGACCGCGCCGGAGAAGTGCTGGCAAATGAGCTCGACGAGCGACTGTGCCATGGTTGCGAATCCGGGAAATCGAGGCCGTCTGCGAACGAGTCGGAGCGCCGAGCGGTGGCTCAGCCACGCGAACGACGGAGTTGATGAAGCGCGAGCTTGGGGTGCCGCGCCGGATCGAATCGAGGAGTCACCGTGGTTGGACTGTGCTCGCCACGCTGTATCTTGTCCTGAAGCAGCATGAGCCCATCGAGTACGGCCTCCGGACGAGGGGGACACCCCGGAACGTAGACGTCGCAGGGGATCACCTTGTCGATCCCCGGGACACACGCGTAGTTGTCATAGAAGCCCCCAACGGCCGCGCAGGTACCGAACGCCAGCACCCATTTCGGCTCCGCCATCTGTTCGTAGATGCGCTTCAGCACGGGGGCCTGCCGCTGGGTGATGGTCCCAACCACCCACAACAGGTCGGACTGGCGCGGCGAGAACCGAGGCGCCTCGGAACCGAACCGAGAGAAATCGAAGCGCGGCCCCGTCACGGCCATGAACTCCATCCCGCAGCAGGCCGTGACGTACGGATACATGAACAGGGAGTACTTCTGCGCCCAAGCGAGCAGATCCTCGGCCCGCGTGGTGATGAACCCGGCACCCTCCCCTACCTCGACGGCGTCCCGCCGAGACGCCTTCAGGTCTCCCACTCCAGCGCTCCTTTCTTCCAGACGTAGATCAGGGCCACGAGCAGCGCCACGATGAAGGCGGACATGGAAGCGAACCCGACCCACCCCAGCCCCTTGAACAGGACCGCCCACGGGTAGATGAAGACCGCCTCCACGTCGAAAACCACGAAGAGGATCGCGGTCAAGTAAAACTTCACATGCAATCGGATCCCCCGCCCGCCCTCCGTGTCGTTTCCGCACTCGTAAGGCATGAGCTTCTCGGCGGTCGGGTTCTTTCTGCCGACCAACGCGCCACCGAGCCAAAACGTGGCGCAGATGGCCGCCGCCACGAGGAACACCAGCAACAGCGGGAGGTAGTGCGCGACGAGCGACATGCCGAGGCTCCTCCGCAGGGGCTCGGTGGGGCGCCAGGTCGGCGCTAACCCTGCGAAATCACGAAATCCAGGCTTCGATCTAGTCCCCGGAGGTAGGGCGTGTCAATCCGCCGGGCGGTGATCCGGGCCGGCCACTACGGGACCAATTCGCGAAAGCTCGCGATGGACGGACCGAGCGCCGCGGTCGCGGCGACCTCGATCCGGTCGAGCGACTCGTTCCGTACGCCCTGCTCCCGCGCTTCAAGGACCACACCCAGGGCAGCGAGGTGACGACCCCGCGCCATGAGGGAATCCGCGAGGAGCGGCCAGACGACGGCGCCCTCGGCCCCGAGCTTCAGCGCGCGCCGGAGGGGAGCGATCGCCTCCCCCGGTCGGTCATCGTTTGCCATCGCGGTACCCAGACGGGTAAAAATGTCGGCGGCCGACGGACCGTCTACGGCGTACTGAACCGCGAGGCGAAGGACCTCTTCTCCCTTGTCCACCTCCTCGAGCGCGATGCACGCGCTCCCGAGGATACCCAGCCCGCGTGCGATGACCGAACGCGTCTCCGGGTTCAGCGTCTGACCTTCGGGCGTTCTCAGGAAGATCGCCAGGGGAGCGGGCCATGACCCCAGCAGCTCCAGCACACGGATGAAATCCCCGCGACGGATCGCCGCCTCCGCCTCGGGCACTCGCGCGAGCTCGATCGCGCTCCGGGCCGGGGGTTGGCTCGCGCGGTTCAGTTCTTCTTGTACGTGTCCGCGAATGCGCGCCCGAAACGCCTCGAGCGTGACCGTGGCGTGACCGCCGTCGTGCGCGAGCTTCACGAAACTCCCGGCAGGGGTGATCGTGAGCTCCTCGAGCCCGTATCCGTAGAGCGGTGCGAGCAGGAGGTATCGCACGCCGATGTGCAGCTGAAGGGCCTCGGTATCGGTGAGTCGCGTTGGCGGCGGCGCGATCGGCTCCTCCGCCACCAGGAAGCTCGTGAGGCGATGGCGGAACTCGCCCAGCGTCAGATGCTGGGCGTCGGCGTTCGTCGCTTCGACCTCTCCACCCCCGAGCACGAAGTCTACCAGCGTCTGGTCCGGGTTTCGTCGATCCACGGTGAGCGCCGTAATGCGAGCACCCGTGATCATCGCGAAGGCGAAGAAGTTTGCACCGATGATGTCGCAGAGGGCCTGAAAGCTCCCGATGGTTTCGCCGATGCGCTCGAACCAACCGTCCGTGCGGAGTGGCTGCAAGGGGAAGACGAGAGGACCGGGCATCCCTACCAAGGCTACTTAGTCGACTGGCCCGCGTCACGCCCAGGTTTTTCTCCGCCTGGGCTGCCTCCTCCCGCTGGCTCGGGCCGGTCGCACCTCGGCCGATCGCGCGGACCCAGACTCCCCCGGTTCACACCCGGGGGACTCCACCCCGCGGCTTCCCGGACTGGGTACGGACCCACGCCATCCTCCGCTCGCCATCGACGCGAGGTGCCTCGAGACCCCTGGAACACCAATCAGGTTGATTGCTGCGACAAATCAACGACCTAGGAACCCGCGTCCTCCGGGCACGGCGCAGGGCGAGCCGTGTGGGGGAAGGCGAGGGAACCCGCGTCCTCCGGCCATCGCACTGCGCAGCGAGGCGGGCGAGGGCATGGGGTACCGAACCGGATGCCGATCTCGCCCGATGCGCCGCTGGAAGCGCCCCCACGCCGCAGCGCGGCGTGGGGCCGGGACGACGCGGGTCCCCTCGCCCTGCACAGGGACCCACATCAGGGGCCCAGGTGCACGCGGGACCTGGCACGCGGACCGGAGCACCGATCAGGTTGCCGACAGCAACGGCAACGCTGGAAACGCGTCCGTGCGAGGCGAGGACGCGTTTCCAGCGCTGCCTCTGGAGAGGTCTGCTGCCGGTTCGGTGCTCTAGGTTGT
>JAFGBI010000456.1 GCA_016933275.1 Polyangiaceae bacterium | reverse complement strand
GAGCTCGACGTCCGAGTGCGGGAGGGCTCGGGCCGGCAGTACGACGTCGAGATGCAGTGCGCGCGCCCGCTGGCACTAGCCCAGCGCGCCCTGTTCTACTGGGCGCGGATGTACGGCGCGGAGCTCGGGGTGGGGGCGCGGTACGCGGAGCTCCAGCCCTGCATCGGGATCTGGTTTCTCGCCTACCCAGAGCTCGACACCGAGCGGTTCCACTCGCGGTACCGCGTGCTGGAAACCAGCGACTTCACGGTCTTCTCGGGCGACCTCGAGCTCCACCTGGTGGAGCTGCCGAAACTTGCGGGAGCCCTGGCGCGAGGGGACGAGCCAAGGCTCCTGGCGTGGAGTACGTTTCTGGCAGCGGCGAGCGACGCGGAGCTGGAGCGATTGGCGATGTCGGACCCTGACCTGAGAGAAGCAAAGGAAGCGCTGGAGCGGGTGAGCTCCGACGAGCGGGCGCGAGTGACGGCCCAGGCGCGCGAGCTGGCGCTGATCTCGCGGCAGCTCGATCTGACCTACGCCCGTAAGGCAGGCCTCGAGGAGGGCGAAGAGCGCGGGCGCCGGGAGGGCGAGGAGCGTGGGCGCCGGGAAGGGCAGCGCGAGGCGGTGCTGATGCTCTGCGAGTTGCTCGGCATCCCCGTCGATGAGCGCCGGCGTAGCGCTATCGATCGAGCCGACGACCGTGCACTGGCCGCGATCCTCGCGACCCTGCGGACCGAGCGTGCCTGGCCGCCGGATCTCGCCGGGGAGTGAGCGGGAGTCGTTGATGGCGGGCTTCCTCGCTCCCCGTCCCGGCACCCCTCCCGCACCCACCCCTGCGGACCCCCATCCCGCGCGAGCCGCAGGCGAGCCGGGATTTGGCGGGTCCCGCCAGCGCGGAACGCACTGGCGGCGTCAAGCTCACGCCCCCACCCGAGGGGCAACAAGATCCACCGAAGCCCCGGCGCCGAAGCGCGGGCGGCGCAAGAAGGGGGAACCTTGACCCCGACCGTCAGTTTTCCGGCTCGGGGTACCATCACGGAGAGCCGGCAGGTCATCGTCGCATGCACCGAGCTCGAACGAGTGCCGGGCACCGCAGTCCTCGATCTCACGGGTGCGACGATGCTCGGACCGTTCGGCGTCGCGGCGCTCGCAGCGTCGATCGCCCAGCGTCGCACCGCTGGATTGGTTACGGAGATACTTCTACCGACAGACTTGCTCTGCGGCGAATTCGTCGACGAGGTCGGGCTCGTGCGCTTCGCCGGTGGTCGTGCGATAAAGGCGGGGACCCTCGAGCTCCACCAGTGTCACGCGCTCGATCCGACCTACACGGCAGCGGTGGCTGACATGCTCGTGCGCAGCGTGAACGGGATCGACGAGGCCGCGGCCTAAACTGTCACGCTTTGCCTCAACGAGCTGCTGCAGAACGTGTTCGAGTGGGGACAGTCCCCCGTCGGTTGTGTGGCGATGACCCGCTACTTCAAGAAGACTCGCTCGGTCCGCCTGGCCGTCGTCGATCGCGGCATCGGCATCCCCGCACAACTCCGGCGCAGCCGCGTCGGTGACCTCCACCGTGAGGACAACGCCCAGGTGATCCGCGAGGCCGTCATGCGACCACGGCTGACGTCCCGCCTGAACCGAGTGGGTGGCCTCGGGCTGAAGACCATTCGCGAGACGGTGTGCGAGCGAGGCGGCAACTTGACCATCATCTCGCTAGGGGCCAAGGTTTGTTGGCGTGGAGAGCGGTTGCAGACCGCTCCTAGCCCGCCCTTTCGGGGCACCGCGATCGAGATCGACTTTCGTCCGGAGCTTGAGCTGCCCGACACCTCACCGAACCTCTTCTGATGGCCACCATTCGCATCGCCGACCTGGGAGAAGGAGCACACGTCACCCGCGCCGATGGGGCGCGTCTCCGCGCGCTGGTCGAGGCGCGGTGGGGCGCGAACGAGCCCGTCCTGCTCGACTTCTCGGGCGTGCGGGTCGCCTCCGTCTCCTTTTTCGACGAGGCACTGGGTCTGCTGGCGAGGCTACACGGCACCGAGGAGCTCTTGCGTCGCGTCCACGCGGCGAACCTCGATCGCGGGGACCGAGCGCTCCTGAACCGCATCGTCGCGGAGCGAGCCCGCGAGCGCGAGGAGGCATCGAGCGACCTGCCACCATCGCGCTCCTAAGGCACGAGAGCTTCGGTCGCCGCTGCGCGCGCCGGGCCATTCGGGGCTGCGCGGCGGGCGCTACGAGCCCCTCGTGAGCGAGGCGACGCCGCTGCCGCCAGTGGCGGCAGCGTAGGGGCAGCCCGGGGAGCATCCTCGTGGGGCGATAGCTCGCAGGTGCCGGACGCCGGGGAACGTTGGCACCCTGACCACATCACCGGAAGCCTACTGCGCGGTCCCGTGACCTGTGAAACGCCGCCGAGCTGCCTCGGGTTGAACCGGCGGGCTCGGCGGGGCGATACTCGCGGGTCAGGCGGTACGATGACCGAGTCCGAGTTCATTCGCAGCCTCTTCGACCTCCCGGAGGAGATCCACAAGGGCGATTTCGTCCTCAAGCTCACCGAGGGGCTCCGCGACCCGGTCGGCACGGTGCGGACCTTCGTGGTCACTCCAGCGCTCGCGCAGGCGTTCGATAGCAGCCTGGCCCTCGTCGGCAGCTGCCTGCGCGACGAGGTGAGCAAGGCGACGTACCTCCACGGCAGCTTCGGTAGCGGCAAGTCGCACTTCATGGCCATCCTGAGCCTGCTGCTCGATGGCAGCGAGGTGGCCTGGGGGCTCCCGGAGCTCCACGCCCTGCGCGAGAAGTACGGCTTCGTTTCGATCTCGCCGGTCGCTTCATCGATGGCGGTCGAGTCCACTCCATCGGTCCCGAGCGGCGGTTTGCCGTCCTGTGTGAGGCACGCGAGGCGGATCCCGAGGCGGCACGCAGCCCGCTCGCTCGCTATCTCTTACGGCCGGGAAGCCCAGCGGCCCGCTACGCGGTGTCGGGTGGTCGGGTCACCGAGGAACACCTCTGGCGGGCCTGGCTGGAAACCGACTGGGAGCTCGACGCGGACGGTGGCCTCGCTGCCGACAAGCTCCTCGTCTGGGCCGCGTTTGACGGTCATGGCAGGACGTTCGTGCGGGCGATGGACACGCCCGAGGCGGCAGGGGTCCGCGATGCGCTCCTCGCCTTTCTGGAAATCGCGCTCGGTCCAGTCGGACGGGTGATCTGGAGCGACTTCGGCCGTGGTGCACAGGCCGTCGCGGCCGCCGCCGATGCTGCCCGTGCGGAGCTCGACACCCGCTTCGCTCGGGCGCTCCAAGCCTGGGTCGAGGCGGGACGACCCCGCTCCCAGATGCTCGGCATCGACACGGTGCTCGAGCGCGTTGCCGTCCGCTTCCTCGACTTTCGGGACGATCGCAAGCTGCTCGTCCTGTTGATGGACGGCATGGCCTGGGCGCAGGCGGTCGAGCTGCTGCAGTCCCTCGAAGGCTTCGCCCTCCGCTGGGGACCCATTGCCTGGCACGACCAGGCGGACGCCAAGAAGCTGCTCGGAGAGGCGCGCTACCCGGTCGTCTTCGCGGCGCTGCCCACCACGACCGAGGTCAGTCGCGCCGCGTTCTTCGGCGGGCGGGTGCCGCCGAGCGGCTCGCCCCTCGCGACCGCCAAGGACAACGACCGCCTCCGCTACGGCAGCGCCCCGCACGCCGGGGAGCACGGGGGAGCCACCCTCGCCGAGATGGTCGCCCCCTGTGTGCTGCTCCACCGGGCCCTCGCCGATTCCGAGCTCCGCGACGATCCAGCGCTGGCCGTGCGCCCACTGCACGTGCCGGCGTGGTGGAATCGGGAGGTGGCTGCGCCGGTGCCCATCATTACCCCCGCGGCTGCGCCCCCGCGCGGGAAGAAGCGCCCGAAGGAAGGTCAGCTAGGCCTCCCTGGCTTGGGCGCCGAGCCTCCGCCGCCGGTTGTTCCTGCTCGCTCTCCATTTGCCGACTGCGCCATCCTGAAGGCGCGTGCCCCCAGCGCCGAGCGGGCTCGCGATCGGCGTCTCCGGCAAGCTCGGCGGCAAGACGGGCGTCGCCCCCCGTATCTACCTCAAGCGCCTGGTCGACCTCCTCGACCGCATCGACGAGTACGACTCGTTCGACCCGAGGAAACACTACGACCTCGTCGTCGAAGCCAACGAGCTCACCGTCGAAGAACGAGCGGCGGCGGGGGTCGGGGGGAACGTGGATGAGATTGAGCTGGATCTGGGTGGCGGCGATGGTTCAGAGCTGAGCTAGGATGAGGCCGCCATGCTGAAGTCCATCGAGCTAGGGGACTGGAAGAGCTTCGGTTCCGGTGACCGTGACTGCAATCGCGATGGCAACAAAGAGAAGGCTGCGATGCGCGCCGCAGAACACCAGGGCAGACTGCTGCACTGCCTTGCCGTTGAGGAGATCGAGGTCTGGCTTCTGGCATTGCACGCGGAGCGACTTCCGGTCCCGTTGTCCCAGGTGCGGCAGCATTTGTTCTGGCGCCAACCGCTGGGGGAAAGACCGAAGCCGCGTTCTTCCCGCTCCTCTCGGCGATGGACGCCGAGGATTGGCGGCCAGTGTCGGTGCTCTACGTCTCGCCCATCCGGGCGCTCCTGAACAACCAGGAGGATCGCGTCGCGCGGTACGCCGGGCTCATCGGGCGGCGGGCCTTCAAGTGGCACGGCGACACTGCGCAGAGCGCTCGCAAGCGCTTCCTGGCCGAGCCTGCCGACATCCTGCTCATCACCCCCGAGTCGCTCGAGGCGATGCTGATGAGCGCGCGTGTTCCCACACGACAGCTCTTCGCGGGGCTGCACGCGGTGATCATCGACGAGGTGCACGCTTTCGCCGACGACGATCGCGGTGCCCACCTCGCGTCCGTGCTCGAGCGCCTGACCCGATTTTGCGGCCTCGACGTGCAGCGCATCGGGCTCTCCGCGACGGTGGGCAACCCCGAGGAGATCCTGCGCTGGCTCCAGGGCAGCTCGCAGCGGGAGGGGACGATCGTGGATCCGGGTGGGGGGCGCCGCGAGCCGGAGCTCAACCTGGACTACGTGGGCAGTCTCGAGAACGCCGCGCTCGTGATCGAGCGCCTCCATCCGGAAAAGAAGCGGCTGCTCTTCGTCGATTCGCGAGGCAAGGCCGAGCAGCTCGGGAATTTCCTCCGGCAGCGCGAGGTGATGACCTTCGTGACCCACGGCTCGCTCTCCGCCCGGGAGCGACACGACGCGGAGCGGGCCTTCGAGGAGGGGAGCGACTGCGTCATCGTCGCCACCAGCGCCCTCGAGCTCGGGATCGATGTCGGCGATCTCGACCACGTGCTCCAGCTCGACGCCCCGCCCAGCGTCGCGAGCTTCCTTCAGCGCATGGGTCGGACTGGTCGCCGCGGTGGCGCTGCCAACTGCACGTTCCTCGCGACCAAGGACACGGCGGTACTTCAGACCGCGGCCATCGTGCGCCTCTTCCGCCAGGGCTTCATCGAGCCGGTGCGCCCCTCGCGCGCGGCCTTCCACATTCTGGCGCATCAGCTCATGGCTCTCGGCGTCCAGCAGAATGGGGTTGGGGTCGGGGATTGGTGGTCCTGGATCGCCGGGGCGACGAGCTTCGTGGACGTGACGCCCGCCGAACGAACGGCGCTCACCGCCCACATGCTCGCCAGCGAGATCCTCGCGGATCACGAGGGCAGACTCTGGCTCGGCCCCGAGGGCGAACGCCGCTACGGCCGGGCGAACTTCCGCGAGCTGTACGCCGTCTTCGACTGCCCACGCCTGATCCAGGTCCGCGCCGGCCACGACGCGCTCGGCGCCGTGGACGCTGCGTTCCTGGCCGCGATCGACTCCGACGCGGAGCGAGGTGCCTTCCTCCTCGCCGGCAAGACCTGGGAGATCGTCACCATCGAGTGGGAACGCGGCCTCTGCGTCGTCCGCCCGGCCCCCACCGGCCGCGCCCCCAGATGGACCGGCGGAGCCCGGTTCCTCGCCTTCGAGCTCTGCCAGGCCATGCGGGCGGTGCTCCTCGACCCCTCCGACGACCCCGCGCTCTCCCAGCGGGCCCGCCGCGTGACGGAAACCCTTCGTGCCGAGCACGCCTTCCTCGCGGACTCCCCCGCGCCGTTCGTCGAGTCCTCCGACGAAATCACCTGGTGGACCTTCGCCGGCGGCGCCGCAAACCTCCTCCTCGCGCGTCTTCTCGAGGCGGCGCTCAGCGCGTCGGTGGTCAGCCGCAACACGTCGATCACGCTGAAGGGCGATGCTGGCCGAAGCCTTGCCGCGGTCCATGAGGTGGTACGGGAGCTTGCCGGTCGGAAGGGTCCGACGGTCGAGGACGCGGCTCGGCACGCTCAGGGCGCGGGGGCGCGGGGGCGGGTGAGCAAGTTCGATCCGTGCCTGCCGCCGGAGTTGTTGTGGAGACGAGATCGCCGTCGGCGTCGATGATACCGAGCCGCTCGAGGCGCGCTCGCTCCGCCGTCAACCGTGCGCTAGCGAGCGCCATCACGCGGCGCTCCCATTCCTCCTCGTCTTCGGGGCGGTCGAGATCGAGGTCGTCGAACGGAGCGCTCGGGATCGGCGAGGGTTCGTTCGCGGGCGTCGGCATGCTCGAAGGATGCCCGATGCGCGGCGGGTCGGCCACAGAACGTCGGCCACCTCGCGCGT
>JAFGBI010000455.1 GCA_016933275.1 Polyangiaceae bacterium | reverse complement strand
GTCCCGACCGCGGACTCACGATGATCGTGACCCTTCCCAAGCACTTGGGCTCCGATTCGGGTTGGGCGCACCGGACCGGAGAGTGAGAGCGGCATCCATCGTGGATCCGCGCGTTGGAAGACGCATGAGCCTTCCGCGCCGATGCCCAGCTGGAACCCGTCGGTGCCGGCGTGTACGCGGCGCGCATGCCGCTCTCACGGCCGGGGGCGTTCGTGGTGGCGGCCGTCGACGAAGCGACGCAGGCCGCGGTCGGCACGACGGGCGCGGTGCTGACGGTCGGCGAGGAGCTTCGAACCACCGGCTCGGACCGCGCGCTGCTCCGGCGGTTGGCGGAGCTGAGCTCCGGTAAGGTCCGCGATACGATGGCGGGGGTTTTTCGGGAACGCGACGTGTTGAGGTTCGCGTATCGAAGTATCACGGCGTGGCTCGTGGTGTGGGCGGCCGTGCTCTTGTTGCTCGAGGTGGCGGCGCGGCGGCTCGCGGTGCCGGCGGTGATAGCGAATCTTCCGGCGCGGTGGCAGTCATCACGGGAGGCACGAGCAGAACGGCGAGCGCGACGGCGAGCGGCGGCGCGGACGGCGGAGACGGACGCGACGGCGCAGGTGCCGCTCGCGACGCGACGTGAAGCGCGTGCAGAGCATGTGGGCGCCGATGCACCGGCGGCGGCGCCACCCTTCGTGCGGCCGCGTTCGGCGACGGTTGCTGTGCAACGGCCGCCGCCGGTCGCTGTTGCGCACGTGCCGGCGAGGTCCGCGACGGCCGACGGCGAGGGGACGCCGCCCGTCTCGGCTCCGCCTCGAACGGGCGAGCCCCCCTAGCGCGGGCTCTGCCCGCGCTAGGGGCTGCCGAGCGCCTCTACGCACCCCAGGCGAACAACGCGTTGGGTGAGCGCGATCCTGCCGGCCCGCTGCCGCGCTGCCGCCGCTCAGCCCTCCGCGAGCGCCTCCACGATGCGACTGACCGCGACACCCAACTCACGCATCACCAGCTCGGCCGGCAGCCCCAGCACCCGATATCCAAGCCGCCGCAGCACCCGATCACGGCGAGCGTCCGCCACCTCCCGGCCCTCGTGGCACGTCCCATCGACCTCCACTACCAGCCGCGCTGCCGGCGCCAGGAAGTCCACGATGTGTTCACCAACCACCACCTGCTGCCGAAATCGCGTGCCCAGACGCCCCGCCCGAATGGCACCCCACAGCCGCACCTCCGACTCGGTCGGGACTGCTCTCATGAGCGCTGCACGCTCCGCCAGCTCCTGACTGCGACGATGGGCGTGACGATCTGCGAATGCCGACATGTGACCTCCATCCGGCGGGTGGGGCCGGGAACGCCCCCCCCCCCAGGCGAAAGATCCATGACGCGCCCCCACCGTAGGCCGCGCAGCCCACCGGGCGCGGCAGGGATCTTTCGCCCCCACCGCGAGCCCGGCCCCACCTGCCGGACGCGCGTCCGCTGTCTCTCGTTCGCGAGGACGTGCAGGACCGCCGCCGCCGTGGCGCGCCGCGTCGACCTCCAGCCGTGGGCCCCCCGCGCGGGCGGCAGCCCGCGTTAGGCGGGGCCGCCCGCGCGCAGCGCGAGCGAGCACGGCCTTGCACCCACGACGCTACACGGCGGGGGCAACCCCATCGAGTCTGCCGGCGCGGTGGCGGGCATCGCGGGAGGCACGCGCTGAACGGCGAGCGCGACGGCGGGCGGCGGCGCGGACGGCGGAGACGGACGCGACGCCGCAGGTGTTGCTCACTTCACGGCGCGAGGCGCGGGCGGAGCGTGTACCACCCGAAACACGGCCGGCAGTGGCGCCCTTCGGGCGACCGCCGCCGATCGCGGCTGCGGCGCCCCGAACGGCCGCCGTGCAACGACCGCAGACCCCCGCGCGTCCCGCGACGGCCGACGGCGGCGGCGCGCCGCCGCCGTCGGCGAGGGCGATGTCGGCGGCGGAGATATTGCTGGCGAAGCGGCGGGGGAAGCGGTCCTGAGCTGCCCCCTGCCCGTCGCGGGGACGCAATGCTTCGCCGCCACCGCTCCGCTCTCCGGGCCACCCGTTCTCCACCGGTGGCCCTCCGCGCGGGCAGAGAGCCCGCGCTTGGGGGACCGCCCGCGCGCAGCGTCAGCGAGCACGGGCTCGTGCACGCGACGCCTCGCGGCGGGACGATGTGGGCCTCGTCATCGCGCTCGACAGCGCCGAGGACAACCTGACACTCATTGTCGAGGGCGACCCGCTGCTGCCGCCGCTCGCCGAGCCCGGGGACACGCTGGAGGTCAAGCTCGGCCTGTTCGCGAGCGAGAGCGGAGCGGTGGAACTCCGCCGCCAGGACCACTCGCTTCTCTGGGTCAAGTACGAGGGTACGTACTATCCGGAGGTCGTGACGGAACTGGACCTACCGGTCGTGTTCTCCTTCGACGCGGTGTGTGACGCGACGGACCAGGACGGGTGCCACGAAGCCGTTTCCGAGCTCGATGTGCTGGCGACCGCGGCCGGGGAAGAACGCCGCGTTCCGGTGCGCTCGAGCGTCGAGTTGCCCGTCGAGGGGTCGGTCCATGTCTTGAGCGTGACCTTCGCTCGCGAGTACGGTGCTGTCTCGTGTAGCGATGCCGAACAGCCCGGGCCGGGTACGTTGCTGAACGCTCAACTGCTGGCCGAGGAATTCTTCGAGTGAGCTCTTCGGCGGCCGGCCGTGGGAGGGCTTGCCGCTTGAGCTCGATGTGCGCTCTATGGCGGCCGCCCCCGCACGGCCGGTGCTCAGTCCGCGGTCCAGCGGCAGATGGTTCC
>JAFGBI010000454.1 GCA_016933275.1 Polyangiaceae bacterium | reverse complement strand
GAGGCGAGGACGCGTTCCCAGCGCTGCCTCGGCAGAGGTCTGCTGCCGGTTCGGTGCTCTAGGTTGTTGATTCGACGCAGCAATCAACCTGATTGCTGCTCTAGCCCCGAGCGGGACATGCTAGCATCCGCCTCGCCGACGTGGCATCGCTCGGCTTCGTTCCGCGACCCGCGATGGCCTGGTCTCGAGCACCACTTCGATCATCCACCACCTTGGACAGCTACCATGCAATCTCGCCTGAATCTCGGCGACCGCCCAGGTCGCAGCCTCGTTGCCCTGGCTGGACTCTGGTGGATCACGTTGGGGTGCGAAGCCACTGATTCGACCCAGGGGGGCACGGGCGGAAGCGTGTCTGGCGGCAGCGGTGGGACCGCGGCTGGCCTCGCCTCGGGTGGCGACAGCCCCACGGGAGCCGGGCCGGGTACGGGTGGAACCGGCGGAGGCGGCACCACCGGCGGCGCTGCCACGGGAGGCGCCGTCGTGGAGTGCACCCCGGCAGCGACCGGCGACAAGACACACTCTGCTGGAAACTACGACAACGTATCCTGCAACAAGCCCTATTGCCACGGCGACGAGATTGGCGGCTGGGTGTACGCGAGCGCCCGGGGCTACCCGTGGATCGCTGGAGCCACCGTCACCATCACCAACGGCGATGGCTCGACGCTCAGTACAGTGTCAGGCGAAGACGGCTTCTTCACCTTCGGGCAGGCCCCCGCGATCTCATCCCCGTACACAGTCTGCGTCAGCAAGTGTCCGAGCACGGACTGCAACCTCACGACCCACACCAGTGTCGATTGCCTGTCGGCTGGCTGTCACGCGCTCCCCACGCAGCGGATCTACGTCACGACCCAGAACACCGGCGGTACGGGCGGGACCGTGCCTGGCGAGAACTGCGCACAACCCGTGACCGGCGGTCCGTATGTCCACCTCGAGCAAGTCTACAGCACCACCTCCAACCAACCCTGTGTCAACTGCCACTTGGACGTGACCCCCAACTACAAGGGTGGTTTCCTCTACGATGGCGCAACCAGCTCCACCACCATCGCGGAAGCCACGATCACGCTGAAGCCAGCGTCCAGTCCTCCGCTGGTGGCCGTCACCGGCCCGGACGGCATGTTCTTCTTCGGCACCGTGGGGACCACCACGACCGCCCAGGCCATCCCGACCCCGTACACCGCCTGCGTGAGCAAATGCCCCACGTCGGAGATCTGCTCGCTCGAGAATCAACACACGACCGACGCGGATTGCGGCACTTGTCACAACGGTACGACGACAGGTAAGGTCTACCTGAGGTAGGCGGCGAGACCCAACTGCGCCCCATCCGCGAGCCCACGATCCATGGCCATCGCTGACCATTCGATCCGCAGTGTCCTCGGATCCTCTCTGATCGCCCTCGCGCTCGACGTGGCCGGCTGCGGGAGGAAGGGCGACGAAGGGCCGGCAGGCAACGCCTCGGACGGAGCCTCAGGGGCAATCACCGGCGGAGGGGGATCATCCGGCGGAGGGACCGCAACCACCGGCCACAGCGGCACCGGCGGCCTCCAGACCTCCGGCGGGACCGTCGATCCCTGCGCGGTCCCGGATCCGACGGTCCGGTCCCACCCCGGCACGTATGACTACGAGAGCTGCGCTGTCTGTCACCCGGACATGTGGGGCGGCTGGGTCTACTCCAACGCCGTCGGCGAGGCGTGGGTGCCAGCCGCGACCGTTACCCTGAACAACACCGACGGCACGGCCGTGAGCGCGCCCACGGCCGCTAACGGGTTCTTCCACTTGACGGGCGCCACCACCTCCACCTTCACCCCCTGCGTGAGCCGCTGTTCCGACGAAACCTGCGCCACCCGGGGACACGACAGCCTCGACTGCCAGAATGCGAATTGTCATGGGTCGACCGGGCACCTCATCTACCTCACCCTGAGCGACAGCGGCAGCGGCGGCACCGGCGGATCGAACCCGGGCGACTGCATTCCGCCCGCTTCGGGCGGACCGCGCATGCACGATACCTCCTTCGACGATCAGACCTGTACGACGTGCCACCGACCGGGCTATCTCGGTGGCTACGTCTACGACGGCGTGGTCAGCAGGACGCCGGTTCCTCAGGCCACGCTCACCATCACGCCGGAGGGAGGTACGCCCCTTGCCGCGGTGACCGGTCCGGGAGGGTTCTTCCAGATCCTCGGAGACCTCGCGGCTCCTTACCAGGTCTGCGTGAGCAAGTGTCCCGACACCGTTTGCGCCCTGAAGACTAGCCACACCACCGCGGCCGACTGCTCGACGTGCCACACACCTGCCTTGCGGATCCACCTCCCGTAACGCCCCGAATCGGGGGATTGGGATGGCCATCCGCGACGGGTGGTTGAGTCGGTCGGTCTTGGCGAGGTCACAGTCCGAGTTCGCTCACGTCGACGTGGACCAGGGTGAGGGTGGCGCTCTGGGTGCGCACGACGACGCTCCCGGTAACGAGCCCGTTGCTGACGGCCACCACGACGTCGGTCGGCGTGGGTGCTGCCAGGACGTTGACCGCGAACACGAGCCCCGAACCGTCGGTCGTTCCCATCTGATCGCTCAGCATGGCCCCGTCGGAGAAGACGACAGCCTCGGCTGAGGCCACCTCCGCGTACAGACCCGGCCGTCCGATGCCGGAGCTGTCTTCGAGGAACACCGCGATCTGAGCCGTGTTGGCCGTGCGGACCAGCGGGGTCACCAGGCCCTGGAGGGCGCGGTCCACGGGAGCTGTCCGGACGATCCGCACGCGTACCGGCTCATCGCTGGTGGTATCGAGCGGCTGGAGCGTGGTGAGGTAGGTGAGCTCCGCGGGATCCACGGTGACCCAGTTCTGACGCCGGCGAGCCACTCCAGGGAGCGCAATGTCATCGGACGAGCCGTCCAGGCTCTGCGAGACGAACCCCGAAGGCGCTTGGACGAAGACCTCCGCCACACCGACGAAGCGGGCTTCGTTCTCCAGAAGCTCGTCGTCGATCTCGACCACGCTCCCGGTGAGCGTCATCGTGTCCGGAGCGCCACTCCCTCCGGCTCCCTCGGTCGCCGACCCTCCCCCGGACACCGAGGACCTCGGCGCACGCGGTTGGCAGAGCGGATCATCCGCGAGGTCGCACGCCTCCTCGAGCGCTGGAGGGTGCTCCAGGTCGCTCGTGCACGCTCCGATGGTGATGGGCGCCAAGCAGAGCAGCCACGCGCACAGGCTGCTGCTGACCGGCGCACGGCCCGAGCCCCAGTTGGGTCGCCAGCGGCAACGATGCCGTGGAGAGCGCGTCGTCAACCTCACGACCCCCAGTCTATGTTTCGCCTTCCAGATCCGCCAACTTCTGGCCTTTCGCCCTCCCCAACCCGCACCGCGCAAATCGCACCGCGGGGCCCCACAGGAGGCGGGCCGAGGAGGATCGAGAGAGGGCCTCAATCGGTCAGCACGACAGAATCGTCCGCGGCAGCAGATCCCCCAGCCGCATGCGAGCTCCGCGCCTGCGTCCTGCTCGCCGGGCCGCCGTCCGGCGTCGAGGGCGGCACGGACGCGCCGTCGCCCGCCGCCGCGTCCGCGGAGAGCAGGGGTCCGCGTGCTCCGCTCGCTAGCTCACTGGCGTCGAACACGCGAACGATGCCGTACTCTCCATCGTAGCCGGCCTCGCAGAAGACACGCCCGGCGCGGATCCGCTCCACGGCTTCCGCCAGGAGCGGCGGACCGGACCGTCGCACGTCCTCCACTGGTGTCCGGACGAGGATCTCGAGCTCCGGTCCCAAACGATCCACGAGCAGGGAGACGTGTCGTTCGACGGCCGCGCTCTTCGCGCCGACCCGCAGGATCTCCCCCATCAGCTCGGGTAGAGCGAGCACGGAATGAAAGGGGTCGGCGTTGGGGCGCAACTCGCCATCGGCGCGGGTCGCCAGCTCCTCGATGCGGTGCAGGACCCCGATCGTCAGCCCACCTCCGCAGACCGGGCAACGGCCACCGAGCTCACGGCTCCGTGGCGGCTCCAGCCGGATACCGCACTTGCGGTGCCCATCGAGGTGATACTTCCCCTCCTCCGGGAAAAACTCCAGCGTCCCACCGTATCCCTCGCCCGTCTCGAGGGCCCGCCGCATGGAGAAGTAGTCGAGGCCCGATTCGAAACGACTCGCCTCCCGCCCGAGCATCGGCGGTGAGTGCGCATCGGAGTTGCTGACCAGCCGAAAGTGGTCGAGGCTCGATACTCGCCAGTTCATGCGAGGATCCGAGGAGAGGCCGGTCTCGACCGCGAAGACGTGCGCGGTGAGGTCGCCGTAGCACTCCGCCACCGTGTCGAAGCCCGATTTCGATCCCAGCACCGAGAACCATGGAGTCCAAATGTGTGCCGGGACCAGGTAGGCACCGGGACCGCTCTCGAGCACGATCTCCAGCAGATTCCGCGAGTCAAGCCCCAGGATCGGCCGCCCGTCGGAGGCGATGTTGCCGATCCGCGCCAGCGCGACCCGAAATCGCTCCGCGGTGTCGAAGTCGGGCACGTAGACCAGATGGTGGATCCTCCGGGTGCGGTCGCCCTTCTTGTAGATGGTCGCGATCTCCACGGACAGGAGGAAGCGCGTCGGCTCCCGGCGGCAGGCGTGGGGCAGGCGCGCCGCCACCTCGCGTTCGAGCTCCGGACGCAGCCGGAAGAGCCCTGGCTCAGCGGAGACCAGGTTGGTCTTGAGCTCGTCGTACCAGGCAGGGTGGGTGAAATCCCCAGTGCCGACCACCGCGATGCCCTTACGCTGCGCCCACCACGCGAGGTGCCACAGGTCACAGTCCTTGCTCGTGGCCCGGGAGTACTTCGAGTGAACGTGGAGATCGGCGTAGAAGCTCACGGACTCGGCCTGGACTGCTCCTCGTCGAACTCCGATTCCGGGTTGGGATCGGCTTCGAGCAGGTCGAGCAGATCGCTGAACGACATGGCCACGTCCTCAGTCGTGCCCTCATCGTGACGCCACCATTGAACGCGCCAATCGCTGTCGACGCGACGCAGGATCAGCTGGTCTCCGCTTCCGTCGGGGGCGATGGCAACCACTTCCTCCCCGAGGTCTTCGCTCGGCCGCACCGAGGCTCTCTCCACGTCGTAGATATCCTCGCCGGCGCCGTCCACGTAGTTGAGGCACTCGACGAGGAAGCCGTCCTCGGCGATCGGCAGATAGGGCAACCGCGGGGTCCCGCCGTTCTGGATCTCGAGAAACGCCTTGTAGTCCTCGGGCAGCGCTCCGACGCGCGCCTCGATCCGCGCCCACTGTTCGGGAGTCGGTCCCGGCCGCTCCCGCAACAGGCCGCCGTATGCGAATCCGATGTCGCTCGCGCGGCGCGGTGATACCGACTCGGTCCCGGGGATCTGGCGAGCGGCGAGCGGTGGGGTGGTAGGTCGCGTCGAGATCCCCTCATCGACCTCAGCTTCCACCCATGGCGGCGGCAGCGGTGTGGGGATCACCTGCCTGGTGGCCCTCTTCACCACCCGCTGGGTGGCCTTCTTCACCACCCGCTGGGTGGCCTTCTTCACCACCCGCTGGGTGGCCTTCTTCACCACCCGCT
>JAFGBI010000453.1 GCA_016933275.1 Polyangiaceae bacterium | reverse complement strand
GGACGACCGGCCCCGCGAGCGATCGCGGGAGGACCGACCCTCGGACGACCGGCCCCGCGAGCGATCGCGGGAGGACCGACCCTCGGAAGAGCGCCCCCGCGAGCGGTCCCGGGAGGATCGACCCGCGGACGACCGCCCCCGCGAGCGGTCCCGGGAGGATCGACCGCGCGATGCCGAACGTCCTCGCGATGATCGCGGTGGGCGCCGCGACGATTGAGCGGACGATCTCGATGGCGTAGCGGCCAGGCCTCCGCTCACCGAGCAGCGTCTGGCCGCGGCGTCCCTCGCGCACACGCCCTAACCCGCGGTGGAGCCGGAACGCACAGGCCATCCGCGGTCAGTGGTCGCCGGTCAGGTAGAACGTGGAGACCCTGATTGCTGAGGCCCGATGGCCGATGGCCACGAGAACACCAAGGAACGTTCTGCCAGATCCGGCCACGATCACACCACCCAGGGACTGACCGGGGCGAGATCACCGAGACGCCGCCCGCCGGGGGTGGCCCACACTCACTCGTCGGTGACGATCCGGAGTCCCCGCCCGCTCAGCACTTCGTTGTGCGAGCCGGTGCGATACCCGAAAAGGTCGAGGGTGATGTACTTGAACCCTTGCTGCTTGCCCGCGGCGACGATTGCCTCCCGGACGGTGTCATCCACGGCGCAGGCGAGTTCTGTCCGATCGAGCTCGATGCGCGCGATCGTGTCGTGCCAGCGGACCCGGACCTGACGGAAACCGAGACCGCGGAGAGCCTCCTCGAAGTCGGCGATCTGGGCCAATCGTTCGACGGTCACGCTGGTGCCGTAGGGCAAGCGGCTCGCCAGGCACGCGGCTGCTGGCTTGTCCCAGACCGTCAGGCCGAGGTGCCGAGCGATGGCCCTCACCTCCGCCTTCCCGAGCTTGGCCTCGACGAATGGACTGCGGACGTTGGCTTCGCGCGCGGCCTCGAGTCCCGGCCGGAAGTCGCCGAGATCGTCGAGATTCGAGCCATTGACGACGAAGGCGAACCCCCGCTCACGACGTTTCGCTTCGGCCGCGAGGTATAGCTCGGTCTTGCAATGGTAGCAGCGGTCCGCCCCGTTCTCCACGTAGCCGGGACGGTTCATTTCGCGGGTTGCGCATAGCTCGTGTCGGGCCCCAAGCTGCTGCGCGAAGTGGATGGCATCGGCGCGCTCGCTCGGTGCCAGACTCGGGCTCGCCGCCGTGAGCCCGAGGGCTCGATCACCGAGGATACGATGGGCAATCGCGAGCAGGAGAGCGCTGTCCGTGCCGCCCGAGTAGCAGACCACGACCGACCCGAGTCCCCGCAGGATCTCCTCGAGCCGTTCGAGCTCGGCGAGCGGCGGTGACGGGACGGTCGAGTCGATGTCTGCGCTCGGCACCGGCGGTTCCTAGCACGGGGGGCGACGGACCGGCACCCCCGGGGGGGCAGCTGACCGCGTCGCCTTCGTCGACGATTGCACGCGGGTTCGCGGGTGGGGAACGCCAACCGGAGTGTCGATCTGGTGGCCGACAGCGATGGCGCGGCAGGAGGCACACCCTCGCCCTGCTGGGGTGCGCTTCCCAGGACGCCTCCTTGGTCCCTTGGCGGTGCGATCTTGGCCAGATCTGGCAGGATCTCCTCTCGCAGTGTGCTCGTGGCCGTCAGCCATCAGGCATCAGGAGCGCCGGGTTCTACCTGACAGCTGATAGCTGACCGCTGACGGCCAAGTGCCCTCTATGGTTCCGGCTCCGCCGGGTTGGGAGATCTGGGCCCGATCCGGGACTCCAGGTGCGGGTGGTCTTCTGGTACCGGAGGCGGAAACGGACCGGTATCCGGTGTCAAGAGCGAAGCATCGGCCGGTTCCTTCGGCAGGGGAAGGGGATCTCTCCGAGCCTTGCTTCGAGTCCCCTCGTCGATCTAGCCTCTCGCCCAACGACCCTCGGGAGAAGGCAAGCTCGAGGCACGACAAGCTCGAGGCACGACAGACCCGAGGAACAGGAGAAGAACCGTGGGACTACTCTCTCGCCTAGCTGGACTCGCCCCTTCCAAGGCTCCGACGGACGACGTACTGCTCATCCACGCCATGTTCTTGATGGCCGGCGCTGACGGCAACTTCGACGATGAAGAAGCGGCCGTTCTGATTGCGGCCGCGAACTCGCTCCCCGAGTTCAAGGACACCACCGAACAGCAATTCCAGGGCATGATCGGTGATGCGAAGAAGCTCGTCCGCAAGTACGAGAATCCGCAAGCTTCGGTCGCGGCCCTGGGGCAGATATCCACTCCGGCGCTGAAGCAGAAGGCATTCCTGCTGGCCGCGGAAATCGCATTGGCTTCAGGTGACGTGGATGAGGACGAAGACGCGATGTTGGAAGCGATGCAGCGCGTGCTCGGGTTGGATGACGCGACGGCCAAGACCATCATCAACGTTCTGGCCATCAAGTACGCTTCCTGATGGCGAGTGCGCAGCTTGATCCGGAGGCGTTGCGTTCGCGGCGCGAGCTCGCCCTGACGGGCGAGCTCTTGTCCCAACCGGACGTCGCCTATGCCCTCGGCAAGCTCGAGGAGCGTCACGGTGGCTATGGGTTCATGGGCCGCCGCGGGCTCTTGACGGGTGCGTTGCGATTGACCCGTTCGATGGCACCGGCGATTGCTGACGCCTTCGCGGACTGTCGCCGACGGCTCGGCTACGACCGTGCGATCGAGTTCTATGTTCGAGCGGACGCGGAGTTCCATGCGTCGGCGATGCGTTGCGAGGGTAGCCCCGACTTGATTGCGGTGTCGTCGCGGCTCGTCGAGGCCTTTTCGCCAGAGGAGCTTCGGTTCGTTCTCGGGCACGAGCTCGGGCATCTGGTCCTTGGACACCATCGACTTCCAATGCCCGCGCTCGCTCGCCTGGAGGATCGAGCCGGCCCCCTCGTGAGTCGGCGCAACGCACTGCGGCTCTATCTCTGGGCTCGGTCCGCAGAGCACTCGGCGGATCGCGCGGGGCTCGTGTGTGCCGGGGACTCCCGAGCGGCGGCCAGCGGCTTCTTCAAGCTGGCCAGCGGTCTGTCCTCCGTTCATGTCGAGCCGGACCTGGATGCCTATGCGGAGCAAGTCGATTCGCTGGCGTCAGCGCCAGAAGCTCGGCAGAAGCCTCGCGATGACGATGACACGCTCGACTGTTTCAGCACGCACCCGTACAGCCCCCTGCGGGTGAGGGCGGTGGTGGCGTTCTCGCGGTCCGAGCGGTTCAAGGCGTTGACCGGGTTTGGTCCCGGCGATCTCAGCCTCGATGCGGTCGAGGAGATCGTGGAGCGCGATCTCGACGTGATGGATCCGAGCTACCTCGAGGAGAAGGACGAGGACTCGCTGCAGATGCGCCGTCTGCTTTACTGCGCGGCGGTGAGCGTGGCTGCCGCGGACGGCGAGGTGCACGACGCCGAGATCAAGGCCCTGCGTCGCCTGGTGGGTCACGAGGAGATGTGGTCGGGGGTGGATGTCGCGGCCGCGCGGGCGGAGCTCGAGGAGAAGCTCACCGTTGCTGCCCAACAACCCATCCAGCGGCGGGCCCAGCTGGTCCAGCATCTGACGATCGTGGCTGCTGCCGACGGTCAGGTGACGACGGAGGAGCTGTCGGAGATGGGCCGGATCGCGATCCGCCTCGGGATTGGCCCGGGGATCGTCGAGCAGACTCTGGCGGCATCAGCGCGGCCGTTCGACTGATCGGGGGTCTCGCTGGTGGGGTGAGCGGGCGGTGGCGTTGAACGCAGGACCGCCGGGTCACGGCGGAGGGAAGGCCGGCTGAACGGCAGTAGGGGCCGCGCGATGGTTGGCGGCGAGGGATGGCGAGCGAGCATTGCCGAGGCCCCGTGCTTGGGAGCGGCAGGGCGCTGGTCCAGTAGGTCTGAAGATCCGCGCATCACGGGCGGTTTTTCGGTGGCGCGGTAGATCGGCGCCGGAGGCGCCCGCCGCTCATCAGGCGCTGAGGCGGGGGAGGCCGCAGGTCGCAGCCGATGCGGGGGGTCTCGCTTTCCCCGCCAGAAAGAAGCCTAGAGCACCGATCAGGTTGCCGACAGCAACGGCAGCGCTGGAAATGCGTCCTCGCCTCGCAGCGACGCGTTTCCAGCGCTGCCTCGGGAGGGGTCTGCTGCCGGTTCGGTGCTCTAGGTGGTTGATTTGACGCAGCAATCAACCTGATTGCTGTTGTAGCCCGGGCACGACCCGCCGCCGTGCTTGGGTTGCGGGCCCGTCCCGCGCTGGTAGCCAACGCGCCAATGACCGTCTCGTTGGCGGCTACGTGTTCGACCGAGGGTTGAAGCGCGCATCGATGAGCGGGCTCGATCTGGTGGTTGGGGGTGTGGCCTCCTCGTGGGTGGGAGGGGCAGACGATTCCTTGGTGCTTCTGCAGGGTAAATGGTTTCGGTTGGCGCGGATGGCGGCTAGCTGGCCGTTTTTTGGTCTCCGGTAGCTATTCTTTTGTTCAGTGTTATTCTGCTCAGTATCCGATGGCTCTCCCCGCCCGCCTCCTCGAGCAACTGCCACCGCAGGTAGTGGTTGGGGAGCGGTTTGCGGGGGTTGGGAGCAGGGAAGGGGCATCGGGGCTGGGACACGCGGCCTTGGCAGCAGCCGCACTGCCGCTGGGGATTGGCCCTCTCGATGTGCTCCTGCCCGACGGGGGGGTGCCGCGGGGGGCCGTTACCGAGCTCTCTTTGGTCGGGGGCGCGGCGTTTGGTACGAGCCTCGTGCTCGCGGCCTGTCGTTCGGCACAGGAGCAATCGCGTCTGCGCGGCGGTGAGCTCGCGTGGTGCGCTTTCGTGGATCCCACGTCATCGCTCCACGCCCCGGCAGTGACCGCTGCCGGAGTGAGGCTCGAGCGGTTGTTGGTCGTGCGGCCTCCTCTCGAGGCACTGTCTCGTGTAGCCGTTCGCCTCGCTGAGTCGCAGGTCTTCGCCGTGGTGGTCATTGATCTGGTGGGGGTGCCTGGCGCTACCGTAATGCCTCCGCTGAAGCCATCCGTGGCGTTTGGTCGTGCCATGGCTTTGGGTAAGTGGGCCCGGGTGGTGCGTCGGCTCGCGCTGGCGACCGCGAGCACCGACACCTGTGTGCTTCTGCTCACCGCCGAGGAAGCGCCGCGTCCCGTGCCTTTGCCGGTAGCGCTCCGAGTGGAGCTCCGGCGCTTGGGGCGTTACGAGCTCGGTTTGCGTGTTGCCAAGGATCGCCGGGGGCGGCTCTCGGGACCTCATAAGGTGAAGCTCGTGCCAGGTTTTCAGCCCCCTGAAGGGGTTTCTTGTCAGCAGATCCACAAAATGGCCGGTTGAGCCACGAGGGTGATGGCGAGGGTGCAGGTGAATGCTGGGCAGGGAGGGCAGGTGAACGCTGAGCAGGTAGGGCGGGTGAATGCTGGGCAGGCGAACGTTCGACGGATCGTAGCGATCTTCCTCCCCGAGTTGCTCTGCGAGCTCGCAAGACCGCCTCGTCTACTCGACGGCGCGAGCGGCACGTTGGGGACGGTGCGAGAGGTGGCTTCTTCACACCTCATTCCCCCTCAGGGTGGGGTCAAGGAGCGAAACGGAACGCGGCTCGAAAGACGACACCCCTTTGGCGTCGTTTTGATCGATACCCCGAATACTGGCTCGTCGGATGGCGTTTCTGCAAAGGACGGCATCGGGGGTGACCTCGGGCCCGACGCCGCATCTTCGGATGACCTTCTGCCTACTGCTCGACTGGCAGCCGTCTCGACAGAGGCGCGGCGGTTCGGGATCACCGAGGGCCAGACGATCGCCGAGGCGCGTGCCGTGGTGGCCCGGCTCGGGGTGTTCCGTGTAGCGCAATCCCAGGTACGCGCAGAGCTTGCCATGGTGGCCGAGGTCGCGCTCGGTTTTGGAATCACCGTCGCGATTGAGGCACCCTATGAGCTCGGAGACGGGGAGTCGGCGGGAGCATCGTCCTGTCGAACAACGGCGTCGTCGCGAAACGGTCCCTCGGTGACACGCTCCCTGAACCAGGGGAACGTCGCGGACACCGTATGGGTCGACATCACGGGTACCGAGCATCTGTTCGGGGGTGAGGGTCAGCTCTTGGTGGAGCTCGCGAGCACATTGAGTGAGCTCGGCCACGTGGTTCGATTGGGCGTGGCCGAGGGTCCTATCCTCGCCCGGGCGATCGCGCGTTGGGGGGTGAGCCCCCAGCGTGAGGTTGGGGTGCGGGCAACGCCAGCACTCGTGGCTGCGTTGCCCGTCGTGGCGTTGCCTATCGCGGTGGAGCGAGCGGTCTGGCTCATGCAGCTTGGCGTTCACACGCTGGGTGAGCTCAGCGCAATCCCGCGGGCTGCCGTGGTGAGTCGTCTTGCAGGAGAGCCGACGTCTCGACGTCGGGGCCCCGACGCGCCCAAATCTTCGTTCTGGCCTCCACGGTATGACGCTGGCCTCGTGCTCGATCTCTGCCACGGGCGCGATCCGACGCTCCTCGTCCCCTACCAGCCGCCGCGCACGCTGATGGAGGAGGCGAGCTTCGAGGATCCGGTTTCGGGTGTGGAGCCACTGAAGTTCGTATTGCGCAGTCTCGTGGCGCGGCTCGCAGCGCGCCTCGGGGGGAGGGGAGAGGCGGCCCCTGCCTTCACGGTAACCCTCGTGCTCGACGCGTCGGTGGCGCGGCTGGTGGGCAGCCGCCCCGAGCTCGTGCTGGATTTCTCCCTCGCCGCCCCTATTTGGCGCGAGCAAGAGCTCTTTCGCGTGATCACCACCCGCCTCGAACGGCTCGCGCTCGCCGCGCCGACCGTGGCGCTCAGGCTCACCGTGTCGAACTTGACCGAGCGCACCACGCGACAGCTCGATCTGTCACGGGTAACCGCAAACGGCTTCGCCGGCGCCCGCGACGTGGACGCTCTACCCCTGCTCCTCAGTGAGCTCACGGGAGAGCTTGGCTCCGATCGGGTGGGGGTGCTCCGTTCTTTGGACTCCCATCGTCCCGAGGCTCAGACCCTGCTGGTGAGCGCTACGGGTTTGGGAGGAACATCGGGGGGCGGCCCAACGGTACGCAGCGGAACGTCGGAGGGCGGCCCAACGGTACGCTTTCCGGTGCGGCTCTTCGCTCATTCGGTGCCGCTCACGGCTGCGCTTAGAAACGAGAGCGCGATTTTCGTGGATGGCCGCGCCTACTCCCTTGCTCACATCGAGTTCGAGCGCCGTCTCGAGGCGGTCGAATGGTGGTCCCAGCGCCCGACCTCACGGGACTATTACCGCCTGCTTCTGCAAGGAAAGGATGGGGTGCTCGAGGCGTTGGTGTATGTCGACCGTCACACCGGCGAGCGTTTCCTTCAGGGAATTTTCGATTAACGGGGTGTCGAGGAAGCTCTAGCGAGCGCCCGGTCCCCTAGGGGATTGGGTACTGGGATCGAGGATTGCCAGCGTGGTCGCCTTCGCCGAGCTCCTAGGGTGCTCTTGTTTCTCGTTCCTGCGAGGGGCAGCTCAGCCCGAGGAGATGGTCGAGCGATCGAAAGAGCTCGGGCTCGCGGCGCTCGCCCTCTGCGATCGCGATGGGCTCTATGGTGCTCCCCGCGCCTTCGTTCGGGCTCGCGAACTCGGGCAGCGTGTGATCGTAGGAGCCGAGCTGTCGTTCCCCGCCCCCCCTCGGGCGGCTGCTCGGTGCCGCCGTGCGAAGGAGGGCCTGGTCGCGACCAAGCAGGGGTGCGCGTCGGGTGCGGAACCCCCAGTGGTCGCGCTCCTGGCGCTCGATCACACCGGCTATTCGAACCTCTGCCAGCTCATTACTCGCGCCCACGCGGATCGTCCCAAGGGCGAGGCCGGGAGCGAGCCGGCTTGGCTCGCCGAGCACGCGGCGGGGCTCTTCGCGGTGGTTCCGGCCCCGCACGCCCCGGGCGGCAGTGACATGCCGAGCTCCGAGCTTCTGGCGGTGGTGTGCGAAGCCTTCGGCGAGCATGCGGCGCTCGGGATCCACCGGCATCTCGACGGCACGGATGTGGCCCGGACCGAGCTCGTCTCCGGCTGGTCCGCGCGCTACGGACTCCCCATCGTGGCAAGCTCCCGTCCGCTCTGTCACACGCGGGCACGGCAGCCGCTGGCGGACGTGCTCACCTGTATTCGCCATGGCACGACCCTCGATCACGCCGGCACCCGTCTTCGCGGGAACGTCGAGGCCGTGCTGCGTTCACCCGCGACCATGCGTCGCCTCTTCCGCGATCACCCGGGCTGGGTCGCGCGGAGCGTCGAGATCGCGGACAGGTCATGGTTTTCATTGGCTGAACTCCGCTACGAGTTTCCCTGCACGCTCGCACCGGGGGAGACGGCGAACGGACGGCTACGGCGGCTCACGTGGGAGGGGGCCGCACGTCGCTATCCCACCGGGGTTCCCATCGAGGTCCGCGCTCAGCTCGAGCATGAGCTCGCCCTCATCGCGACGCTCGAGAAGGCACCGTACTTCCTCAGCGCTTGGGAGATCGTCGAGATCGCGCGGCGTCGTCGGATCCTGTGTCAGGGAAGGGGGAGCGCGGCGAACAGCGCCGTCTGCTACGTGCTCGGCATCACCGCGGTCGATCCGGCGCGGTCGAGCCTGCTGTTCGAGCGCTTCATGAGCGCCGAACGCGATGAACCTCCCGACATCGACATCGACTTCGAGCATGAACGTCGCGAGGAGGTCATTCAGGAGATCTACGAGCGCTACGGCCGTGGACACGCCGCGATGGTTTCGGAGGTGATCGCGTACCGCGGACGGAGCGCGCTCCGGGAGGTCGGCAAGGCGTTCGGTTTCTCGCTCGAGCAGGTCGATCGACTGGCGAATTGCATCGGGCAATGGGACGAAGTGACCAAGATCCGAGAGCGGGTCACCGAAGCCGGGCTCGACCCCGACGACGAGCGAGTACGGAAGGTGCTGGCGCTCGCCGACGAACTCCAGGGATTCCCACGGCATCTGTCGATCCACGTCGGTGGCTTCGTGCTCTCCGCCCGTCCACTCCACGAGGTGGCGCCGATCGAACCGGCCCGGATGCGGGGCCGTACCGTGATCCCTTGGGACAAGGACGACATCGACGCGCTTGGGTTCTTCAAGGTTGACGTCCTCGGCCTGGGGATGCTAACGGCAATCCGCAAGGCTCTGGCGCTGATCCACGCTGACGGGGGGCTTCGCTCTCCCTCCGAGAGGGCGGATGACAACGGCCTGCCCGAGCTGTTCGACCCGATCGACGTCCTCGCCCGGATCCCAGCGGAGGATCCGACCGTTTATCACCTCGTGTCGCGAGGGGACACGGTCGGGATCTTTCAGATCGAGAGCCGAGCGCAGATGGCGATGCTGCCACGCCTCCGTCCGCGGTGCTTCTACGATCTGGTGATCGAGGTCGCGATCGTGCGACCAGGTCCGATCCAGGGGGGGATGGTGCACCCCTATTTGCGACGTCGGAACAGGGAGGAACCCGCGATCGCGCCGCACCCGGATCTCGAGCCCATCCTCGGTCGTACCCTGGGGGTTCCGCTATTCCAGGAGCAGGTGATGCAGATCGCGATCACGGGCGCCGGCTATACCGCGGGCCAGGCCGATCAGCTCCGGCGTGACATGGCTGCCTGGAAGAAGCACGGGCGGCTCCTACGGCATCGTGAGCGATTGCTCGAGGGATTCGCCAAAAAAGGGATCTCGGAGTCCTTCTCCCACGCCCTCTTCGAGCAAATCAAAGGCTTCGGCGAGTACGGTTTCCCGGAGTCGCACGCCGCGTCGTTCGCACTGCTCGTGTACGCATCGGCCTGGCAGAAGGCGCACTATCCGGCGCATTTTGCCAGCGCGCTTCTGAACGCACAGCCCATGGGCTTCTACTCGCCCTCGTCGATCGTGCAGGATGTGAAGCGCCACGGGGTCGAGGTGCGGGACGTTTGCGTCGTCGCTAGCGACTGGGACGTGACCCTCGAACCCTCGAACCCAGGGGCGCGGATTTTTCCCCCGCTCCGGCTTGGTTTTCGTCTCTTGAAGGGGTTGGGGCAGGCAGCGGCAAGGCGTCTTCTCGCGGCTCGGGCGGAGCGACCCTTCACGGGGCTCGGCGATTTCGTGCGCCGGAGCGGGCTCCAGCGCGACGATCTCGATCGGCTCGCCCAGGCGGGTGCGCTCGAGTCGCTGGTCGGGGGGCGTCGTCAGGCGCTCTGGCGCGTGCGGGCACCGCGCACCGATGGGCTCTTCGCCGTTCTCGAGCCAAACGAACCCCACGTCGAGCTTCTGCCACTTCGCGCCGCCGAGCAACTAGCCTTCGACTACGAGACCAAGGGACTCAGCGTCGGTGATCACCCGCTTCGACACCTGCGCCGGGCGCTTCGAAGGAGAGACGTCGTAGAGGCGGCAGAGCTCCCGGCGCTCCGTCGAGGGGTCGTGGTGGCGGTGGCGGGCCTCGTCACCTGCCGGCAACAGCCCTACACAGCGAATGGGGTGGTGTTCGTCACGCTCGAGGACGAGACCGGTCTCGTCAACCTCATCGTCTACCGCAGCGTGTTCGAGCAGTTCCGGCAGATCGCACGCCACGCGACGATCCTGTTCGCACGCGGCAAGCTCGAGCGAGACGAGCAGGCTCGCGGCGAGGGGAGTGCCATCCACGTGATCGTAAGCGAACTCGAACGACTGGATCGCCCAGGTAGCTCGCTCCGCGTGCGGTCGCGAGATTTCCACTGACTCGGTGGCATACGAGAAGGGGTCAGGCGAGGCCGGAATTGTGGCGCCCCGATCGTACTCCCCGCCGAGGGCGCCAATGTGGCATAGGTATCAGCGGTGTTCATGTCACCCTCGCAACCCGGGCCGTAGTCGTCCCAGGTCAGGAGGCAGCAAGTCCAGGACGCCTCGCACGCAGCTACGAAACCGTCCTCCCCACCCGCTGTGTCGCAGCCGCACCAGTTGTCGTAGACTTGGCAGAGTCAAGTTGAAGCACCGCCCGTGCGGCCGGGGGTACTGGTCAGTACCAGTATAGGGAGGATCCCGGGCCCGCCGCCGTGCCAGTAACCTCGAGGTAGTAGTAGCCATCATATGGGTCCGGCAACGTGACGGGGAGGTGCGACGGCGCACAAGCAACCTCGACATCGTTGATCAGGAGCGCGAGGCCATCGAACTTGCCGCAGCCGATCATGCTGAAGGTTGCGACCGTGCGCCAGCAGCCGCCATTGGTCGGAACCTGGATCTGCGTGCCCGCGACGTCGACGGGCGCTTGGCACGGCTCGTCGGTGCAGACACCGTCGATGCAGATCTCCTTGCCGTTGCAGGCGATGGGACACGAACCACAGTGCTCGAGGCTGGTGTTCGGGTCGAAGCACACGGCATCGCAAAGGATCAGGGCGTCGTCGCAGGTGCAGACGCCCTCCACACAACTCTGCTGCTCCCCGCACGCCGCTGCGCAATCGCCGCAGTAGTCCACATTGGTCTGGAGGTCGACGCAGTAGGTGTCGTCACAGAATGTCTCGCCCTCCGCGCAGGCGCAGGTGCCGTCGCGGCACTCCTTCTCACCCTCGCAGACCACCCCGCACTCACCGCAGTTGTCGAGGTCGTTCCGCGTATTGATGCAGACCTCGAGCTCTCCCACGGGGCACAGCTCCTCGTCGGCGCTGGGACAGGTGCAGGTGCCCTCGACACAGATCTGGGTGGAGATGCAGGTAGCGCCGCAGTCGCCGCAGTTGCTGACGTCCTCCAACACATCGATGCACGCCTCGCCACAGAGCTTCTGGCCCACTGGACATTCGCACGTGCTCTCGTCGCAGATCTGGCCACCGGAGCACGCGACCGCACAGTCGCCGCAATGCTCGGCGTCGCTCTCCAGATCCACGCACACCTCGTCGCACATCGTGTGTCGCTCATCGGTGCATTCGCAGACACCGTCGGTACAAGTCTGCATTGCGGCGCACGCATGACCGCATGCGCCGCAATGCTCGAGGCTGGTATCGAGATCGGCGCAGCCCCGCCCACAGATGGTGAGCCCAGCCTCGCAATCGGGGTTGCAGGTGCCTGAGGAGCACACCTCGTCGGCCGCGCAAGCCACGCCGCAGCCGCCGCAGTGCTGGGGATCGCTCATCGGATCCACGCAGTCGCCCGCGCAGTGCTGGAGATCTCCCGAGCAGGTACAGGCGCCGCTCTTGCAGGTCGCATCCTCACTGCAGACCACGTCGCACTCGCCGCAATTGGTGGGATCACTGGCGAGGTCGACGCAATCGCCGGCGCACGATACGAGCGGTGCGTCGCACCGGCAGCTCCCGTCGACACAGCTCGACCCCTCGCCGCAAACATGATTGCAGGCGCCACAGTGTTCCGGGTCATCGCGCGAAACGCACTCGCCGAAGCAGCGGAGTTCGTCGGGCTCGCACACCGAACCGCCCGTACCACCGAGGGCGGTCCCGCCGCTCCCACCGATGGCCGAGCCGCCGACAGCCTGCCCTCCGGCGCCGCCGGTGGGCCGAGCGCCCCCGCTGGCCGGCGAGCCCCCAGAGTCTGCCCTGCCTCCGGACTCGCGGCCCCCCGTGGTCCTGCCGCCCGACACCGGAGGCTGCTCCAGCTCTTCGTCGAACATCGAGGGCTTGTACACGTTGCACACCGCCACCAGCGGGACGACCGAGAGCGTCGTCCAGGCTAGCCTGGTCGTTCTGGGGTGGCGTCTCATTTGCCTCGGCGGGAACTGCCCGAATCAAGGCGTTCGGGTGTCCCAGTATAGGGTGTCTCGCGTTGGAGCTCAAAGCTCGTGGCGGTGAAGTGTTGCGCTGTCAGAGGATTCTCGATCGAGGCCCCGAGGTCAGAGGACCGTTGGTTGTGCTGAACCAGGTCCTCCTGGCTCGGAGGATGTGCCCGCGAGACCGCCAGCGGCCCGCCTCCGACGGCAGCAGACCCGGCCGAAGACGGAGCTGGCAACGCACCCCACGTCGCCACCCATATCGCGATGGGGTGCGGGGCCGGGGCCACGCGGGTCCCTCGCCCTGCATAGGGAACGAATCAGGGGCTCCGGGGGTTGGGTTCCGCTCGGCGGCGCCGAATGGGCCAGCCTGGGGCCGAATTGGGGCGCGTTTCCAGCGTTGCCGTTGCGGTTGGCAACCTGATCGGTGCTCTAGGCGACGCTCGCGGCTACCGTGGGGAGGGGCACGCTGGTCGCGGTGCGGTCACTGCGCGTCGTTGCCTTGTCGTTGACCTTGACGCTCACGATCCGCGACACCCCCGGCTCGCCCATGGTGACGCCGTAGAGGACGTCCACCATCTGCATGGTCCGCTTGATGTGGGTGATCAGGATGAACTGAGACCGATCCGTCATCGAGCGGATGGCTTCGTTGTAGCGGGATACGTTTGCCTCGTCGAGCGGAGCATCGACCTCGTCGAGGACGCAGAAGGGCGATGGCTTGTGGCGGAAGATGGCGAAGATCAACGCCACCGCGGTGAGCGCCTTCTCGCCGCCGCTCATGAGCTCGATGTTTGCGAGCTTCTTCCCCGGCGGCTGGGCGGTGATGTCGACTCCGGTGTCGAGCAGGTCGTCCGGGTTCGTGAGCTTGAGCTCGGCTCGGCCGCCCTTGAAGAGCTTGACGAAGGTATCCTTGAAGAGCGCGTTGACGGCGTCGAAGGTCTCACGGAATCGTCGCTTGGACTCCCGGTTCATGTGCTTGATGGCGCGATCGAGCTCCTCAAGCGCCTTCTCCACGTCCGTCTTCTGGGTGCTCAATGTCACGAATCGCGACTCCGCCTCGGCGAACTCCACCTGGGCGTCGAGGTTGACCGGACCCATGCGTTCGATGAGCTGAGTGAGCTCCTTGATGCGCGCGCGGTGTTCAGCGTCCGGCGGCAGCCGAAGGTGGTAGTCCCCGACGACCCGCCGAAGGTCGAGGCCACGGAAGCGGACGGCGACGTCCGCCAGGAGGTGCTCGAAGTCTCGTTCGAGCCCGGTAAGCTCCATCTCGTGCCGGTGCACCGCTTCGTCGACCTCCGACAGCTTGGCTCGCAGCTCCCGGGTCTCCGCCTCCCGGTGGCCGATGGCGTACCGCACCTTTTCGAGCAGCTCGTTGGCCTCGTCGAGGGTTCGACGGGCCAGCTTTTCGACATCCTGGGCGGCACCGAGCGATTCTCGGGCGAGCAGGATACGGGCCGCCGTCGCGCCCGAAGTGGCTGCGGCCTCCAACAGCTCCTGATCGAGGCGTTCGGAACGGGTCTGCTGATCGCTGATACTGGCCGTTACCCGGTCGCGAGCAGCCCGCGCCGATCCCGCCTGCTCACGGACCTGCGCCAAGCGGACCTTCCGTTCCGTGACGAGGGACGCCTGGGCATCCACGCGTTCCTTCCATTCGGCGGCTGCCTCCTCGGCCCGGGCGGCCTCCTGATGGAAGTCGCGGAGCTCGGCCGTGAGTTGGTCGAGCTGCGTGCGGGACTCGGCCTCGGACGCGGCGGCCTCTGCGATGGCGTCGGCGAGCTCGGCGAGCTCGGTGGCGAGCGCTTCGCAGCGCTGCCGGACGCGGTCGCGATCACTGCGCGTGCGGGCCAGGTCCTTCTCAGCCTGCAGGTGCGCGAGCTCGCCTTCATGGGCGCCCTGCCGCGCCCGGTCCAGAGCCGTGCCGATCTCGGCCATGCGAGCTCGCAACGCATTGTGGCCCGCCACCGCCTGCTGCTCGCGAGCCGCGAGGTCCATGACCTCTCCGGTGAGGTGTCGCATCTCGCGCTTCTGCTCGACCATGGCGGCCGCCACGTCGTCGCCGCTGCCCCCGCTGATCACGCCATTCGGACGCACGACCGTGCCGTCGAGCGCCACGGCCGTCGAGCCGGGGTGGCGGGCTACCCACGCGAGCGCGCGAGCCGGCGTATCGGTGACGATCGCGTCGCCGATCAGAGTGCGGACCAGCGCCTCGTCGTCCGGGGCGTAGTGCAGGTGCTCGTCAAGGTGCCCGAGGATCCCCGCATCCCCGCCCACCGCCTCGTCCCCGACGCCAGGGAAGCCCTCGCGTCGGCGGCGCCCGGCCACGTATGCCGGACGGGCAGCCACAACATGAGCGCGCCCGCGCTTCGTGCGTTGCAGCTCCTCGAGGAGCTCCAAACCTCGCTCGGGGCTGTTCACGATGACGTACTGGAGTTGGTCCCCGAGGAGGCCGGCGAGCGCCGCCGTTAGACCTGGGGCAACCTCGATGCGGTCGGCGAAAAGCCCCTGCACCGTGGGATCTTGACGGGCGACCAGGGCCCGGATCCCAGTCCCCACCCCCTCCAGTCTCCGGTGGATCTCCTCGAGCGCCCGTAGTCGATTGCGCCTCAGCCCGAGCTCGTTCTTGACCGAATCCACGGCCCGCTCGCTCGCCAGGAGCTCGCCCTGATGGCCCTCGAGTTGCCGCTCGAGGGAGACCCGCTCTTCGGCAGTGAGCCGACGCCCCTCCGCCAGCTCCGTCACGTTCTCGACGAGGGCATGCTCCCGAGCGTCGAGAGTCGCCGTCTCGCCCTCGAGTGTCTCCCGCTCCGAGACCAAGCGATCCTGGCGTGCGGTGCCCTCGCGGACGCGATGGACCAGACCTTCGATCCGCGCCTCCGCGGCCGCAGCGAGCTTGCTAGCCTCGCTCGCTCGGCGTCGCACCTCGGCGACCAGGCGGTTCGCCTCGTACTCGCCCTGTCGAAGGGTGGCGAGGGCTGCCTCCTCGCTGGCCGCGTCCGCCTCCCGCTCCTGTTCGTCGCACGCCAGCCGCTCGATTCGGCTGTCGAGCTCGACCACCTCGTCGGCGAGGGCACGCAGCCTCTGGTGCAGGATCTCGAGCTCGCTCTGGCCGGTCGTCAGACGGAGCTCGAGCTGCTCCCTGCGCTCGCTCGCGTGCTGGATCTCCGCCACCAGCGTGGTGACCCGGTTCTCGGCGGCGAACGCCGCGCCCGCTGCGTCCTTGGCCCGCTCCTCGACCGTCATCGCTTCCTGACGCGCGGCCGTGAGTGCCTCATCGGCTGCCGCGAGCAGACCGCGCGATTCAGCGGCCTCCGCGCGGGCAGTGGCCAACGACTCGCGCTCCACCCGGCTCACGACGGTGAGCCGGAGCAGATCGTGGGATCGGGCGTGAAGCTCGAGATCCTCGAGCTCTTCCCGATACCGAAGGAAGCGCTCCGCCTTCGCCACCTGGCGCTTCAATGTGTTGCGGGTCCGCTCGATCTCTCCGACGATGTCGTTCAACCGGAGCAGGTTCTGGCGCGTCTGATCCATCTTCCGCTCGGCCTGCTTGCGCCGCTGCTTGTACTTGGTGATGCCGGCCGCCTCCTCGATGAAGAGGCGGCGGTCCTCGGCGCGCGCGCTCACGATCTGACCGATGCGTCCCTGCTCGACGATCGAATACGCCTTGGTGCCGACCCCGGTACCGAGGAAGAGATCCGTGATGTCACGCAACCGGACGGGCGTCTTGTTGATGAGATACTCGCTCGTACCATCACGGAAGAGTCGACGGGTGACGGCGAGCTCGGCGTATTCGGCGTATTCCGGTGGGAGGCTCGCGGCCTCTACCGGGTCGCTGTTGTCGAAGGTGAGGGTCACCTCGGCCAGCCCCGCGGGTCCGCGCGACTCCGATCCGTTGAAGATCACGTCCTCCATCGACTTGCCGCGCAGCTGCCGGGCGCTCTGCTCGCCCATGCACCAACGGATCGAGTCGACGATGTTGGACTTCCCGCAGCCGTTGGGCCCGACGATCCCGATCACGTCGTGATCGAAATGCACGACGGTCTTGTCGACGAAGGATTTGAACCCACTGATCTCGAGCTTCTTGATGTGCATCGCGCCCCTGGGACGTGGCCTCGCTGGTGGCGAGGCGGAAATCGCTCTCGAAGCCCCGCTCCTCGCGGGATGCCGGGTCCACACCCCAGCCGAGCTCCCCTCGAGGAGCTCGTATGCATTGGCCGAGAGCACCGCCGGACAGCATCGACCGGACGGGGTACTAAACACCGGTACACGACTGAACGGACGCTTACAACCCAGATGTTCCGTATCGGCGGAGCGGGCCCGACAAATGCCAGTAGTTACGATGCTTTACGTGGTATCGAATTCTCTGGCGGGGGCGTCCTCGGGGCCGGGATGGGGCCACAGCGTGGGGAGGAGTCAGCGGACGGCAAGAGAACGTTGACAGATCCGCTCCGCCGACGCATCTCTCCCACGCGCATGACCTACGAGTACCTGTGTACCGCCTGCGCCCACGCATGGGAGGCAGAACAACGGATCAGCGAGCCGCCCCTGGATGTTTGTCCGGCGTGTGGCGAGCGGACCGCCAGACGTCAGGTTTCTGGCGGCGCAGGATTCCTCCTCAAAGGGGGGGGGTGGTACGCGGACGGATACGCGTCCGCGCGGTCCACCGGGTCCGAAGCCGCCGGGTCCAGCTCGGGTTCCGGCTCGAACGCGGGTTCGTCCGAGGCCGCTCCCACCACCTCTTCCGGCTCGTCGTCCGCAGCTGGGGCAGAGGGCGGAGCCTCGAGTTCGAGCAGCGGCGCGAAGAGCGAGTCCGCGAAGCCCGCCGCGGCCTGAGTCGGTCGGGCTGGGGAGGCGAATGCCCGAGCGGAGCCAACGAGCGACCGAAGCCCGGGCCCGTCTTGCGGAGATCGATCGCCGCCTCGTTGCCGTCCTCCACGACCGGGCGCGGGCGGTGAGGGAGTTTGCGGGAACGATCGATCTCGAGACAGAAATCCCCGAGGCGCCCTGGATGGCGGAGCTCGTCCGATCTGGGCCTGGCGACCTCCCGGAGGCCTCCCTGAGGAGCGTGCTTCGGCAGGTTCGGGCCGAGTCGCGGGCGCTGGTACAGCCGGTTCGCGTGGCGTTTCTGGGCCCCGAGGGTGGGTTCGCACACCAGGCGGCTCGCTGTCATTTTGGAGAGGCGACGACGTTCGTGGAGGCACTGGCTCCCGCCGATCTGTTCGAGGAAGTGCGCCGGGATCGAGCGCACCACGTCGTGTTCCCCTTCGAGTCCTCCGTGGACGGCCTACTCCAAGCGAACGTGAGCGCGCTCGCGGCGACCGACCTGGTGCTCACCGCGCAGATCGAGATCGTGGCTCGGTACGACCTGGTCGGTCGGTCCAGCGGCGGCCCCGCGATCGCCACGGTCTACGCCACGGCATCGGCCTTGGCGGCGTGCGAGCGGCTGGTTTCGCGGGAACTCTCCGGGGCGAGGGTGGAGGATGTGCGGACCGCGGTCCTCGCTGCGCGACGGGCGGCGGACGATCCCCAGGGCGCGGCGATCGTGCCGGCGGCCGTGGGGCAGAGCTCGGTCCTCCGCGTGCTTCGAGCCAACGTCGGCGACGCCGCGGATGCTCGCGTGCGGTTCGCCGTCGCCAGCGCGCGTCCCGCGAGTCGCTCCGGACGAGACGCGACATCCATGCTCTTCGCCGTGAACGACGAACCCGGAGCGCTCTACAGCGTCCTGCGCCACTTCGCGGAGCGGGGCGTCAATTTACGGCGCTTGCAGGCGCGCCCGGCCTCCGGCGAGGGTCTTGACTACGTGTTCTTCGTCGAGGTGGAGGGGCACGTGACGGATCGACCGCTCGTCATGGCCCTGGAAGGCGTCAAGAAGAGTACACGATATCTCCGCCTCCTTGGCTCGTTCCCCGTGGTGAGCTGACGCCGCCAGGGATCCCGAGCCGCCACCGTTGGCGATGCGCTTCCCTCTTCCCACGGCCCCGGTGGTGGGCTACCCCGTGAGCCCATGTCCCTGGTCCCCCCCGGTATCGAGACTTTGCGACCGTATGAGGCGGGCAAGCCCATCGAGGAACTCGCCCGTGAGTACGGCGTCACCAACGCGATCAAGCTCGCCTCGAACGAGAACCCGCTCGGCCCGAGCCCGCTGGCCATCGAGGCCGTTCGCCGGGCGGTGACCGACGCACATCTCTACCCCGATGCGGCGGCCTATCGGTTGCGGGAAAGGCTCGCGGCGGACCATGGTGTCTCCATCCCGGAGGTCGTCCACGGGAATGGGTCCAACGAGATCCTCGATCTTCTGGTGCGGACGTTCACGACGGGGGATGACCACATTGTCTTCGCCGAACCCTCGTTCGTCGTCTACCGTCTGGCAGCCATGGCACACGGCGTGCCGTTTACCGCCGTGCCCTTGCGCGGGTTGACCCACGACCTCGAGGCGATGGTCGCGGCGGTGACCCCACGGACCAAGCTCCTCTTCGTCGCCAACCCCAACAACCCCACGGGGACCTACGTCGGACGGGCGGAAGTGGAACGCTTCCTTCGCCTCGTTCCTCCCCAGGTGATCGTGGTTTTCGACGAGGCCTACAACCATTACGCAGACGCTCCAGACTACCCGGATTGTCTCACGCTCCGGGGCGCCCGGGAGCACCTCGTCGTCGTCCGCACGTTCTCGAAGATCTACGGTCTGGCCGCGCTCCGAGTCGGTTACGCGATCGCTCCTCCCGCGCTCATCGACTATCTCTTCCGTGTGCGGCAGCCCTTCAGTGTCAGCTCGTGCGCACAGGAAGCGGCGCTGGCGGCCCTCGACGACCACGCACACCTGACGCGCTCGGCGGTGCTCAACGCCGCCGAGCGTCCCCGGGTCCAGGCGGCGCTCGCGGCCCTTGGGTACCCGGCCGCGCCGAGTCAGGCCAATTTCGTTTACCTCGACGTCCGGCGTCCGAGTCGCAACGTCTACGAAGCGCTGCTTCGGCGCGGGGTGATCGTGCGTCCGATCGGGTCACCCACCACCCTCCGAGTCACCATCGGGACCCCGGAACAGAACGATCGTTTCCTGCGCGCGTTCGCGGAGGTGATGGGATGAACCACGTTTCGCCTGCGATGTCGGTTCGGCCTCGGTTCGGCCTCGGCCTCGTGGCGGCCCTTGGTTTCGTCCTGCCGGGCACGCTCCTCGCCGCCACGGGGTGCCACCGCAGCGAGGTGATCGTCAAGACGGCGGACGGGAGGCGACTTCGCGCCGAGGACATCGATCGGGATCCCACGGCGCTGCTGCCAGGCGGAGCGCTGGGGATCGCGACGCTCGATGCCCCGAGCCTGAACCAGGCGGCGATCGGGCAGAAGCTCCTCGAACTCGCTCGCCGCCATGCGCCGATGCCCGAAGCCGCGCATTTCGAGCCCGGGCGCGATCTCAATCGCCTTCTCATCGGGGTCTACTCGATGCAGGGGGTCGACTTCGCGGGGATTGCCACGGGATCCTTCGACAAGAGCGCGATCGAGCGGACCGCGGACGGGACCCAGACGACACCGCTCGGGATCCCCGTCGTGCGATCGACCTACGCGGAGCACACCCTCTACACGGGGGGCAACGTGGGGTTCGTCGTGCTCACCGAACACACGATCCTGTTCGGAAACGAGACCGGTATCCGTCGCGTGCTCGATCGCCTCGCGCGCGGCCGCATAGCGCGCGAGATCCCGGTCTGGGCCGGCGATCTGATGGAGCGTCGGGATACGCCCTTCACGCTGGCGATGGATTTCGGGGCCGACCCGATCTCGGCGTCGGTTCGTGAGCAGCTGCCGTTCATGGGTGCGCTCAGCCGCGTGCGCCTGGTCGGCAACTTCGCCTCCCCCGGGCTCAACCTCGCCGGCACGGCCGTCTACCGTGATGACCCGGCGGCCGTGACGGGTGCCGCGCAGCTGAACGAGATCCAGACCCTGGTGCGGCGGTGGTCGTGGTTGACGGCCATCGTCGGGATCCCCCAGCCGGTCCACAGGGTCCAGGCCGCGGCTCGCGGTCCGGAGGTCGATTTCGTAGTCGGGCTCGACGCTATCGCGATGGCAAAGATCCTGGACCAGGCCAGCACGATGCTGGCCGCGGCAGGCAGTGGAGGCTGACCAATGCAGCGCCTCAGAGTGCGACCAGCCACGCGCCCCTTGCGGGGCGGAGTCCCCCTCCCGAGCGACAAGAGCATCAGCCACCGCTCGCTCATCCTGGCGGCGCTCGCCTCGGGGAGGAGCAAGCTCTCGGGCTTCTCCTATGGTGAGGACAATGTCTCCACGCTGGAGATTTTCCGTGCCCTCGGCATCGGTATCGACGACGACGGAGCGGGAGTCGTCGAGATCGACGGGGCTGGGCTGGATGGGTTGCGAGCGCCGTGCAAGCCACTGGACTGCGGCAATTCCGGCACCACCATGCGGCTCATGTGCGGTGTGCTGGCCGCGCAGTCGTTCCGATCGCGACTGGTCGGCGATGGGTCGCTCACCCGCCGCCCCATGGGGCGAGTGGTGGGGCCGCTGCGGGATCGCGGTGCGCGCATCACCGGAGAACCGCACCCCACCAAACCGAGCGACCTTACCGCGCCGCTCGTGGTGGGACCGCTGGTCGAGGGGCGACGCCTCGGACCACTCGAGTATGCGATGCCCATTTCGAGCGCGCAGGTGAAGAGCGCGCTGTTGCTGTCCGGGCTCTTCGCGTCGGGGCCAACCGTGGTCCAGGAGCCGCTGGTGTCGCGGGATCACACCGAGCGGATGCTCTCCGCGCTGGGCATGCAGTTGACCGCGGTTGGGGGTACGGTCAGCCTCCACCCGCCGGCGGACCCGGGGGCGATCGGCCCGTTCGCCATCGACCTGCCCGGAGACCTCTCTGCCGCCGCATTCCCGCTGGTGGCCGCCGCCATCGTTCCCGACAGCGTCGTCACCACGCGACGCACGGGTCTGAACCCGACCCGTTCCGGGATCCTCGACGTGCTCCGCGCGTTCGGGGCGAACCCCCACGTCGAGCCGCACGGCGAGAGCCTGGGCGAGCCGCACGGCGAGGTGACCGTGCGCTCTGCCGCCGTTCGCGGCACCGCCGTGGCAGGGGAGCTCGCGGTGCGATCCATCGACGAGATCCCGATCGCGGCGGTCTTGGCGGCGCGCGCCAGCGGCCGTACGGAGTTCTCTGACGTGGCGGAGCTCCGGGTGAAGGAGAGCGACCGGATCGCATTGATGGCTGGGGTGCTCCGCGCCTTCGGGGTCGAGGTCGATGAGCGACCGGACGGCTTCGTCGTGCATGGACACCCGACGGGGAGTCTTCGGGCGGCACGCATCGCGAGCGGGGGGGATCACCGCATCGCGATGTGCGCTGCTGTGCTTGGCCTGGTCGCGGACGGCGAGACCATCATCGATGGCGCGGACTGCATTGCCACGAGCTTCCCCCGGTTCGCTGCGACCCTCGCGGCGCTCGGGGCCGATCTGGAGGTCGAGTGAGCCGATCTCGTCCCGTGGTGGCCATCGACGGACCGGCGGGCGCGGGCAAGAGCACGGTCACGCGTCGGGTTGCCGAGGAGCTCGGCTACCTCCTCCTCGGCACGGGCGCGCTTTATCGAGCTGTTGCGCTCTCCGCGCGGCGAGCGGGGCTCCATTGGGGGGACGGGGTGGGGGTGGGCGCCCACGCCGAGCGGCTGGTCGAGAGCGGTGAGCTCACGGTCGCTCGCGGGCCAACAGGAGAACAACGAGTTTTTCTGGGGGTCGAGGAGGTCACCGCCCTCCTGGGAGACCAGTCGGTCGGTCAGGGAGCGAGCGAGGTGAGCACCCATCCGGCGGTGCGCGCCGCTCTGCTCGAGGTTCAGCGTCGCGTCGGGGCGATGGGCGGCATCGTGGCCGAGGGTCGGGACGTGGGGACGGTCGTTTTTCCCGATGCGGAGGCGAAGTTCTTCCTCACGGCGTCGCTGGCGGTGCGCGCCGAACGGAGGTATCGCGAGCTCCTGGGACAGGGGATTGCTGGTGACCTCGCCGCTATCCAGCAGGAGGTCGAGGAACGCGACCGTCGCGACCGGGAACGTGCAGTGGCGCCGCTTCGACGCGCTGACGACGCCATGAAGATCGACAGCTCCACCCTGTCGGCGGAAGAGGTGGTGGCGTTGATCGTCGAGCATGTGCGCCAGATCGCTCGGGAGCTCGAGGCGAAATGAGGATGCTCGCGACTGGTGGGGGGACGGGTCCGTCCATCCCCCGGCAGAGAGCCCCGAAATGGGCGGCGGTAGTGGGGACCATGGCGCTCCTGCACTGCACGTCTGCGCCACCCGTTCTCCCGGCACCGCCCGCGCGCCGAGTCCCCGCTGACCTGATACCGGGCGACCTGGATGTGGTGGTCCGAGTGGATTTGGGTGCGGTGCGCGATAGTCTGGGTGCCGCCGCCGTCACCGAGCTTCGACGACGATCGGTCGGCGCGCAGGCGGACGAGTGGGGGACAAGCCGGCTCCTGACCGGCGTTGCGACGCGGGCAACGACCGCCTGGTTCGCGTTTCGTCCGGGATCGAACCCGCCCGTCCTGGATCATGTCCTCGTCCTTCGGGGGCACTTCGAGGGGCTGGACCCCTCGACCGATGGTGGTCCGGCGCGCTGGAGCGCAGCCCACGACATCGGAGACGGCTGGCGATATCACGAGGCTCCGGCGCGGGTGGCGCGACTGACCCCGGCGCGGATCTACCTGCGGGACAGTACGGTGGTGGTGCTGGTGACGACCGCAGAGCTCGACGCGGTGGAGCGGACGCTCGGATCAGGGGCGATGGCGGATCCGCGCTTCGCTCCGCTGCTCCCCCCGACCCACGGTACGCTAGCGGTCATCGCCCGCAGTCGTGCCGTGGCGGGGTGGTGCGATGACGCGGTCCCCGCGGCAGCGGGGCTCTTCGGTGCAGCCCAGCGGGTATCGTTGGTCCTGAACCTTGCCGACTGGGGACTGGAGGCCGAGGCTGCCCTCGCCTTCGGAGCCGCCTCGGATCCAGACGAACCGGCGGTGGCGGCGGCGGCCACGACGGTGGAGCACCTCGAGCGGCTGCGACAGTCCCTGCTGGGTCTGTCGGGCTGGCCCGCCCGCCTGGCAGAGCGTGCGGTGGTGACGGCGGAGGGCGGATCCGTCTTGTGTCGTGTCAAAGTGGATCGGAGCTTGCTTCGTGAGATCCTTGGGGAGCTGGGCGAGCTTGCGCCAGGGCCCACCAGGTTGCGTTCCCCCGGGGTGTCGCCGTGAAATGCCTGCTCGTCGACGGGCGGCAGCGAGCGGGGCTCAGCGCGCCACGGCTCGTGGCTCCCCGCCAGCGGGCCGAGGTTGGTGACCGCGAGGGTCCGGCCGGATTGGTCGAGCATCGAGATTTCTCGGGGGGAGGCCCCTCGGTTCTCGTTTGACGTGAACCGCGACGTGAGGTACCTGACGCCGTCCGGGCCGGGCGCCAGGTGCTTGCCCGTGCGAGGTCAGCGCCTCGGCGACGTGCATCCGCTCTGCGGTCACCCGGAAGTCCTCAGAAGGAGGCACCACACTGATCCATGACTGACATCGAACCGAACACCCCCGCATTCAGCGCCACCGACAGCTTCGCGAGTCTCTTCGAGTCGAACGAAACCAGCACGTCGGGGCTCGAGCTCGGTGGCGAGGGGAAGATCGTGGCGGGAGTGGTCGTTCAGGTCACGCGCGACGCGGTCGTCATCGACATCGGTGGCAAGAGCGAGGGAGTAATCGGGATCGATGAGTTCACCGACTCCGAAGGCAACATCCTGATCCACCCGGGCGACCGTGTGGACGTGTACATCGAGAGCCGCGAGAGCGACGACGGCCTCATCTCCTTGTCCAAGGAGAAGGCCGACAAGATGAAGGTGTGGGACGAGATCTCGAGCGCCTGCGAGCGGGACGAGATCATCCAGGGCACGATCAGCCAACGGGTCAAGGGGGGACTTTCGGTGACCATCCGGGGCGGGGTGAAGGCGTTCTTGCCCGGGTCTCAGGTGGACCTCCGCCCCATCCGGAACCTCGAGAAGCTCATCGGGCAGACCTACGATTTCAAGGTCATCAAGTTCAACAAGAAGCGCGGCAATATCGTGCTGTCTCGGCGGGTTCTCCTCGAGAAGGAGCGGGACCAGATGAAGGCCCGCACTCTCCAGAGCCTCGAAGAGGGCCAGGTCCTCACCGGCACCATCAAGAACCTCACTGAGTACGGCGCTTTCGTCGACCTCGGCGGCATCGACGGCCTGCTCCATATCACCGACATGTCGTGGGGCCGCGTCAACCACCCGAGCGAGGTGTTCAGCGTTGGCGACGAGGTCACCGTCAAGGTCCTCAAGTACAACCCCGAGACGGAGCGAGTCAGCCTTGGCTTGAAGCAGACCCAGGAGGACCCGTGGAACCACGCCGAAGAGGCGTATCCGGTGGGGAAGCGGGTGCACGGCAAGGTGATGAGCCTGACCGACTACGGCGCGTTCGTTGAGCTCGAGCCGGGCGTGGAAGGCCTGATCCATGTCAGCGAGATGAGCTGGACAAAGAAGGTCAAGCACCCCTCCAAGATGCTGGAGATGGGCGCCGACATCGAGTGTCAGGTGCTTGAGGTCGATGCGCGGTCGAAGCGCATCAGCCTCGGCCTCAAGCAGCTCGAGCCCGATCCCTGGATGGTGTTCACCGACAAGTACAAGCCAGGCGACAAGGTGGTCGGCAAGGTTCGATCCCTCACCGACTATGGTGTGTTCGTCGGCATCGAGGAGGGGGTTGACGGCATGGTGCACAAGACCGACCTGTCGTGGACCGTGAAGGTCAACAACCCCGGCGATTTCTACCAGAAGGGCGACGACGTCGAGGCGATCATCCTCTCGATCAACCATGACGAGAAGAAGGTGAGTCTCGGAGTGAAGCAGCTCTGGGATGATCCCTGGGGGAAGATCTTCGAGGAGTTTGCGCCAGGTGCCGTGGTAGAGGTCACGGTGCTGGGTGTCGCCGAGTACGGCGCTTTCGTTCGGCTGCGCGAAGGCGTCGAAGCGATCATCCCGACTTCGGAGACCCCTCCGGGTACGGATCTTACCGCGGGGACGAAGCTCCGGGCCGAGGTGTCCAACGTCGATTCGCAGGATCGTCGGATCACGATGTCGCTACGCAACGTCGGCTCGTCGGACCAGGCGGAGCAATACCAGGCGCTGAGCCGCGAGAAGCAGTCGAACCAGGCGACCCTGGGCGACGTGCTGAAGGGCAAGCTGGCGGAGAAGCTCCAAGCGATAGCGAACCGGGCGGCCGGGGAGGAACCCTCGGGCAACGGTGAAGGCGGAGACGAAGCAGGCGGAGGCGAAGCAGGCGAAGGCGAAGCAGGCGAAGGCGAAGCAGGCTGAGGCAATCGCCTGTGGCCAGCGGAGCACGAAAGCTGAAGCGCGGTACGGGACGCCGTCCGGACGGTGTCGGCAAGGCGCGTCGAAAGGCATCGCAGGAGCCAGCCGTCGTGTCGCGGGCGACGCCCCCGAACCCGCTGGCGCCCGAGCAGCTCAAGAGCCTTGGTCTGCGCCTCGGCCTCCCCGTTCTGGGCCTGTGGGTGGTGGGGGGGCTGCTGACCGGGATGAGACTTGGGCCGACCGTCACCTCGGTCGCGTTGGTCATCCCCGGTGTGATCACCGCCTTCCTCATCGGCCTCGTGGTTTGGGCCGTGTGGCAAACCCGGAAGGCGCGCGGAGTGCACGGCATCCTGAGCGAGGTCAAGTCCGCGGACGATCGCAAGGCTGCCATCGAGAAGCTCGAGACGACCTTCAAGAAGAAGGACGTGACTGCGGTGCTCGCCCGTGCGCAGCTCTTGATGCAGGAGGACCCCCGGAAGGCCCTCTCGGTGATGGAAGAGATCGATCTCGGCAAGGTGATGCCCACCATCGCAGACGAGGTCCGTGCGCAACGAGCCTTGGTCCACCTCATGCTGGGTGAGGCCTCCCTGGCCCGACCACTGGCGGATGGCGTCGACCTCAGTCGACATCAGGACGCCAAGACGCGCGCCATGCTCGCGGGCGTGGTGGCAGAGGCTTGGGCTCGAACCGGTCAGTGCAAAAAGTCCCTCGATACGCTGGCACTCTTCAGCGCTGACGACCCCGAATTCGCCGAGGTTCGTCCCCAGCTCCTGCGAGCCATCGCCTTCGCGAGCGCGCATGGCAACGATCCGAAGGCGATGCGCCGCGCCCTGAAGAAGCTGGCGGAGATCGACATCCGGATGCTCGGCGGGTTTCTGGTGAAGAAGGCCCATCCGCTGCTGCAGAAAGAGGCTCGCCGGACCCTCGAGCAGAGCGGTCAGGTGCCCCGCAAGATGCAGGTGGTTCGGCACTGATTGACGGGTCGGGTCAAGGGCCAGAGGATCGCAGGCCCCGCGGCTGGTCTGCGTCAGACGAGGAAGACGCTGGGACAGGGTGGGATTCGTCCACCTAGAGCAGCAATCAGTTTGATTGCTGCGTCAAATCAACGACCTAGAGCACCGAACCGGCAGCAGACCTCACCAGAGGCAGCGCTGGAAACGCGTCCTCGCCTC
>JAFGBI010000452.1 GCA_016933275.1 Polyangiaceae bacterium | reverse complement strand
GAGCAGCAATCAGGTTGATTGCTGCGTCAAATCAATGACCTAGAGCACCGAACCGGCAGCAGACCTCACCAGAGGCAGCGCTGGAAAAGCGTCCTCGCCTCGCATGGACGCGTTTTCAGCGCTGCCGTTGCTGTTGGCAACCTGATCGGTGCTCTAGCCCCGCACCCTAGAATCGGTCCACTGGCGCGGGTCCGGCCTGCAGCCCAAGGACGGCGGCGGATCCTGACTGCGTCGGAGCAGCAATCACGACCGTGGTCTGACGTGGCTGAAGAACCGAGCGTTTCCTCGGGCCATCCGATCCCGCGAACGGGCCCGCGAGCCAACCCCGATGGCTCGCGACCTCCGCCCAGGCTGCACGGATCCCACCCGGGGCCCGATGGTTGGCGTGCCGGCCTGGCGACCGACGGCGTATTCGGTTGCGTTTTTCCCGTACTCCGGTAGGCCTGCGCTCCGCCCTCTGGGCTGGTGCGCGCCCGGCGCTCCCGGGCGGTGCCGACTTCTGCACAACCAGCCCACAGGCTGTGGACGAAGTGTTGACTCCGTCTGCCCGATCCGGAACCGAACCACCGTGGCCGCGAGCTATTTCGATGTGGATGGCACGTTGGTGTCGACCAACGTTGTCCACCCCACGCTGTTCTACCTCTTGAACCAGGGGACGCCGGTGAGCTCCCTGCGCAGCCTGGGGCGAGCGCTGCTGAGGGCTCCCGCCATGGCGATGGCGGAAATCGCTGATCGCCGCCTCTTCAACGAGCTCCTGTACGAGGCCTACGCGGGGATGAGCGAGGACCGGCTGCTCGTCCTCGCGGACGAGGCGTTCGACAACGTGATGCGCCCCTACGTGTTCAAGGGAGCGCGCACCCTCGTCCAGCGTGCCCGCGAGGGCGACCGCAAGGTCGTCTTCATCTCCGGCGCGCTCGACTTCATCGTCGAGCGGCTGGCGGACCACCTCGGCGCCGACGAGGTGATCGCGAACCGGCTCGAGATGAAGAACGGGGTTGCTACCGGCAAGCTGCTCAAGCCGGTGGTGGCTGGACCCGAGAAGGCGCGCATCATTCGCGATCATGCCCGCCGGCAAGGGCACGATCTCGACGACTGCTACGCCTTCAGCGACAGCTACTCCGACGTACCGATGCTCAGCGTCGTCGGGCACCCGGCGGCCGTGAACCCGGATACCCGTCTCTCTGTACTCGCCAAATCCTACAGCTGGCCGAGCTTCGATCTCACCAGGAACCCATGAGCCATCCCTGCGTCGTGACCCTGGAGCGCGATAGCGCGCCCCGCGTGCTTTTCTCTGGCGATCGCCTCGTCGAGGTCGACCTCCCGGCCGGCTCTCGGTGCATCTATCCGAAGCCGACGCTCTCGCCGCTGAAGGACGTCGACGCCGCCATCCGCTATGCGATAAACCACCCCGAGAACAGCGAGCCGCTCTACGCCAAGCTCAAGCCGGGGATGAAGGTCACCATCCTCATTGACGACATTTCGCTGCCTCTTCCGCCCATGCGCCGGCCCGATGCGCGGGAGCGGGTGCTCACCATCGTGCTCGAGCTTCTGGCGGACTACGGAGTCGACGACTACGAGCTCATCGTGGCGACCGGGATCCACCGCAAGATGCGGGACTGGGAGATCCGGCACATGGTGGGGGATCGCATCTTCGACGCGTACTGGCCCGAGCGGCTCTACAACTTCGACGCCGAGGATTGCGACAACATCGTGAGGATCGGCCAGACCGACCACGGCGAGGTGATCGAGGTCAACCGGCGGGCCGCCGAGAGCGACCTCATCATCTACGTGAACCTGAACCTCGTCCCGCTCGACGGCGGACACAAGTCGCTGATGTGCGGGATCACGAACTACCGCACGCTCCGCCAGCACCACAACCCCGACACGATCGGCACCTGTCCCTCCTACATGGAGCCCAAGACCTCGACGCTCCACCAGAGTCTGTGGCGGATGGGGCGGGTCACGAACAAGACGCTCAACGTCTTTACCATCGAGACGACCATCAACAACCGCATGTTCGACGAGTCGCTCTGGTTCCTCGCCAAGAACGAGGATGAGCTCTCGCTCCGGGAGAAGGTGCTGCTCAAGGGTCTGGTCGAGGCCACCAAGCACCTTCCCCAGCCCGCTCGGCAGGCGATCTTCGACAAGTTCCCCGCGCCCTACGGCGTCACCGGCGTGAATGCCGGCGAAACCGAGGCGGTGCACGTGAAGACGGTCGCGAAGATCAACGAGCAGTACCTCGTGCCCATCGAAGGGCAGTCGGACGTGGTCGTCTTCGGCGTGCCCTACATCATGCCGTACAACGTGCATTGTTACATGAATCCGCTCCTCGTCTCGTGCCTCACGGAGGGCTACTTCCACAACCTCCACGTGGGAGCGCCGATCGTGAAGAAGGGGGGGACCATGATCCTCACGCACCCCTGTAGCGACAAGTTCGACTACGAGCAGCACGCCGCGTATATCCCGTTTGTCCACAAGATCCTCCCCGAAACCCGCGACCCCCACGAGATCCGCCGTAAGTACGAGGAGGAGTGGGCCGCCGATCCTGCGTTCATCCAGATGTACCGGAACGGCTGCGCCTACCATCCGGCGCACGCCTTCTTCATGTGGTACTGGGGTGAGAACGGGCGGAAGCACGTTGGACGCACCATCGTCGTCGGTGCCGACAACGAGTACATCCCCAAGCTTCTCGGTTGGGAGACTGCCCCGACCATGGATGAGGCCCTCTACATGGCGCGTGGCGGCGAGCGGCGTTCCCTCGACGTCACCTACATGAAGATCCCTCCGATCAACATGGCCGACGTGCGAGTCGGCACGGGGCAAGGCAACTGATGACCACGCGGGCCAACGGGAAGCCGAACGGCCAGCGACCGCCCCTCGACCTCGAGGCGGTCCTGGCCGGTCGGCGCCTGGTGGTGATCGGCGGCACGGGCTTTCTCGGCAAGGTTTGGTGGGCGCACCTGCTCTATCACTACCCCGGCATCGGGCACATCCACCTCCTCGTCCGGCCGCGCAAGGGCCTCACGGCGGAGCAGCGCTTCTGGAAGGAGGTCGTGACGAGCGAGGTCCTGCAACCGCTGCGCGATCGTCACGGGAGTGGATTCGCGGCCTTCCTCCGGGGCAAGGTGACGCCCGTTGCGGGCGACGTGGGGCTCATGGTCTGCGGCCTCGCCAGCGAGGTGCGCGATGCCCTCCGTGGCAGGATCGACGCGGTCGTGAACTCCGCGGGGGTGGTCGATTTCGACCCCCCCATCGACGAGGCGCTCGAGGTCAACGCCTTCGGGGTGCAGAACCTGGTGGCGCTCACGCGCGACCTCGGTGCGGTCCCGCTCCTGCACACCAGCACCTGCTTCGTCGCGGGGGATCGCACCGGCAACGTCGAGGAGCTCGACCCGCGCGACTTCCCGTTCCCTCGCGCCGATGAGCTCGATCGGTCGCACTGGGATCCCGATCGGGAGATCGATGAGTGCCTCGACGTGGTCCGCCAGGCTCGCCAGCGTGCCGACGATGCCTTCCGGCAGAGCCATTTCCTCGACCAGGCCAAGAAGAACCTCCGTGATCGCTGCGAGCCGACCCTCGGCGGCGCCCTGGAGGCCGAGCTTGCGAAGGTCAAACGGCAGTTCGTCGAGGAGCAGCTCTCCGCCACGGGGATGGAGCGCGCCCAGTTCTGGGGCTTTCCCAACACCTACACCTACACGAAATCGATCGGCGAGCAGATCATCGCCGCCTCGGGTCTTCGCTTCGCCATCGTGCGCCCGGCGATCATCGAGTCCACGATCAAGTTCCCGTTCCCTGCATGGAACGAGGGGATAAACACGAGCGCGCCGCTCATTTACTCCCTCCGCGAGGGGCAACCCCAGATCCCCGGCTCCGACAACAACCTCGACTTCATTCCCTGCGATATGGTCGCCGGCGGCATGACGCTCGCCCTCGGGGAGCTCATCGAGGGGACCGCGGCGCCCGTGTATCAGCTCGGCACGAGCGACGTGAACCCTTGTTCGATGAAGCGCTTCTTCGAGCTCTCTGGGCTCTACAAGCGCAAGTACTACCAGCGAACGGGGCGCGGGGGCGTGGTGGGGAGTTTCATCAACGCGCACTTCGAGGGAGCGCTGCTCAACGAAGAGCAGTTCCGGGCCTACGGGACCCCGGTGCTCGTCAAGGGCACGGGGTGGCTCGCGGGCGCGCTCAAGCAGGGCGCGGTTGGTCCCGCGGCGACGTTGCTCGGTCCCGTGTCACGGGCGCTCGGCGATTTCTCCAAGCAGCAGGCCAAGGTTGGCAGTGTGCTCGAGACGTTCCTCCCCTTCATCTGCCGGTACCACTACACCTTTCGCTGCGGCAACGTCCGCGCCGCGGTCGCGCGGCTCGGCGAGCGGGACCGCGCCCGCATCAACTGGACGCCCGAATCGATCGATTGGCGTACCTGGTTCCTCGAATGCCACGCCCCGGCGCTCGAGCAGTTCGTGTTCCCTCAGATCGACGCCAAGGTAAAGAAGAAGGCCAAGGCGCCGGTCGCGCACGACAACCTCGTGAATCTGATCGAGGACATGGCGGAGCGCTACGATCTCGCCGTAGCCCTCCAGCGGACGGAGGCAGATGGCCTCTCTCGCATCAGTTATCGCGATCTCCGCGCTCGGGCGCTCGCGTGCGCTGGCCGGCTGCAGGCCCTCGGGATCGAACCGGGTGATCGCGTGCTCCTCGCGGGGCACAACCATCCGGCCTGGCCTGTTAGCTTCTTTGGCATCCTCGCGGCGGGCGCGAGCGTCGTGCCGCTCGACGGCAACGTCGACGCCTTGGTCGCCCAGAACCTCTGCGAGGCCTCGGGCGCGCGGGTCTTCATCGCCGACGCGCCGGTGGTGCGCCGTGTCTCGACCCGCATCGGCGATCGCCTCGCCTGGCTCGATCTCGAGGCGGCAGCCGAGCCGGGACCGTCGGGCAAACGTGCCGACGTCAAGCCCGACGATGTCGCCGCGCTCATCTACACGAGCGGCACTACCGGTCGCCCCAAGGGCGTGATGCTGACCCACCGGAACGTGACGGCGCTGGTGGCGGCGCTGGCCCCGCTCTTCCCGCTCTCCACGGGGGATCGGGTGCTCAGCGTGCTGCCGCTGCACCACACCTTCGAGCTCACGTGCGGGATGCTCCTGCCCATCTCGCGGGGCGCACGGGTGGTCTACATCGACGAGCTCACGGCGGAGCGCCTCGAGTACGGCTTGAAGGAAGGGCGGATCACCGCGCTCGTCGGGGTGCCTGCGCTCTGGGAGATGCTCGAGCGGCGCATCTTCGCCAAGGTGAACGAGCGGGGGCGCGTCGTTTCGACCGCCTTCGACCTCGCCCTGGACGCGAACCGCGCCTTCGGCAAGGCCATGGGCGCCGACGCGGGTCGCCTGCTGTTCGGCCCCGTACACGCGGGGCTCGGCGGACACCTCCGCTACCTGGTGAGCGGCGGGGCGGCCCTGCCGGAGCGCACCCATCAGGCGTTCGCGGGCCTCGGCTTGCACCTGGCCGAGGGCTATGGCCTCACCGAAGCGGCACCCGTCCTCACGGTTGCCAGGCCGGGGCCCAAGGCTCGTGCCGGGCATGTCGGCAAGCCCATCCCTGGTGTCGAGGTGAAGATCCTGAACCCTGGCAAGGACGGGGTGGGGGAGGTGATCGCGCGGGGACCCAACGTCATGCTCGGGTACGCGGGCGACGTCGAGGCGACGCGGGAGTCGATCGACGCCGAAGGGTGGCTCCACACGGGTGACCTCGGCCGGTTCGACAAGCGCGGTCACCTCGTGATTGTCGGGCGCGCGAAGGACACCATCGTCACCGCCACTGGCGAGAACGTGTACCCGGACGACGTCGAGGCTCGCCTCGGCAAGGTCGAGCACATCAAGGAGCTTGCCGTCCTCGCCGTCAGCGATCCACGCGGCGGCGAGCGCATCGCGTGCATGGCCATGGTGGAGGAGGACGAAGCCGCGACGCGCGACGAGCGCCACGATCGCGCCAAGAAGGCCCTCGACAAGGCCCTCCTCGGGTTGCCCGTTCACATGCGGCCCGCCGTGGTGCGGCTCACCGATCTCCCCCTCCCCCGCACCGCCACCAAGAAGGTACGGCGCCCCGACGTCCGCCACACCATCGAGCAGGCGGAGGGGTCGGGGAGCCTCCGGCCCTTCGTGGGGAGCGACAAGCTCGACTCTGCGGCGCAGCTGGTGCGCCGGGCGGCGGCGACCATCGCACGCCGTCAGCCGAGCGAGCTCTCGGCGGCGACCAGCCTTCGCGGTGATCTCGGCTTCGATTCGTTGATGCTGCTCGAGCTCCTGGTCGCCCTCGAGCAGCAGACGGGCACCTCGGTCGACGCCGAGAAGCTCAACGACTGCAACACCATCGGGGACGCCGAGGACCTGGTTCGCACCGCGACCCACACTCGCCGTCACGACGGCGGGACCGAGGCCGTCGAGAAGGAAGACGAGCGTGCGATCGAGGTCCCGAGGCCGGTGCGCGAGGTCGCCATGACCTGGCTCGGGCAGGCCCAGATGGGGTTTTATGACCGGTTGCTGGACGTGGACGTCTCCGGTCGCGCTCACATCCCCCACAATCGCCCCACGCTCGTGGTCGCGAACCACGCGAGCCACCTCGACATGGGGCTCGTGAAATACGCACTCGGCTCCTACGGCGAAGACATCGTTTCCCTGGCCGCGCAGGACTACTTCTTCGAGGGGAACAAATGGCGGCGGGGGTTCTTCGAGAACTTCACCAACCTCCAGCCGCTCTCCCGCACGGGCTCCCTGCGTGACTCACTCGACAAGGCCGCCGAGAAGCTCGCCGAAGGGCGGACGGTGCTGGTGTTCCCCGAAGGCACGCGCTCTGCTGACGGTGAGGTCCACGAGTTCAAGGCCGTGGTCGGGCACCTCGCGTTGCAGCACCAGGTCGACCTCCTCCCGGTCTGGCTCGGCGGCACTCACCTCGCCTTCCCCAAGGGAGCTCGCATGCTCAAGCGACGGGACGTCAAGGCGCGGATCGGACTGCCCCTGACCATCGTGGACCTCCGACGCCTGACCGAGGGGCGAACGCCTTCGGAGGCCTCGCGGGTGGTGGCCAAGCTCGCGGAACGCGCCGTGCGCGAGCTCTCCCAGGGCCGGCTCCTCGACCTCTCCGCCATCGCCAAGGTCGAGGTGGAGCCCGAGGAGAAGCCCGAGTCGCTCGCGGAGGTGTTCGCCGAACTACGAGATCGCTTCGTGGCCGGGGCGGTCGAGAAGCCCGTGAGCTACTACTTCGCGCTCGGCGAGGATCGCTGGACGGTGAAGGTGAGCCACAGCGCCTGCGAGGTGATGCCCGGCAAGGTCGTCAACCCCGCCGACTGCGTGCTCAAGACGAGTCCGGACATCTTCACGCGCATCGTGCGCGAGGCCTACACGCCCTCCCCGGCGGAGTTCGTGTCCGGCGCCGTGAAGAGCAACAACATCAACCTCCTCTTCACGTTCCAGAAGGTCTTCCAGCTCCAGGGGGACGCCGAATGAGCCGCTTCTGGGTCGCGGGGACGGGGTTTCTCGGCACGCACGTGGTGCGCTGTCTGCTCGACGCCGGCCACCAGGTGACCGTGGCCTCGATCGAGGGTGGAGAGGTGCACGGGCTCCCGGTCGAGCCCGTCGACATCCTGGACGCGGCCGGGGTCGAGCGGAGCGCGCGCGGTGCGGATGGTGCGTTCCTCTGCACCGGCAAGGTGTCGCGGCGCCAGGAGGACGCGGAGCTGATGCACCGCTTGCACGTCTTCGGCACCCGGACGGCGCTCGGCGCGCTGGAGGCGGCCGGCGTCCGCCGTGCGGTCGTCGCGAGCACGAGCGGAACCATCGCCGTCGGCACGGATCCCGACCAGATCTGGACCGAGGATGACGAGCCGCCGCTCGAGACGATCGCGAAGTGGCCGTACTACCGCACCAAGCTCTTCGGCGAGCAGGAGGCGCTGAAGGCCAACGCGCCGCCCGTGTTCGAGGTCGTGGTCGTCAACCCGACGCTCCTGCTCGGTCCCGGTGATGTTCGCGACAGCTCGACGAGCGACGTGCGTCGCTTCCTCGAGCGCCAGATCCCAGCCATCCCCGCGGGCGGGTACGCCTTCGTGGACGCGCGGGACGCGGCCAAGGGTATGCTGCTCGCCTTCGAGCTTGGCCGCCCTGGCGAGCGCTATCTCCTGAACGCGAAGAACCTCACCGTGGCCGCCTTCTTCCAGCGCCTGGAGCGGCTCACGGGGATCCGCGCCCCCTTCATGCGGCTGCCCAAGAGCCGCGAGCTCGCGCTCGGGTTGAACGACGTGTTCTCGCGCGCCATCAAGGCCATCGGGGGCAAATCGCCGGTGGAGGAGGCGGACGTGGATATGGGGCAGCACTTCTGGTACGCGTCGAGCGCGAAGGCGGAGCGCGAGCTCGGCTGGCGCGCGCGGGACCCGAGCGAGACGCTGCGGGACACGGTGAACGACCTCATCGAACGGAAGGTCGTGCTGGTGAAGAGCGAGAGCTATCGAGAGCCCGCTCGCACGGCGGAGTGATGCCCCCCGCGGGGGACGGGAGGCTCGACGGCGCCGCGCGCTCCCTGGCGGTCGCGCGGCGGCGGGCCCCCAAGCGTCGGCTCCGCCGCCGCGGGGGCCCCACGGCGGGTGCGGGTTCGACGCGGTCGCCGGCACGCCGAACGCGCTGCCGGCCGGCAACGTCGACGGGCTGCTCACCGATCGGTGGCCCGGTGTCGGTGTCTATCTGTCGCGAGATCAGCCGAACTTGCGCGCCTGCGCGGTCACCCTCACTCGCTCGTCCCCAGTCACTCGCTCCGCGACGCGAAGAACCTCACCGTCGCCGCGTTCCTCCAGCGGCTCGCGCGCCACACCGGGATCAGCGCGCCGCTCCTGCGGCTGCCCAGGGGGCCGCGACCTCGCGCTCGGTCTGAACGCCGTGCTCTCGCGGGTGGAAGAGGCGATCGGGTGCGCCTGGGCGAGTTCTTTTCCAAGGAGAGCGTGGTCAGACTGCCGCGGCCCGTCAGGTGGGAACGTCCAGGTAGACGGAAGCGGACTGGGGCTGGGGAACGGTCATGCCCTCGGTGCGCAACCCGTCGATGTGGAACGAGATGGCGGCAGCCATTTCGGCTTCGAGCTGCTCGCGCGTTGCAGCGGCTGCAACACAGCCCGGCAAGTCGGGAGAGTAGGCGGAGAAGCCGGTGGAGGTCTTCTCGACAACGACGAGGTACTTCATGACGGCAACCCCGCTTATTTTGGCACGTTGTTGAGGGTACCGGGAGCCAGCTCGTCCGAAGGGTGCCCAGCGATGGTAACGAGGCCAAGCTTGGTGGGATGCTTGAACTGGCGGTGGGAGCCGCGCTGTCGAACCTGGGTCCAGCCATCTTCCTGGAGCCTGCGAATGACATCTCGGACCTTCACGGTGCCGTGCTCCACCCCACGATGCGGCATTCGGAGTCGCGAAATGACGGCGCGCGGCCCCCTCCACCGATCGAGAGTGCCACCGATCGAGAGTGGGGATCCCGACGGGACCGATCCGTGTTATCCTGTCCGCTGCGAGACTGGGCGATGGCGAGGTCGTGATGCGGGGGCGGGTGATCGCGGGCAGGTATCGCTTGGTCGCTCCGGTCGGCGAGGGCGGGATGGGATCGGTGTGGCGGGCGGAGCGGGTCGAGCTCGCGTCCATGTCCGTGGCGATCAAGCTGATGCTGCCGGAGCTCGCTGCGAACCCCGAGGGGCTCGCGCGGTTCTGGCGCGAGGCGGAGGCGGCGACCCTGCTCCGCAGCCCGCACCTCGTGCAGATCTACGACTTCGGGGTGGATCAGGGCACGCCGTACATCGTGATGGAGCTGCTCCGGGGCGGGGAGGTCCTGAGCGAACGGCTCAAGCGGGTCGGCCGGCTCTCGCTCGGGGACGCCGCGGCGATTCTGATGCAGGTCGCGCGCGGGGTCGGCAAGGCGCACGACGCCGGGATCGTGCACCGCGATCTCAAGCCCGGCAACATCTACGTCGAGCCCGACGAAGACCACGAGCTCGTCAAGGTCTTCGACTTCGGGATCGCCAAGCGCATGGACGGCACGGGCGTGGGAGCGAACGACCCCAAGACCCAATCGGGGTCGGTGCTCGGCACGCCGTACTACATGAGCCCCGAGCAGGCGATGGGGCAGCGGACCATCGATCACCGTACAGACGTTTGGGCAATGGGGGTCATCGCGTTCCAGTGCGTCACCGGCCGGACGCCGTTCGACGGGGATTGCGTGGGTGCGCTCGCGGTCGCGGTCTGCACCGGAGCGATCCCGGTCCCGTCCGCGTTCGTCGCCGGCCCGCGTGCGTTCGACGAATGGTTCCTCCGCGCGGTCGCGCGGGATCCGAACGCGCGTTTCCAGAGCATGCGCGAGGCGGCGCGGGGCCTCGCGACGGTGGCGCAGGTGGCGGAGAGCGGCGTCGTGGCTCGCCCCTCCGCGCCGCCCGCCGAGGCCCTGCCCGAACACCTCGCGCCCCACCTCGCGCCGGCCCACCTCGCGCCGGCCCACCTCGCGCCGGTCTACGCTGTGCCCGTTCCGGCGGCTCCCGTCCGGGTGACGCCGGTGCCGCTGGTGCCGGGACCCGTCACCCCCAATTCCGACCTCTCCGAACGCGGCGGCGCCCCGCCGCCGCTCGCCCAACGGTTCGCGGAGAGCCGGCCGGACTCGCTCTTCGGCGCCGTCTCCGCCCCCCGCGCCGGTGTACCAGTGGGAGTGATGGCCATGAATGCAGGGAGTCTCATCGGGTGGGGGTTCTTCGCCCTCGTCGTTGTGGTCACGCCTCACGCCGCGGCACAGTCTGCGGCGCCCCCAACGGGTGAGGCGGCAGAAGCCGCAGCAGCCGCGACCGCGGCCGACACCGGACGGTACGCGTACGAACGCGGCAACTACCGGGTCGCTGCCGAGGAGCTCGGGATCGCCTATCGGATCCGGAAGCTGCCCACGATGGGGCTCTGGTACGCCCGCGCCCTCGGGAAGCTCGCGAAGCTCACCGAGGCCGTGGCGGTGTACGAGGAGGTCCTCGCGTTCGAAACGAGCGCCCTGCCCGTCGAGAAGCGTGCAGTCCAGCAGGCAGCTCAAGACGAGGCGCGGCCCGAGCTCGCTGCGCTCTCGGCCGAGCTCGCCGTGCTCGCCATCGAGCTTGACCGCGGCCTCGCCGGCGGCGCCGAACCCGTCGTGGTCAGCGTGGACGGCCGCGTCGTGGACGCGGATTCGTGGGCATCGTTCCGCGTCAACCCGGGCGAGCACCGGGTGCGAGCTCGGCAGGGCAGCGCCGTGCTGGCCGTGCAGGCGCGTTCAGGAGTCCAGACGAGCGACGGCCAGCGCTTCTCGGTGAGGCCCCGCGAGCAGTGGACCCTCACCATTGCGGTGCCGGCCGCGCCGGAGCCAACCCCAAAAACCGCTCGGCCCACGGGTGCCGAGGCGCCGACCGTGGGGGCCGAGCCAGGGGCCACGCGTGGCGACGAACCGCCAGCGCGTTCCCACCCCCAGCGCCTCGCCGCCTACGGCGCCTTCGCGGTCGGTGCCGCGGGTGTGGTGGCGTATGCGGTGTCGGGCGCGTACGGGCTCGGTGAGAAGCAATCCATCGACGATCGGTACGGCTGCACCGGGACCGGCAGCCGGCAGTCCTGTGACGTTGGGGATGACGACCCGTTCGCGGCCTACGAGCGGGCGCGCGCCGTGAACATCGCGGGGTTGGTGGTGGGGCTGTTGGGCGCGGGTGCCGGCGCGACGCTGCTCTTGACCGAGCCCCAGGACGAGCGCGGCGCGGTCGCGGCACGGGTCGGTCGCGGTACGCTCGCGCTCGAGGGGCGGTTCTGATGGCCCGGACAGGAAGCGCGCTGCTGCGTTCCTCGCTGCGCCGGGTGACGCCGCTGGTGGCCGCGAGCTTGGCGTCTGCTTGCCTGGTGTTGCCGAAGCTCGAGAAGAGTCACCGCGGACCCGAGGGCGGGACGGCGGGGGAAGCGACCGGGGGTAGCGGGCTGGTGACGGGTGGCACCGGTGGCGGAGGGGACGAAGCGAGCGGTGCGCCGAGCGGCGGCATCAGGAACGGCGGTGCGCCGAGCGGGGGCGCCGGTGGTGGCAGCGGCGGTGTCAGCGGAGGTGGCGAAGCGAGCGGGGGCGCGCCCAGTGGCGGTGTGCCGAGCGGTGGCGCGAACGCGAGTGGTGCGGCGGGTGCGGTGGGTGATGGCGGCCGCGCGGGCGAGGTCGGCGTTGGTGGAGGGCCGAGCGGTGGCGCGCCCCCGGCGGGTGGCACCGCCGGGCTCAGTGGAGAGGGGGGTCGGCCGGTGGGCGGGGCTCCCCTCGCCGGGGCAGCGGGTTCCGGTGTTGGCGGCGAGGCGACGGGCGGTACGAGCACCGGTGGCATGGCCACGGGCGGGTGGAACGGGTGCAGCGCGAGCATCGATGGCTGCCCCGAGGACCACGCGACACCGGTGCAAGGCCGCCAGGGCCCTTCCTGCGGCGAGATGGTGGGCAACGAATGCCAGAGCGAGAGCTGCTGCACGACGCTCATCGTGCCGGGGTGCGAGTTTGCGATGGGGCGGAGCAATACGGGGTGCGACCAGTACACGGGCGGGACGTCGGAGGAACAGCCGGAGCATGAGGTGGTGGTGGGTAGCTTTCTGCTCGACAAGTACGAGGTAACGGTGGGCAGGTATCGAGCGTTCGTGGCGAGCCAGCCGGATGATGGGAGCTGGGCGCCGGCGAACGACGGGGACGGCGCGCATCCCGGCATCCCGGAGAGCGGCTGGCAGAAGCCCGATTGGGATGGGAACCTGCCGACGAGGAAGGCGGTCTGGGACGACGGGTTGACCTGCAACGCGAGCTACGAGACATGGACGCCGAGTGTCGGCGGTAACGAAGCGAAGGCCATCAACTGCGTGACCTATTACGAGGCGATGGCGTTCTGCGTGTGGGACGGTGGGTATCTGCCGACGGAGGCGGAGTGGGAGTACGCGGCGGCGGGAGGCGATCAGAATCGCCTATATCCGTGGGGAGGAGCGGCGCCCGATTGCACGCTGGCGAACTTCAGCAACTGCTTGGCGAGCGTGGACGTGGTGGGCAGCTACACGGGAGTGGGCCGCTGGGGCCACGAGGACCTGGCGGGGAACGTGTGGGAGTGGGTGTTCGACTTCTGGCGTTCGGACTGGTACGAGGACCCGACGGCCAGTGGGCAAAACGTAGGTAACGTAACATCATCCTCCTCCCGCGTGGTCCGAAGCGGCGGCTTTGAGGTCGATGGCGCCACGTACCTCCGCGCGGCGCAGCGCGACAACGGCGGCCCGGCCGTTCGCTACAGCAGTGTCGGGTTCCGCTGTGCGAGGACCCCCTAGCAGAAAAGTACGTCACGTAACGTACTTGTTCCGGTATCAACCCAACCCTTGGCATTTGATCCGTGAACCCTTGATCAAGAAGCGCGACGAGTCCGGGAGTGGCTGCGGGTGGCAAGACCGAGAACGGGGGGTCCGGGGGCGGAGCCCCCGGAAATCACTTGGCCACAGAGGTCATGGCCCCGGCCCGCCCAGTAACGCGGGGCCGGGCCACCGGCGATCCCGCGGTGGTGGCATTGCGTATGGAGGCGGTAGCACTGTGGATCATCCAGTGCGTCGCCAAGATGCCGCGCGAGCACCGCTTCACCCTCGGCGACCGGCTCATCGAAACCAGCCTCGAGGTGACGACTCTCCTCTTCGATGCGAGCTACAGGCGGGACAAGGCGCCGCTATTGGCCGAGGCAGGACGCGGCCTCACGCGGCTCGCCTGCTCGCGCGGCTGGCCCACCATCTCGGTCTGATCACGGAGAAGAGGAAGTGCTGCACGATCCGGTCGCGGAAGGGCAGCGCCGAGATCACCCGGCGCTTCGGCTCGTGGATGACGAACTGGCGTGGCGCGCTCGGCACGTAGGTCTCGTCGCGGAGCTCGCGCTCGAGCTCGGCGAGCTGCGGCCAGGGGTCGAGGAGCCAGCGCGCGATCTCCGGGTGCTGGCGTTTCCCTCGGGCCGCGCGCTGGGCGAGAGCGAGCATGGTCCTGAGCGTGGTGGCCGATTTTCGGCGTTCCGGTCCAGAAGTTCCCTACCTCCACCAACGGACCCGGCCCGCAGCGCCGCTAACAGGACCACTACCCTCGGTGGCCCCGCAGCCGTCTGCCCGATCCCGGACGCTGCCGAGTAGACCATGCGGCGCCTCTACCGTAAGCCCCTCACCGGGGGAGCGCGCAGACGCTCGAGAGGCTCCAGCGCTCCGTGGCCCGTGCTTCGAACCCCGTCGCGACGGCGAGGTCGCGAAGTGGGATCACGGCCGAAGCGCAGTCGCCGGTACAGCCGTCGCCCGATACGGCGTTGCCGTCGTCACACTGCTCCGTGTAGGCGTTGACTCGGCCGTCGCCACATTCCCCGGCCGAGATGCAGCCAGACCCCGGCGCCTCCCCCCAGAGTCCCTGAAGGGCGACGCAGTAGTACCCGGATTCGGTTCGACGGAATGGCCGCGACCGGTCAGGAGTGGGCTCTGGGGCGAGGGCTCCCCAGCGCGACTGCTTCGTTCTCCTCGATCACATCCGATTCGTGAGATTCATGCCGTGAGCGCATTTTGCCACGAGGACCGAAGTCGAGCGTGGGTTTGCGCGCTCCGCGGGTGGGTGACAGATTGGCGGGGATGGGCGAGATCTCGCGGGCGTTCCGGGGTCCAGCGCCGCGTATAGTGCTCGTGGCCTCGGTGTGGGTAGCGGCCGTCGCGGGCTGTGGTGGCCACGTGGGCCGAGACCACGGGGGCCAAGCCGGGGAGGCGAGTGGTCCGTTGGGCGGCGGCCCCGCCAGCGGCGGAACCTCGGCGAGCCCCACGGGCGGCGATCCGGGGACCGACGGCGGCCGCACCCCTGGCACGGGAGGCACGACCACCTCGGGCGGCCACCCAGGGTCCGGCGGCGAGCCCGCGCCAGGCGGAGGCAGCCCTGCGTCGGGAGGGATGGTCGCGACCGGTGGCGGCGTCGTGGGTGGTGCCGGGGCGGGCGGCGAACCCGCCGCCGGGGCAGCGGGACATCCACCCGCAGAGTTTTGCACCGGCGCCACTCGGGTGGTCGTCCAGGGCCAGACGCTCTCCCCACCGGTGACGATCGCCCCGTCCCCGCTGTCCCGGAGCTGCTGCTTCGACTACAGCGTCCTTTTACACACGGCCCCCGCGTTCGAGCCAGATCTGGTCGTCGACGTCGGCGTGATGGCGGGCGACGTCGAAGCGGGCGAGTACGTGCAGGGCGGCTCCGAGGGTCGGGTGACCGCCCGCGTGCGCTACCATACCGATCTCGGGTACCAGCCGACCAATGTCAGCGGCACGGTCCGGCTCTTCGACGACCTCGCCATCGACTCGCCCTGGGAGGCTTCCTTGTGCCTCGAGGTGAGCGATCCGGACTCGCCGCTGCTCGGCACGCGGATCTACGTCCCGAGCGTGCGGTTTCCCCCCATCTCCGGCTCGGCGGACGCCTTCGTGATCCGCTTGCTCGAAGACCCCGAGCTGACGGCCGCCGACGTGGAGGACCTCTCCCTCGACTCGCTCGAGCTCGCTAGCGACCCGCTGTTCGATCTGCGGGCCGTGGAGTTCGTGGAGGCGAGCTCCGGTTGGGTCGCGCTCAACCTGGGCTACTACTCGGGGGACCGGTTGCGCGACCAAGTCGGCACGGTGAGCGTACTGGGAGTGCCCTTTGTGGTGGAGAGTCAGGGCGACCGTATCTTCCTCGGCGCTTTTGGCACGCTGGCGTCATCGTACCTGCCGGCCTGTCCCGTCGTCACCGTGGAGAGCATCCAGGCGGACGGCTTCACCATCGAACCGGCCTGGAGCGGGGGCGATCCCCTCAGCGATCCGCGCCTGCTCGAGGCCCTCGCGGCAGACTCTCGGCTGGTGCCCTGAGGCCGTTGCGGATGTCATTTGGCGGGTGGCCCGAGGTCCTCGTCGTGGCCGCCTTCGACCGCGCCCGGCGGGCGCTCGAGCACGCCGAGTCCCTGCCGGCGGGGCAGGTTGCGCCTGCAGGCGCTGCCTTCGGCAACGACGCGGTAGGGTCCCCTCGCATGCCCGCCGAGGGTCGAATCCCGCTCCCTTGTCCTTGTCCAGCGTGGCTGATACGGTGGCGCGCATTCTGGCGGCACCATCAGCGGATGAGTGGGGCGGATGGCGGGATTCGAAGAGCACGAGGCCGGTAGCTGGCAAGAGCTACTGACCACGATCGCGAGGGTGACAGGAGAGTTCCGAGGCATCTTTGTGCCATGGTGGTCCGGCCCGCTGGGGTCGCCGCCGTCCCCGGCCTCGAGCATTGGCCTCGGCTCCCATCCCGTCTGGTACCGAGGTCAAACGAATTCGGACCAGAAATTGCTTCCTGCGCTCCTCCGATACGAAAACGGCATCGACGAAGAGAAGCGGCTCTATCACGAGTACGACGATCCGCTCCCGACTGGCGCCGCCCGCATGGGGAAGGACTGGGAACGACTCTTCCACATGCAGCACTATGGGGTGCCCACTCGCCTGTTGGATTGGACCGAGTCCCTCGGTTTGGCGGCATTCAACGCGGTCGGGGCCCCCGACGCCGCCATCTACCCGGAGGCTCCCGGCATCTTCGTCCTGGATCCCGCCGCCCTTTGGCCGGAAGGCATCCTCGAGCTGCCCGACGACGGCCGGCACTCCTACGAGGAGCAGTATCTCAATGTCGCGTGGGGGTCAGTGTATCATCAACCTTGCCCCATCCGACCCAAAGTCCTGAATGACCGATTGCGGGTTCAGCGCGGCCGTTTCACGGCGCACGGCGCCAATCCCCGGCCGCTCGAGGAGCAGGCGCGGGAACTCGACACGATGGGCTACACCCCCGCGGTGCTGGTCCGGATCAGGCTGACTCCAGACGCCGTCGGGGAGGTGCGCGACATCCTTCGTCATACCCACCTCGATGCCCGGTGCGCCTACCCGGACTTCGAGGGGCGGGCGATCGCCCTCAAGGCTCGGCTGCGCCCCGTCGCCAACAAGGCCGAGCGGGACCGCATCCTCCGGGCGCTTCGGGACCAGAAGCAGAGGGACCGCCTCCGCGATGGCCTTTCCGTGATGGACGATCGCGGGGTGGGGCAGGGGTTCCTCATGCCCCGGAAGCATGAGGCGTCCGCGATCAAGGAGTGGCTCGAACGCCCCGAGCGCGAGCGACGGGTCGCGCCGTCCACCGGCGCGGACGGCCGCCTGGGCGCGCTCGACCCCCTCCCGCCCGGAGATCCCCTGCCCGGAGACGGGGGGAGACGCGGCGCCGGCTCCCCGTTGTTGCTGGTGTCGGGCGAGGCGGGCAGTGGGAAGACCAACCTGCTGCTCGAGCTACTGGTCTTCGGCCGCGACGCGGCAGCGCTCACTACCGGACGACCCGTCGCGTTCGTGGCGGCCAGGAGCCTCCGCGTCTCGAAGCGCGATGGCTCGGAAGCGGATCTCATGGGGCAGATCCTCGAGGGCATCCTCGGCGAGCGGCCGGGGCCCACCGATCTCGACGGGTGGCGCGGGCTGGTGGCCACCGGGGGGGTGATCCTGGTGCTCGACGGGCTCGACGAATTCGCCCGCACCCAGGGCTCCGGCGCCGTGGGGTGGCTGGTCCGCCACCTCGATCCGGTCATCAAGCGCTCGTCCAACGCGCGGATCATCATTTCTTGTCGGGATCACATCCTGCGCCGTCTCAAGAGCGAGGGCCTGATCGACGGCCACAGTCCCCTGGTGAACATGGAGAGGATCGCGCCAGCGGATATCGAGGCGTATTTCAGAAGCAATGCGACGCAAGCGCCTCCGGACGAGGAGCTCAGGAACATCATCCGGTTCGTCGAGGCGGCCAAGTTCAACGACAACCCGCTCTTTCTGCGGATCCTCCTCGACATGGTCAACGAGGGGACCATCGCGATCTTCGAACAGACCGCGACCATGAACGGCGGCCAGGCTTTCGAGCGCTGGTTCCAGTCGCTGCTCGAACGCACCAGGGATGGGGACTGGCGCCTGAAGATGGCCCAGTTCGCGGAGGTGGCCCAATGCATGTTGGAGCGGCGCACCGACGTCGTCGCGGACGATGCCATCCGGCCTCACCGGGGTCTGATCGCGCGCTACGCGGACCGGGCGACGGACAGCCATCTTACGATTTTCACGCAGGTGGAGTCCGATCCCCGTCCGCGATGGGCATTCACCCACCAGGCCCTGCGTGAGTTCGTGCTGGCCTGGGCGGCGTTCCAGGAGATCACGGACGACCAGGGAACGGCGGGGCTGCTATCGAGGACCGGTACCCTCGATTACGAGGGGATCGAGATGTATAGCTACGTCGCGGACTTGCTCGAACGGCGGGGCGGAGTGGCTCGGATCGCGGAGGCGATCACCAAGGCCGGCCAGGCCCCGTCGAGCTCGCGCCGGTCCGCGGTGGGGAACGTCGCCCAGGGCACGGAGGACACCGAACGCCGGGAGCTGCGGAAGCGGGCCGTGGGCGACTGGAACAACAAGCTCCGCAATCTCTTCGAGGCCTTCGGCATGCTCGCCGATCGGGACGAGGTGGCACGGTCCGACGGCGGTGGGGGGCCCGAGCCGTCCCCGGCCCCGGGCGAGCCTGGGGGGAGCGGGGGAGTCGTGTGCAGTACCGACTTCCAGAGGGTTATCGACCGTTCGATCGAACTGCTGGGGTTGTTGGTGTCGTCTCCGGCGCCGATCGCGGTCGAGCCGCCGTCGGTCCCGCCGCAAGCCGCGCTTCGCTTCATGACGGCGCTGAATCTGGTCCGCTGCCTGGAACGCCTCCACGTCTCTTCTCCCAGCCCGTATGGGAGGTTCCTGGCGAGCACGGACTGGACGAGTCGGTGGGACCTCGTCTCGGACGACAGTGGTCGGAGCTGGCGGGTGCAGGAGCCGTTCTCCACCTATGCCTTGCGTGGCTTTCAGCTCGCCTCGCGCCGCGTCGATCACGCGCGAATGGTCCTGCTCGACCGGCGCCCGGAGGGTGGCCCGTATGAGGACTATCGGGAACGCGACGTCGCCGCATGCCTGCTCGGGGTGATGGAACGGCTCGGTAGCTTGAACGACCTGCCGCTCGACGGCGAGTACCTCTGGATCAATTGCACGCACGCGTTGATCCGCTGGCTTCCCTGGACCGACACCGGACCGGCGAGGCGCCTGGTCGAGATCATGGACTGCCCCATGTTCGCGCGGGACACGTCACGGCAGGAGACGGCCCTCAACGTGTATTGGGCCCTTCATTGGAGGACCCGGCTGGGCGGGCAGCAAGCCGAGTGGACAAGCCTATGCCAGAGCCTGGTCGAGGCGCTCCACCACGCGGGCGTGCGAGTCGGTCTCATCAAATCCTTCCCCACCGGGGCTCGCGGCGATCTGGAGCATTTGGGCGCGTATTCGGAGGGAAAGGATCACCTGATCCACCAGCCGCATCCCCTGGCCTAGCGCACCGATCAGGTCGCCAACGGCGACGGCGCTGCTGGAAACGTACCCGTGCCGGGCGAGGGTACGTTTCCAACGGCGCCTCTGGCGAGATCTGCTACCCGTTCGGTGCTCTAGGTTGTTGAATTGACGCAGCAATCAACCTGATTGCTGCTCCAGCTCGGGGTCGGGCAGGGCAGCAGAGACGGGCGATCGGCCGAGGATGGGGTTTTCGGGCGCGCCGGACGTGCGCGGACCGTTGCCAAAGGCACCGGGGTCTTCGCCGGCCCCGCTCAGCACGTTTGTCTGCCACCGTCGCCGCTCGCCGGGCACGGTCCCATCGCCATGAGCGCCGGCGGCGCGCGACGCAGGGGGCGATCGAAGCGTTCGGCGCGCCGCCGGGGGATCTGCCGGGGGTACTCCCACCGTTCTTCGTGCGGCCGGCACGGGTTCCGTCGCCGGCCGGCGCGTTCTGAGCGGTGCCGTCGCGCCCTACCTCGCCTCGACCGAACTGCGCTTCCGAATGCACGCGGCGGTGGCGCTCGTTCGGTTGGGGGATCCGGCGGCCGCCAAGAAGCTGCTCGCCGATCTCGACACCCTGCCTGCGGAGTGGCTCCCGGCGGCGGCGCGGGTCATCGCCTGCATCGAGGAGTCCAAGCCGTGCGCGCTGCTCGAGCCAGAGCTCGCCGCGCGATCGCGCAGCGACGACGTGGAACAGGCCCTGGCCGCCGCGTCGATCCTGCTCGCGTGGGATCCGGAGCGCGGCTTCTTCCGCTTCCTGGACGCGCTGGCCGCGAGCTCGGTGCGGGAGCGCGATCTCGCGGAGGAGTACCTCACCCGCAATCGCGCCCCGGAGCTTACCTGGGTGATGCGCCGTGCGCTCGCCCGCGAGGGCCGCGCGTTCACCCGCGATCGGTTGCCATGGCTCATGGCCCTGGGCGTCGCGGCCACCCTGCTCCGCATCGCGACGCTGGCGTGGCTCGCCGAGAGCCATGCCAGCCGAGCCGCCGCCACGGTCTCACCCGTCGCGCGACGAGCTCTGCTCGAACGCGCTTGGGACGAGAATTCGCGCTCCCCGGATCACGCGGTCGCCCTCGGCGCGGTCCGGCTGGAGACCGGTGACGCGGCCGGGGCTGAGAGGGTGCTGCTCACCTCGGTCGCCCTCCGTCCGAGCATCGCGGCCCTGATCGCGCTCGGCCAGGCTCGATCGACGCTCGGCGAACCAGCGGCTGCTCGGCGGGCGTTCGAACGCGCGGTCGCGCTCGCCCCCACGTCGTTTCGAGCTCACGTGAGCCTCGCTAGCGCCCTGCTCGCCGCCGGGGATCTCGACGGTGCCGAACGTCACCTCGCGGTCGCCCGCCCGTTCTACCCTCACCATCCGCGGAGCGACGAACTCGCCGAACGCCTCCGCCACGCGCGGTTCGCCTCGGAAGCCTCCGCCCCGTCCGCCGAGCCCGAACCGCGCTCGGGACGGCCGCCCTCTCTATCTAGGGTTCAGGTTCACGAGCGGGGGCAAGAGTAGGAGCAGACGCGTTGCCTGAGGTCCGTTCGCTCATCGACGGCATCTGCCTGCATCGCGGCCTCGAGCTCACCGACCTCGATCGATGGCCTGGCCTGTTTGGTTCCGGCTCCGCCGGCTTGGGTAGCGGCGCTCGCGGCATCTGACTCAGGCGCCACCACCTGCTGGTGGTCGTGAAGAAAGCGGGCGCGCCTCGCGACCGAGAGGGATCCACACGGGAGAAACCTGCTGGTCACGGTCGTGGCGAGCGCCCGGCCGGACGCCGAAACGCACCTTCGGCGTCACGGTCACGGCCGGAGCGCCTATAGGCAGTGTGTCCGAGTTCGTTGCCGTGGAGGCCTCCGCGTATTGGCCCGAGGTCCGTGACTCCACGGTATCGACCGCGAAATCCAGTCTACGCCCCGCACGAGAGCATTCGCCGCCCCGGGGCCAGTTCCAGGAAAGCCTTTCAAGAAAGCGCGCCTCGCACCGGGCGTTGGAGATCTGCGATGAAACGAACACTCGCCATCGTTCCCGTCGTCGCCCTGCTCTCCGTCGGGGCCTGCAACGAGTCTGCCGCCGACGAGAGGGATGACCACTCGAGTCACCAGGCCGCTGCGCACCAAGTGGCCGACCACCAGCTGGGCGAGCACCCCGCGCCGGCGACCGGCGCCGACGTGGCGAAGCGCATCGTCGCCGTAGCGGTGGGTGACGAGGGTTTCTTGCCCAGCCGCATCGAGCTGAACAAGGGACAGGATGCCACTCTGCGGTTCACTCGCACGTCCGACAGCACTTGTGCCACCAAGGTCGTTTTTCCAGAGCTGAAGGTCGAAAAGGAGCTGCCGCTGAACGAGGCGGTAGACGTCAACGTGCCAACCGGCGAGTCTCGCCACCTCGCGTTCCATTGCGGGATGGGGATGTACAAGAGCGCCGTGGTGGTGAACTGATGCACTGAGCGAGCGGAGCGCAAGTAGGAGGGATTGCCGAGATGACGCAGTCGCGGCGGCGCGGTGGTGTATCCCGACTCGCGGGTCTGGCTCTGGCCCTCGCGAGCGTGACCGGATGTGTGACGACGCTGGAGGAGAGCGCGGGCTCGGAGTTCGCGACGACCCCGCCGGGCACGCCACCGCCTGCATATCGCGACCTCGGCACGCCACCGCCGCGCTCAGGACAGCGATCGCCCCTCGCCATCGATGGGTCCCTCGACGCCTATACCCGGCGGGCCCTGGAGCAGAGCCCCGCCTTGCGCGCCCAGTACGAGGAGTGGCGCGCCTCGACCTACGAGATGAAGCAGTCGCGACGCCTACCGGAGCCGACCGTCTCGTACAGTTACTTCGTCAGCGCGGTAGAGACTCGCGTTGGTCCCCAACGGCATCGGGTGGGGATCGCGCAGACGTTCCCCTGGCCCACACGATTGGCAAGGGCGGCGGACGCGGCGAGTCTCGCGTCGCGGAGTGCCCAGCGGCGCTACGAGGCGGAAGCGCTCGAGTTGATGCGCCGCGTGGCCGAGGCATACTGGAGACTCTGGCTCGTGGAGCGTTCTCGAGAGGTGCAGCGCGACCAGCTGAAGCTGCTCGAACAGGTCTCCGGTTCGGCTCAGGCGCGGCTCGAGGTCGGCCAGGGGAGTCTCGCCGACCTGTCCCAGATCAACCTGAACCTCTCGCGCATCGCCGACACGCTGGCTGGTCTCGACGAATCCGAGCGGCAGGCGCGCGCCGAGCTCATCGCGGCGATCGGGGCGGAGTCGGGCATGAGAACGCCCATCTCGGCGCAACCGCCCCCACTGCTGCGCCCCGCCGAGTCGGTTGCCGACCTGCGCCAAGCCGCCTTCGAGCACCCGCGGGTCCAGTCGATGGCTCATCTCGCCGAGGCAGAGACGCAGCGCGGTAGGGCCGCCGCCGCCGAACGCTATCCGGGATTCACCCTGGGTGCCGACTACATCGTTACGGGAGCAGCACGGATGGATGGCGTGGAGGACAGCGGCAAGGACGCCGTGACGGTCATGCTCGGGGTGAAGGTGCCGATCTGGGGTGGAGTGTATGGGGCAGAGCAGGCCGAGGCCGGCGCACGCAGCGCCATGTTCCGGGCTCGCGAGGAAGCTACGAAGGACATGGCGGCAGCCGACCTCGAGCGCTCTCTATCCCAACTGGATGACAGCATCCGTCGCGTGAAGCTCTATCGTCACACGGTCTTGCCCCAGGCCGAGGCAGTCTACGGATCCGTGCTCGGCGGGTACCAGGCGAGCGAATCGACCGTGTCGGCGATGCTCGCCGCTCAACGGGATCTCTTGGAGCTGCAGTTGGGCCTCTATCGCTCCCAGTCGGAGCATGCGCTCGCCTGGGCTCGACTCGAGGCCATCGTGGGCCGCCCGATCCGGGCCGCCGAGGCGAAATGACCGACCTTCCTGAGCAAGACAAGCCGCAGGACACGGCCCTCACCGAGGCCCCTGAGGCGCCCCCGAGTCCCGCTCCACCCGCCACCAAGCACCGACGTTGGGTGGCCCAGCTGAAGGGCCTCCTTCGACATTGGACGATCGCGCTGGCGATCGGGGTCGCGTTCGGTTTGGGCATCTGGCTGTCACCGGGCCCGGCCGAAGACCACCCGGCGAACGCCGCGGCAGCCGAAAAAGGCGGGGCGACCAGCTGGCGCTGCTCGATGCACCCGCAGATCCAGCTCCCTGAGCCGGGGGCGTGCCCCATCTGTGGCATGGACCTGATCACGCTGGCCTCGGGCTTCGGAGACGAGCGGTCCGACGAGCGCGTGTCGATCTCGGAGAACGCCGCCAAGCTGTCGGGGATCCGCACCGTGAAGGCCTACCGGGCCGAGACGACCGGCGAGCTGCGCTTGCTGGGTCGCCTCGAGTACGACGAAACGGCAGTGCGCACGGTCACCTCGTGGATCTCCGGACGCCTCGATCGCCTCTACGTCAGCACCCTCGGTGCTTCCATCGGTGCCGGGCAGATCATCGCCAAGGTGTACAGCCCGGAGGTTTACGCGGCACATCAGGATCTGATCCTGGCGCGCAAGCAAGTGGCGCGGATGTCGGAATCGTTGCCGGTGGCTCGCGGCGCGGCAGACGCCGCGCAGGGGAGCGCTCGACAGCGCTTGAAGCTCCTGGGTCTCGAGGAGGAAGAAGTCACCAAGATGGAGCAGGAGGACACGCCGCGTCAGCACGTCCTCATTCGTTCGCCCTTTGGCGGGGCGGTCCTCGAGCAGATGGTGCACCAGGGCGCCTATGTCTCCACCGGTTCTCCCATGTACCGGGTCGCGGCCCTCGGCAGGATCTGGGTGCAGCTCGACGCGTACGAAACCGATTTGGCGCGCATCGATCTCGGCGATGTGGTCACCATCGAGGCCGCGTCGTATCCGGACGAGCGCTTCGAGGGCAAGGTGACGTTCATCGATCCGGTGCTCGACCCGGCGTCGCGGACGGCAAAGGTGCGCATCGAGGTGCCGAACAAAAAGGGCCGGTTGCGCCCCGGCATGTTCGCGGAGGCCGTCGTCCACGCATCAGGGGGCGACCGCCAGTCGCAAGCTCCCCTCGTCGTCCCGTCCACGGCGGTGCTGCTCACGGGAGAGCGGGCAGTCGTGTACGTCGCCGTTTCCGACCAGGAGCGGCTGACCTACGAGGTTCGCGAGGTGCGCCTCGGAACGCGCGCGGGCAACGTGTTTCCCGTCGTCTCGGGCTTGAGGGAAGGGGAGCAGGTGGTCGTAGAAGGCGCGTTCGTGTTGGATGCGGAGCTGCAAATCCGCGGTGGCAACAGCATGATGACGATGCCCGACGATCTCGCGCGCGAGAAGTACCGGCCGTTCAAGCTCAGCGCCAATGAGCTCGGGAAGCTCGAGCCGCTGGTGCGGGCCTATCTGGACGTCCAGGTGGCGCTGGCGAAGGATCGGTTCGAGGAGGCGAAGCGAGCGGCGCTGGCCACCAGGCGATATGCAGCGCTGGTGGTCATCGCAGCGCCGCTACCGGCTGCCAGGCGGTGGAAGGAGTTGCAACAGCACCTGGGGCACCAGGCGCAGGCGCTGCGCGACGCCAAGAACCTTAAGGAGGCCCGTGGGGCCTTCGAGGAGCTGAGCGTCCTCGTCATCGAGGTCGTGCGCCGTTACGGCAACCCGCTCGGCAGGGACGTGCGCTTGGCGTTCTGCCCCATGGCGATGGAGAACCGCGGCGCCGAGTGGCTGCAGGAGGCCGACTCCGTCCACAACCCGTACCTCGGCTCGGAGATGTCGAGCTGCGGCGAGCTCCGCAGCACCGCCGAGCCCAAGGGGAGACTCCCCCAAGCCGAGATGGCCGGCCCCGCCGGGGTCCCTGCCGGGCACCAGCACTGATGACCGGGCACGAACTCACCAAGCGTGAGGGCGCGCCGGTCCCGTCGAACGAAGACGGAGCCCCGCGGGGGCTCTGGGAACGTTTCCTCGGTTTCTGCATCGACAACAAGCTTGTCGTCGCCATCCTGCTCGCGCTGCTCGTCTTCGGCGGGATCTCGACGGCGCCGTTCCGGTTCGACGTGGGACTGCCGCGCAACCCCGTCCCCGTCGACGCGATCCCGGACATCGGCGAAAATCAGCAGATCGTCTTCACCGAGTGGCCGGGTCGCTCGCCCCGCGACGTCGAGGATCAGCTCAGCTATCCGCTGACGACGTCTCTGCTCGGGAT
>JAFGBI010000451.1 GCA_016933275.1 Polyangiaceae bacterium | reverse complement strand
CCGCTGACCGCTGACCGCTGACCGCTGACCGCTGACCGCTGACCGCTGACCGCTGACCGCTGACCGCTGACCGCTGACCGCTGACCGTTGACCGCTGACCGCTGACCGCTGATGGCCTGGCCTGTTTGGTTCCGGCTTTACCGGGTTGGGTTGTTGACTTGACGCGGCAATCAACCTGACTGCTGCTCTAGGGCGTCGACGGAGGCGGGGTCGGGCGCAGCCGGGCACCGGGCCGCGGGCGCCACTCGCTCCAACCGACCCGCAGCGCCATGCTCGGGATGAAGAGGCCAGAGTATTCGTGGCTCAGCTCGTTGGCGGTGCCGTCGATGCAGAGCTGGGCGCCAGCGCCGAGCAGGACGTGTCCGAGGTTCAGCTCGAGGCCGAGCTCGAGCAGGAAGAAGGCATTCCACCCGATCGACGACCGCCCCGGCTCGACCCCCGACAGGTCCTGCTCTGGATCGGGGATGGTGAGCTCTTGTCGCACCGAGCCTGTGCCCAAGGAGGTCGCGAAGCGAAGCTTCTCCCCGGCCGTCATCAGGCGGACGTTGGCTCCGATTCGGAGCAGCGAGAGCTGGTAGTCTCGCAGGATCGCTTCACTCGAGTCGCACGCATACCCGTCATCGTCGACGACGTCGCACGCACCCGTGACCGGGAACCCGCCACCGTCGAGCACCGCCTCTGCCGCCAGCGGGGCGAAGATACGATAGCCCGCGCGGATCCCCGCCATCGCACCTCCCACTGCGGTCCTGTCGGTGTGCTTCATGCCGCGAGGGGCATCGGTCAATCCGCCCACGTTGAGCGTCCCGACCGCGTACCAGCCACGTCGGGGGTAGCTGCTCTCGGGCAATGGTGGCGGTGGCGGGGCGCCGACGTCCATCGTGGGGGAGGGGACCTGGTCTCCGGTGGGTGGTCCGAGCGCAGCGGTGACCTCGACGGTCTCGCCGACCTCCACGCGGACACGGTCCTCGAACGGCTCGAAGCCCCCCTTGTACACCTGCACCAGATGCTTGCCGGGCGGTAGCGGTCCAGTGAAGGTGGAGAATGCTCGCGCTTCTCCGTCGATCGCGATGGCGGCGTCTGGATCCGTCGCGGTCACCCTGATAAACCCCATGGTCGCTTCGAGGCGTAGCTCGATCGGCGCCTCGACCTGTCCGCTCGCCACGCTGACGACGCGAACGAGTCGCGCATAGCCTGGGGCGCTGACGGTGACCGTGTGCTCGCCGACGTTGAGGCGAAGGGGACCCGCGCGCTCGTCGGGGGTGAGGGTGCGGCCGTCGAGCGTCACCGTCGCCTCCGGCGGCGACACCCTGATCACGACCCGCCCGACGAGCCCTTCGAGCTCCGCAATTGCTGCCTCGACGGGGACCCGCTCCCGCTCGGAGAGCTCGGCACCATGCTCACGCAGCAGCTGCTTCAGCGTCTCCGCGGCCTCCGCGTAGCGGAACAGCGCCTTGTTGCACAGGGCGACGTTGCGCAGCGCACCCGCGCTCGGCGATATCCGGTAGGCCGCTTCGAACTCGACGAGCGCCCCCTGGAAGTTTCCGTCCCGGTAGAGCTTGACGCCGTTGTCGAAGTGGAATCGGCTGTCCCGCTGCGGGTTGGAGCCGGAGCCGGTGCCCGGCCCTCCGGGCTTGGTTGGCGATGACCCATCCGACGCTGCAGGGGCCGTTGGCCCGGGCGGTGCGGCGGGCGCACCATCCACGGTGGGTGGGCCGGGCGCCGCCGATGGAGCAGGGGCTGCGGCGGCGGGAGGAGTCGAGGCGGCGGGCGCGGGCTGGGCCAGCGCGGTAGGTGCCGCCAGCGCGGCCAGGGCGGCGGCGGCGGCGATGTCGGCAGCAGCGCACCGGGTGAGCGGCGCGGCGCGGCGCTGTCCTCGAGGTCGAGTCACCGCCCTAAGGTACGGGCACGCGGTCCCGGACGCGAGTGCAGAAAGCGCGCGGCCCTTCACGGTTCGGTGGCGAGTTCGAGCTCGCCTGCCACACCCGCGCGCGCCACGGGCCTGTTCGACCCGGTGGTTTTGGGGAGTGGAACGAGCCGTCCCCCCCCCCTTGTCGTCGACGGCTTCGCACCCGCGGTCGGCATCGGCGCAACGGGCGCGTTGGGGGGGGCTGCGGAGGCAGGGCTCACCAGGGGTGCGCTCCCGGCCCCGGCTCCGGTCGCGGCGGGCTCCGGATGCCTCTCGTTGACCTCCGCCGGGGGGCTGCCCACGGGTCGGCTTGCGGTCTCGATGCCGGTCACGGCGGATGGCGCGGGGTCTGGCGGCGGGTCCACCGCGGATCGGGTCCGAGCGCCGCTCGCGAGCAGCAGCACGGTCGCAGACAGGGCCCCGACGAGCCCGAGCGCAGCGAAGGCGAACGCGCGCCGGCGTCGGCGCCGCCCCTCGGCGGACACCTCCCCACGCAGCACGGCGCCGTTGGTCGTTCGGGCGCTGGCGCCTCCAGGAGTGAGGCCTGGCGTAGCCACGCCGAGCTCGAATTCGTGGCTGCGGAGCTCGCCACCGGTGGCCGTGATGCTCGGATCCGCAGCGACGAGCGCGGAGTAGAGCTCGCTCGCGGTCTGGAAGCGCCGCGCGCGATCGCGCGCGAGCGCGCGGTGCACGACCTGCGCCAGCGGCGCCGAGACCTCAGGGGAGAGGTCTCGAATCGGTGGTGCGTCCTTGGTGCAGATGTCGATGAGGACGGATTCGTAGGTTACCCCCGTGTGCGGCGGCTGACCGGTGATCGCCTCGTAGAGGATCGCACCGACGCTGAAGAGATCGGTCCGCCCGTCCACGTCGGGGACCGCTTGGGCTTGTTCCGGCGACATGTAGAACGCGGTGCCGAGCACCACCCCACGTCGAGTGAGGGCGTTCGCATTCCCTTCGCGATGGAAAACCTTCGAGATCCCGAAGTCAACGATCTTGACGAACATCGGGTCGTCGTCGCGCTCGCAGAGGAACACGTTGTCGGGCTTGAGGTCGCGGTGGACGATCCCGGCCTCGTGTGCGCGGCGCAGGGCGCGGGCGACCTGCGCCGCGATGCGCACGGCGTCGCGCGGCGGGAGCCGCCCTTCTCGAGCCAGGCGGTGGCGTAGGTCTTCGCCTCGGAGCAGCTCCATCACCAGAAAGGGACGCCCGTCGTCCGTGTTGCCAGAGTCGAAGATCTCGACGATGTGGGCGCTCTCGACGGCGCTTGCCGCTTCTGCCTCACGCTGGAACCTCGCTACCGCGTCGCGGTCGAACGCTGCCTCCCGGTACAGGAACTTGAGCGCCACCCGCTTGCCGATCGCCGTGTTGGTGGCCCGGTAGACACCGCCCATTCCTCCCCGGCCGATCAGCTCATCCACGCGGTACTTCCCGGCCACGATGGCGCCGACGAGAAGGTCGAGCTCTAGTTCGGAGTCACTCATGGCACGCGGCGCCGCGCAGCGGGGGCGACCGCGACGCTCCCCGGCGAGCCCAGCCTAGCACCATCCGACCCGCTGGCGGTGGTAGAGCTTCACGGATGAGGCGCCCAGGGATGATACCCGGCGTCGGCCGGGCACCTTCCCGGTCCCGGCTTCATGATCCACAAACGACGACGGCCTCCCCCGAGGAGAGGCCGTGAGGCATAGCGGATCCAACGCGCGGCAGCGCCGCGCGTCGGGTTCAACCGTTCGAGCCCGACGCAGCCCGGTTGAGGGAGAGCGCCAAGCGCGACACGGTTCGCGACGCCGTGGGACGTGGGACGACCCCCTTCTGCGCGGCCTTGGCCACGGCCACGCTCGCTGCTTTGGCGAGCACGGCAGCGTTCTCGTTACCGGTTTCGATGGCCACGCGCGCCTTCCTGACGGCCGTGCGTACGGCCGTACGGATCGCCCGATTGTGGGCCGCACGCTTGATGCGCTGACGGTTTCGCTTCTCTGCGGACGGATGGTTCGCCATGGACCTTGGTTCTCGCTGGGCCGGGGTTGTCTCTCGGGGGCGCTACCCTTCGTTCACTTCTTGTCGGAGCTCGCCGCGGTCGCGGGGCGCTTCGCGTCGGCCGCGTCGAGGTCGTATCCTTCGAGGTGGATCGGAAAGCGCGGCGTGCTGCCGAGCTTCGCACGCTTGGCGGCGCTGCGCTTGCCGGCGCTCTTGTGGCGGATGGCGCGGCGGCGATCGGTTTGTTGGGTGGAGGAAACCATGGAATCCCGGGGTTTCGAGGGTGAGGGGGCCGGGACTATGGGCGAAGGCTACCCCCTTGTCAAGGACGGGCCCCTCACCCCACCCCCGGAATCGCTCCCGCACTGGGCAGCCGGACGACACGGCCCACCGGGCGCTAGGGCGGCCTCCTGTGCGGGGGTTGGGCAGGCACGATGAAGCACGTTCGGCTGCTCGATCGCTGTTGTCGGGTCGGCCTCGCCCGAACCGCGCGAGCACAAGGGCGTCGCCCACCAAGGTCGTTTGCAGCCGCTCGAGTGCCACGGCGGTGAGCGGTCTTGTTTGTGCACGATACGCACATTATTGCGCGCCATGAGGCGACTGTTTGTGCGACTTAGGTATTGCAGGCCCCTCGTTCCCTTTCATACTGCGGACATGGATGAGCGGACACCCTCGGGGCGGCTTGGTCGGTGCGGGCGGCAGGTCTTCGCGGGGTACCTCGCGGCGTTCGCGTCGACGTTCTGGTCGGCGCTGGCGACCGCACAGGCGGAGCCGGGGGTAGCCAGCTCAGAGACGACCTCGGCGCCGAGCTCGGCGCCCGCCTCCGAGGCGGTTGCCGCCCCGACTCCGGCAACAACCCCGGCCCAGTACCTGCTCGAGAACGGTCAGGTGCTGGTCGTCGCGGAGGGAACCCGCACACGCCTGCCGATACCCGGTCCGGTCATCGGGCTCTACCGCTCTGGGGGCTTGCTCTACGTGGCGCGAGGGCCGCGCGGAGCGGCGGTGTACGACCTTGGGCAACCGACGAGCCCCGTGTTGCAGCGGGAAGTGTCGTTCCCTCACGGCAACGTCACCGGCTTCTCGGGGATCGAAGGCCAGGTGTGGGCCGTCGTCACCTCGCGGACCGCGGTCCCGATGGAGGAGCTGGCGACCCTGCCACCCCGCGCCGAGGGCGGTGCGGGGTCGCCACCGGTGGGCACCGACCCGGCGCGCGAGGACACCATTGGGTTGGCGAAGGAGCTCGACCAGCCAGTGGAGCCATCGCCGCGGGTTGGCTTGCGACCGGTTTCTCCGGGCACCGTGGAGCTCGACGTAGGAGCCGCCGCTGGAGTTCGCGTGGGCGACAGCTATCTCATCCTCCGTTCGACCAGCTTGGGCGAGGGGGTCGATGGGGATTTCGTAGGCGAAGAGCGGGTCGCCGTCGCCGAGGTCGTGGCCGTGAGCGCCTCGAGCGCGCTCGCCCAGGTGGGGCGGTCCGCCCGCGTCGCCTCGTCCGACTTCGCCCGCCGCGCCACGCCCGCAGAGCTCAAGCGACACAAGCTCCCGCCCCTGGTGCCAAGGATCGGGGAGGTCTCGCTCGTCTTGCGTCCCCTGGTGAAGGTCGGCACGCCGCTCGGCGGCGGGCTCCTGGCGGACCTCGAGGCGACCTACTGGGGCAGGCGCTACTTCGCCGGTCTTCGCGTGGAACCCCTCGGGCTAGGGTTCACGAGGGACGGCAACGTGGTAAGTTCCGCGGCGCTCTTCGAAGGGGGCTACGAGGCATCGAGCTTCGCCGTGGGACTCGGGATCGGAGCGGGCTGGGTCAACGGGGACCTCGACTACATGCTGGAGAGCTTCGAAGGGTCTGCCGACTCGGAGGATGCGGCCGGCGACGACACGCGGACGATCACCGAGCGGCAGGAGACCCACGGGGCCTTCGCGCTCTCGCAGGTGGCGCGCCTCGGTTCGCGCGACGGCCTGCATTTCTCGCTGCGAAACCTCCTCATCCTGCACGAGCCTTCGGACGGCGGGGACGCCGGGTTCATCTATGGCGGTACGACCGGCAAGCTTGTCATCCCCGTCGCCAGGCGCACCGATTTCATCATCGAGGGCGGTGGTGGTGTGATGGGCTACTGGTTCTTCGGCTTGGGCACCGGGACCTTCCTCGTGGGCAACGGCAGCCCTGGGTCCTGGTACCTCTCCACCTCCGCCGGTGCTGCCGGGATCTACGGCTCCCGCGAGGTCACCACGAGTGGGACGGACTGGAACGGCGAGCCGTACTCGTACACCAACGAGGAGACGGTGTCCGTGGTGGGACCGATGGTCTCCGTGGGTTTGGCGCGCCGATTCGGGTTGTAGGCCGGACGATGCGTCGTGAGCGGCGCAGCTGGTCGTGGCGACGAGGGCTCTGCGGAGGACCGAGCCGACCGTCCGCCTCACGACCGCAAGGGGCATCCTTCGGCTCTCCTTCGTCGAAGCGGCGTCACCACGCCGCGTAGTCCCTGGCCATCTGGTCGTAGAGGCCGAGTAGCTCGTTGGCCACGAGCGCGCTCCCCTCGCGGTCGAAGAGCGCCTCGCCCCACCACGTCGGCTCCCAGACGAAGGTGCCCAGACCGCGGCGGTCGGGCAACGCGAACACCATGTCGTTCACGGCGCGCTTCTCCTCGGAGTACTCGACGACGACGAACGAGAGCTCCGGGTACTTGGCGGCGAGCGCGTCCAGGGTCGGGCTCCAATCGGCGCTCGTCCCGTGCCATTCGGGGTAGCAGGACTGGGCGAGGACATCGAATGCGATCCCCTCGGCGAGCATGTTCTCGAGCCACCAGTCGCTGGTAGAGAAATCGTCAGGCTTCTCGATGTGCAGCAGCACCGGCGTGGTTGGCGCGGCGGTCTTCGCGCCCGTGACGGCCGCCCGCACCAGCGCCGCGAAGCGCGGGAAGTTCGCGCTGGGGCTGCTGCTCCCGTCGGGGAAGAGGAGCCCCGCCGTGATCTCGTTGCCGAGCTGCACCAGGTCGGGGGGCACGCCCGCGGCCGCGAAGGCGGCGAGCGTCTCTCGCGTGTAGTCCTCCAGCGCCTGGGCGAGTTCGGTGAACGCCAGGGGTTCCCAGGCCAGGGGCTTGTTCTGATCATCGGGATCGGCCCAGGTATCGCTGTAATGGAAGTCGAGCAAGAACCCGAGCCCGGCCGCCTTCACCCGCTCGGCCATGGCGATGGTGTGGGCGAGATCACAGTACGGGGCGGCTCGAGTGCCAAACTCGTACTGATAGCCACAAGTCTGGTCGCCCGTCGCGGCGGTACGGCACGGGCTCGCGGGGTCGTGGAACAGCCGCAGGCGCACCGTGTTGAAGCCGTGTCGTCTCAGAATGACGAGGATGTCCTCGGTGACCCCTTGGTCGACGAACGTGAGCCCGCTCTCCTCCTGTTCCTGCACCAACGAGAGATCCGCGCCGAGGATGAAGCGCGGCCCGGTGCCCGCTGCCACGGCGACGGTGTCCGCCCCGCCGGCACCGCCTACCGGCGACGCATGGTCGCCGAGTTCGCCGAGGAGCTGCCCGCGATACCCACACCCGATCGTGAGCAGGAGTCCGCCGGCAGCGGTGATGATGCGTGCGCGGGTCATGGTGATCGAATCGTGACGGGGTTCGAGGCCCCGCCGTCGCTCCTGGTCCCTCCGGGGACCGGCGCTGCCTCCGAAGCCGTTGCTCGGCGGGCGAAGACGGATCGTGAGCCGCCGAAGGTCAGCGCCACCCCGGGCCTCACTCGCGGCATCTCGAGCTCGGTCTGCCTGGCTGACCCGCTGGACAGCTCGTACCGCAGTCCCACCGGCTCGACGTCCACGCGGGTGGTCAGCGCCATGAGGGCGGTCGACCACCGCCAAACGGGGCCGACGGCGAAGCGCAGGAAGGGCAAGCTTGTCCGATCTGCTTCGACCCAGGCCACCGACCCGTCGCGGGCGGTCGGTGCGGCGTCTACGATCTCGAGCCCGCCGCCCAACGCAACCTGCCAGGCGAGGTGCTTTCCGAGTGCGATCCCACCGGCCAGCCCGGTACCGAGCGCGAACGAACGGAGTTCGATCACGAGCCGCTCGGTGTACGCTCGGTGGGGGATCTGGTAGTCGAGCTCGAGATAGGCGCCAGCGCGATAGCGATCGCGTGTCCTGAGGAGCTCGGTGCGCAGTCCGGGTCCCGTGGCCAGGCCGGCCGGTGTCTGGTTCGTGATGGCATAGAAGAACCCCACGCCGAGGTCCGTGGTGCGGCGCGCTCCCAGCCCGGTCGGCGGGGCGGGATGGGTTGGGGACGGCTTCGGGGGCTCGGGGGCGGCGCCGTCCCTGGCGGAGATCGGGGGCGCCGGCGGCCCGAGCGACCGCGTGACCTCGTCGAGAGACGAGGTCGCGCCACCTTCGAGGAAGGCGAGCGCCGACGACAACACGACCAGGGCGATCCGTTCCCGACCGACCTCGTCGAGGCCTGGCGGCATCGGGACGTTGCGCACAAGGTAGCGTCCGGCCCGCGGCTCGGCGAGGTAGACGCGCGCATGTCGCTCGTCACCCCGCACGAGCCAGAGCCGCACCGGGACGCCGGCAGGGCCCGGGGAGCGCAGATCCGCGAGCTCGAGCCGGGGCGCCCGCGTCACCTCGGGGGCGAGCCCCGAGCGCCCGAGCCACTCCCCAATCACGGCGGCGATTTCCGGATCGGCACCGAACTCGCCGACCAGGACGACCCCCACGCGGGGGGCGTCCACCGCCCGGGTGTCATCGGCGACCGCCGAGCGAGCTTCGACCCGCCATGACCAGCAAGCCAGCGCCATCAGCAGGAGCTGCAGCAGTCGCCCCGGCATATGACTCCCGGTCAGTCGAGCTCCTCGAGCCGGGTGCGGGCGGCCCGAGCCGTGATCGAGTTTGGAAAACGGGCGACGAGCTGCCGCAGAACGCGCCGCTCGTCGCCCGTCCTCCCGCTCATGCGGAGCGCGTTCGCCTGTCCGAACATCGCCTCCTCGGCGAGGGCGCCGCCCGGTGTCCGGCTGAGGTATTGGGAGAACTGGGTGTGCGCGGCGCTCGCCAAGCCCTGCTGCAGCAGCAAGCGGCCGAGCACCACATGCGAGAGGCTGGCCTCCGGCGAACCTGGGAAGCCGAGCTGGAGCTCCGAGTAGGCCGAGAGGGCCGCTGGGATCCGCCCCTGGCGGCGGAGGGCATTGGCGCGGGCGAACGCCTCGGCGGCGCTCCGGGTGTCGGTCCGCGAGGGGCTGACGGATGGGATGGCGGAGGGGGTTGGCGGCGAGGGCGACGTCGCCGAGGGTGTGCTCGCTCCTGCGCTGGTCGGTGCGGCCGGTGCGGTCTCCCGGGCAGCGGGTGGGCGACTCGTCGCGGGATCATCGCCGGGGCAGCGCGTTGCTGCCGGGGTTTCGGTCGGGCTCGCCAGCCACCGGGGGATCGTGAAGGCACCGGCGACCGCGGTGACCGAGACCAGGGCGACGCCAGCGGCCGTCGCCGCGGTACGACGAGCCCAGCGGGGGCGGGGGGGCGGTGCTGCCGCCACCACGCGCTCGACCATGCGCTCGAGCCGCGCCCGATCCCCACGATCCGCGAGCGCGATCCCATCACAGTCGCGTCCGAAGGCGTCGAGGAAGCGCTCCGTGTCGGAGGCACCGAGCAGCATCATGAGTCGCCGCTGCTCACTCGCGGTCGCTTCGCCGCGACGGGCCAGCACGGAGAGATCGTCGGTCGGCGGGGGTCCTTTCACGACACACCTCGAAACAGCTCCTGGGCGATGGGATCGAGCGCCAGGCGTTCCCGGAGCGCCGCCTTCGCGGCGACGATCCGACCCCGGACGGTATTGACAGGTGCCCCCACGGCAGCGGCCGTCTCGGCCACCGTGTAGCCGAGCACGCAGTGCATCGCCGGGGCTTCGGCCTGCGCGGCCGGGAGCTCGTCGAGGAGCGCGCCGAAGACGGCGCGACGCCGGGCGGCGTCGAGCGCCTCCGCCGGGCAGGCTCCCTGGGCGGCAACCCCATCCGCGTCGGCATCGTGCGCGCGCGGAACGAGTTGCTCCCGGAGCGCGAAGCGCCGGCGGGAGTTTAGCGCCGTGAGGAGCGCGATCCGCTGGACGAAATGGAGCGTCGTGCACTCACCGCGGAATCGGGGGAGCGCATCGAGGGCTCCCAGCAGCGCCTCTTGCACGAGGTCCTCCATGTCGGGGTGATCTCGCCCCAGGACCTGCCGGACCACCCGCAGCACGTAAGGGGCGAGCGTGATCAGGAACCCCCGCACCGCGCCCGGCCGGTGCTCCACCACCTGCTCGGCGAGGGCTGCCAGCGGATCGGTGGGGTTGGTCTTGGGGCGCACGTCGCTCATTCTACCGTGCCGGCAGCGGGTCCTCAGTCACCGTTGCGCGGTACGGCGGAATGGATCGAAGGGATGGGCCTCGGGGCGGCGGGAGCGAGGGTCGGGTGGGGTTTCCTGCGCGGGCCTGTCGGCCCATCGCTCGCCAAGCCTGGGCTCCGGCCAGGCAGCGGACGCCGACGTCGCTCCTGCCCGCCCTCAGAGCTCGCGCAGCGCCTCCACCAGCTCCTGCCGCTCACTCTCGTTCGCGAGGCGTACGTAGTGCAGCCGGGGGGCGCGGCGGCGGAGCACGGGGAGGCCGTGGCACGGGTCGGTTCGCGCCAGCACGAAGAGGGGGCGATCCTCGGACCACGGTCGGGCGGCATCGACCAGGGCCGTGACGTCGTGGCCGTCCACCTCGCGCACCTCGGCGCCGAACGCCCGCAGTCGTTCGGCGAGCGGCTCGACCTTCATGACGGTATCCATGGCCCCGTCGCACTGCTGAGCGTTCACGTCGACGTACACGCCGAGGTTGCCGAGTCTGTGGTGGGCGAGGGCGTTCACTGCCTCCCAGATCTGTCCCTCCTCGAGCTCGCCGTCGGACAGGTAGACCCAGACGCGGCCGCGCTCGCCCTTCAAGCGCCGACCGAGCGCGATGCCACCGGCCTGGCTCAGGGCCTGGCCTAGCGAGCCTGCCGTCACCTCGTGGCCCGGAGAGTGCTCGGCGCCGATCATCTCGACCGTGCTCCCGTCGCGATTGAAGTCGAGCAGGGCGTCGGGTCCGAGTCGCCCCAGCTCGATGAGCAGGGAGTAGAGCACGAGCGCGTAGTGCACCGGCGAGAAGATGAAACGATCCAGGTCTGGTCCGAGGGGGCCATTGTAGGCGCGACCCGACCACGGCTTCGGGCGGTTCGGTCCCGGCACGCCCGAGAACGGCGGCGGGACGAGCGGTCCCTCGCTCGGGCCGAGCCGCATCACCCGGAGGTACAGCGCGGCCAGGGTCTCCGCGGACGAGCAGGCCTGGCTCAGATACCCGCCATGGTGGCGAAGGGTGTGCTCGAGGACGCGACGCCGAATCCCGCGAGCCACGCGGAGCACCTCGGCGTCGCTGTTCTCGGGGGCGGCTCCGGGGGGGTGCGGCTCGGGGACTCCAGGCATCGGTGCCGGCACCGTTTTCCGTTCGACCGCCGCCGTCAAGGGGTTCCTCCGGTACGTCCAGCGCCCGGCGGCGGGGCGAGACGGGCGCTGGTTCGGGCGCGGACCGCCGACGGGGAAGGGCCGGCGTCCGGGTTGTGGCAGGGCGAGTCGTGGACTAAGCCAAGGCCCCATGAGGGAGTTCGATGCGGTCGTTCTCGGTGGTGGTCCCGGCGGCTACGTCTGCGCGATCCGCCTCGGCCAGCTCGGCTTGAAGGTCGCTTGCGTGGACGAGGAGCAGGTGGGAGGGGTCTGCCTCAACTGGGGGTGCATCCCCTCGAAGGCGCTCATCTCGACCGCCCACCTCTACGAGAAGGCGCGTTCCGCGGCCGAACAGGGCCTGACGGTGGGGCAGATCGCGGTGGACGTCGGGCGGATGCAAGACTGGAAGGACGGCATCGTAAGGAAGCTCACCGGCGGAGTGAGGCAGCTCCTCAAGCTCAACGGCGCCGAGCTGGTCGAAGGCCGCGGGCGCCTCAGCGATCCCCGCACGGTGTCGGTCGTCGCCCCCGACGGATCGACCACCGAGCTCGCCGCCCGTCGTGGTGTGGTCATCGCTACTGGCTCGGCCACGATCGAGGTGCCAGGGTTCGAATTCGATGGCGAGCGCGTGATCGGTGCCCGCGAGGCGGTGAGCCTTCGCCAGGTGCCGCGGCGCCTGCTGGTCATCGGAGGCGGCGTCATCGGCCTCGAGCTCGGCAGCGTCTACCAGGCGCTCGGCGCCGAGCTCACGGTGGTCGAGCTGATGCCGACGCTCCTGCCCGGCGTCGATCCGGATTGCGTGCGGGTGGTGGAGCGCAAGCTCCGGCACCGCGGGGCGACCGTGCTCACCCAGGCGAAGGCCCTCGGGCAGCGGTGTACGGACACCGGTGTCGCGGTCGAGGTGGAGACGCCGGCGGGTCCACGCACCGTCGAGGCGGATGTCGTTCTGGTCGCGGTGGGGATGCGACCGCGCTCGCGAGACCTCGGTCTCGAGGCGCTCGGCGTGACCATCGATCCCCGCGGGTTCGTCCCCACGAACGAACGGTGCGAGACCAACGTGCCCGGGGTCTACGCCATCGGGGACGTCAGCGGTGCGCCCATGCTCGCCCACAAGGCGTCCAAGGAGGGAGAGGTCTGCGCCGAGGTGATCGCCGGTCGGCCCGCCGCGAAGGACTGGAGCACGGTCCCGGGGATCGTGTTCACGGATCCGGAGATCGCGGGCGTCGGCCTCACCGACGAGCAGGCGAAGGCGAGGGGACACGCGGTCAAGATCGGCAAGTTCCCGTTCGCGGCGCTCGGTCGGGCCATGAGCCTCCGCGAAACGGACGGCTTCGTGAAGGTGGTGGTCGACGGGGGAACGGGTCGGATCCTGGGTGTCCACATCGTCGGCCCGAGCGCGAGCGATCTCATCAGCGAGGCCGCGCTGGCGCTCGAGACCGTGGCGACCGCGGAGGACGTGGCCCTCACCATCCATCCCCACCCGACGCTCGGTGAAGCCATGATGGAGGCGAGCGCTGCGGCGCTCGGCCACGCGATCCACGTCGTCAATCGCTGAGCGACGGCACCGCGTCCCCCGATTCAACCTGGATTTCGCGCCGACGACGGACGACATGCCGGAATCCGAAGCAGAATTCGAGCCTTGTCCGCGTTCGGCGCGTGCAGCGCCGGAGTGGAGCGAGTGCCGCTTGCTGCACGAGTCCACGGAGGACCACGGCCCGAGCCCAGCGAGGGAGCGCCGGAGACGCAGTGCACT
>JAFGBI010000450.1 GCA_016933275.1 Polyangiaceae bacterium | reverse complement strand
TCCGTCCGGCCATCGCGGAACGCCATCGGGTCGGCGAAACCCCTGTCCGCGCGATCCGCTGTCGCCGATGATGGAACGGTGATTTAGGCAGGGGCCCGCGCGCCCGGAGCAATGCGAGGACGCGCGGCGTGAGGTCGACGCGAAACCGACGGGGGGCAACAAGAACGCCGGATCCGTTCGTGATGGAGCCGCTCGATCCCGCGGGGTGGAGTCGATATAGCTACGTGAAGAACGACCCGTTCAACTTGGTGGATCCGAGCGGGTTCGACGGGGAGCAGAATAGGACCCCGGTGCTCGGCCGCTCACCGCCCATCCTCCAAGTCTTCCGCCAGGTAGCTGAGGATGACCTCATCGAGCGATTTTTCGCTCATCTGTCCCCCAAAAATGGAAGCTCCGGGTTGCGGTAGCTCCCCGAAGATGGCGGCGGGGCGGGAATGAGCGTACCGGGCATCCTCCTCTGACGTCTCGCGGTTGGCGACGCGTCTGGGGGCCGCCCCTTGGGTGGCGGCGCGGCGCGACATCGGTTGAGTCTGGGGGTCTTCATCGAGCGCGGCCACGTCGAATTCCAGCTCCCCGTTCGCGGGCGGCGCGACGCTCGGGACGACCTTGCGCAGGCTCGGGTTGGAGAGGCTGTGGGCTCGATTCGACGGTCGTTCGGGGGCTGGCTCCGGTGCCGCTTCCGTGTCGGTTCGCCGCTCGGCATTCGAGGCGACAGGAAGGTCTACGGCTCGCCGTGTGGTCGAGGCCGCCGCGGGCTCGAACGGCATCGTCACCCGTGTCGGCGCGGGCACGGGAAGCGGGCCGCAAGCTCCCTCGATCTCGTCGTCGAGCAAGCCAGCCCGCAAGCGAACGAACATCGCCTTGTGCTGATCCTTCATGATCTGGCGTACGACCTCCACCATGTCGTCCCGCCCGAGGTGCTCGCTGTAGTCCGTGCGGGCGGTCTGGACGATCCGGCCTCCGTCCGCGAAGAGGTGGGTCATGATGCGGGCGTGCTTCACACCCGAGTCTTCCGTCTGGATGTGAAAGACTTGGCCTCGATGCCTCACGTTGTTGTTGAAGCCGAGGAGCGGCGGGGAGTTCTTCTCCACGAGCATTCTCGCGGGCAGCACGATGGCAAAAACACATCGACCGCGGCCAGGCCACGGGCACTCGGCATCCGATCGAATACCCCCATGCTACAACAATGCCGGTTCGCTGGCGCCCCATCGTCTCGGCGTCCCTGTCTCGACTGGCCCACCGGTCGCTTTCCGGGGCCGGGGCGCTTCAGCGTCCCTCTTCATCGAGTCGGCGCATCCCCTCGAGGAGGAGCGCCTCCGGGCTCGCCTGGATCACGGCCTGCGGCGCCTCAAAGTTGGGATCGAGCGAGAACTCCCCGTCCTCGAGCTTGAGCAGGGCGTAAAACGCCTCCTCGCCTCGTAGTGACGCCCACATCGCGTTGTAGACCGAGCCGTTCACGAAGTGGATCTCACCGCTGTCACCGCCAGCGCTGATCCTGAGGGCCCCCGTCTTCCTCCCGTGCCAGAGGACCTGGACGATGTCCGGTAGTCCCATCTCTTTCAGGGACCCGGACACACCGCGACGTCCCGTGCGCGCCGCGTCCCGTTCGAGGATCTGCTTGACCTTCGCGACCAAGAGATCGCTGGCGACCGGCTTGTTCACGAAGTCCTCGACCCCGTGCTCGAACGCCCGTTGCGCGTCACCGCGGGCTGTCCGTCCCGTGACGACCACCCAGGGGAGCTTCTTACCCCACGGGTGCTTCCGTGCTTCCGCGAGCAGCGCGAACCCATCCTGCGGGCGCAGATCGATCTCGGCGATGACGACGTCGAAGTCCCCGCGTTCGAGCAGCCGGAATGCCGAGTCGGACGCATGTGCTTGGGTCACCTCGAAGCCCTGCTCCACCATTCGGAGCTCGAGCACCGTGCTCTCCTCCGGATCCGTGTCGACGATGAGCGCGCGGTAGCGGTTCGCGAGGAGACGGGCCTTGACGTCGTCACCGGTGACCGTGATCTTGAAGAGATCGACGAGGTTCGGATCGAAGATGGATTCGCGGAAACGGGCTAGGACCTCGCAGGCCTGGATGGGCCGCAGCTTCTGACGGAACGGGTTTCTCGGGTTCTGGGTGAGGTCGGCGTAGGTGTCCGCGATGGCCAGCAGCCGTGCCCCCAGGGCGATGTCCTTCCCTCCGATCCCGTCGGGGAATCCCTTGCCGTCGAACCGCTCGTACATATGGCGAACGGCTTCCTGCACCTCGGGGGGAAGTCCAATCGTCTCCAGAAGGCGCATGGGGGTGGCCGCCGCCTTCAACGCGGCGGAGCGATGCGCCTCGTACTCCGAAACGTTCAGGGCGGTGAGGTGGTAGGCGCCCATCTTGCCGAGGTCGTGGACGTAGCCTGCGAGCGTGACCAGCCCGGTCTGGATCTCCGACAGGCCGATTCGCTCGGCGAGCTTGCGCACGAAGCGGCCGACATGGGCGGAGTGGCCGCGGAGATCCCCGCGGCTGTTCTCGATCAGTGTCACGAGCACGTTCAGCGTCTCGAGGTACTCATGACCGGAGAAACCGCCAAAGCCGCGGGTTGATGCCGCTGGCCCCGCCTGCTGCAGCTGCTCTGCGGAGATCACCCGCTCACGGCGGCGCTCGTCGGTCGCCAGCGAACTCGTCAAGCTCTCGTCGCTCACGAGGTTGCGCTCGTAGACATTGAGCATCGACTGGAACTGCTCGTGGGCCTGGGTGTCGATGTTCGCGAACGCGTGGATATCGCCCCCGTAGTTTTTGGCGATGGCGGCCTTCACTGCCCGTGGGCGGCCGATGAACGCGCGGACCTCCTTCACCCCCGAGGCCAGCTGGATCTCGTGGATCATCGCGACATCGTCCGGGTCTGGAGTGACCACGCTCAAGACCCCGGCCTTGCGATCGAACAGCACGGGGAAGACGACGTGGTGTTCGGCGAGCTTTCGGGGGATCTTGTCGAGCGTGAAGCGGTCGATGTCGGCCTTCGCGAGCTTCTCCGTCGAAACGAATCGGGTCTTGTGGAGCGTCGCGAGATACTTGAGGAGCGTGGCCTCGTCCGTCGCGTGGATCTCGATCAGCGCCTCCTCGAACCGCTCGTCCATCGTTTGCACGACCTGGAGTGCCCGCTCCCGCTGTTCGGCGGAGACCAGGCCATCGGCCACCAAGCGATCGAGCATGCGGACATTTCCGGTCGGGTGCATGAACCGAGCTCACTTTACAGCCGCTGGCGCTCGCGATGAAGCATCGGGAAACCAGGAGGCGACCTCGCCCCCTCCTTGGGTGCTGGCGGACACGACGGGCCCGTTGGCCGAGCTTCTTTCGTGGGGAGGGTTTTACCCTTCTCCTGGGGTGGGTTGACTGGATTGCCCATCGGAGCTACTTAACCCGCCCTTTTCCTCCCGGGTCCTCGACCCGCCAACGCGAGAGACGCCAGCGATGCGAACGTACATGGCCAAACCAGCGGAAGCGCTGCCCAACCGCAAGTGGTGGGTCGTCGATGCGACGAACCAGCCGCTCGGGCGCCTCGCCAGCCGGATCGCAATCGTGCTTCGCGGCAAGCACAAGCCCGAGTTCACCCCCCACGTCGACACCGGCGATTTCGTCGTCGTGGTGAACGCCGACAAGGTGAAGCTAACGGGCGACAAGCCGTCGTCACGCGTCTATTATCGCCACACGGGCTATCCGGGAGGGATCAAAGGCGAGCCCTTCGCGAGCCTCGTGCGACGGCACCCGAACCGTCCGATCGAGCTTGCCGTCAAGGGCATGCTTCCGCACACGCCCCTTGGGCGTAGGCTCCTTGCCAAGCTGAAGGTGTACGGGACTGCACAGCACCCACACCAGGCCCAGAAGCCGATCGCGCTAGAACTCTGAAGCCTGCGACCGCGAGCCCCCAGCCGACATGCGGCCGCGGGGCGCCGGCCAGAACCCGATGAATCCCGCCATGACCGACTCCTCTACTCCGACCCGCGTGGCCTCGACTGGGGCGCCCAACTACGCCACTGGCAAGCGCAAGACCGCGGTCGCCCGCGTTTGGGTGGCACCCGGCACTGGAACCATCGTGGTCAATGACCGTCCGGTCGACGAGTACTTCGAGCGAGAAACCTCGCGGATGATCGTCCGCCAGTCGCTCGACCTGCTCGAGTCGGTGGACAAGTACGACGTCACCGCGACGGTGGCCGGTGGGGGTCACAGCGCGCAGGCTGAAGCCATGCGTCATGGCATCGCCCGCGCTCTCGCCGCTGCCGACCTCGAGCGACGAAAGACCTTGAAGCGTGCGGGGTACTTGACCCGTGATGCGCGACAGAAGGAGCGCAAGAAGTACGGGCGCCCGGGCGCGCGCAAGCGCTTCCAGTTCTCCAAGCGCTAGAGCAGGGGTCGGCTGCCGCGATCCACCACTAACGGAGGTACCCGCGTCCTCCGGGTTCCAGTCGACGTCCCCCGGGTGGATGGGGTGGGGGCAACGGACCGGACGCGAGATCCTCGCCGGGGTGCGGTAGCGTGCCCACCCTCGGTCCTGGCAGCCAGGGGCCCCGGGGGTCCAAGGGCAAGGGGGGCGTCTCCGGCGGTGCCGGTCGGCAACCCGATCGGTGCTCAGAACGGCGTTGCCACGCGGGGGCGACAGATCTCCGGACACATCGAGACCCAGTTCGCCACGGTTGGTTGCATAGGCCTCGTGTCTCGTCGCGGGCGTGCGGCTCGGGCCCGAAGCTTGCGTGGACAACGTCCGTGGACGATGCTGAGGCTTCCATGCGTGCGGAGTTCACGATTCGCAGCGAGTTCCAGGCGAAGGGCGATCAGCCTCAGGCCATCGAGCGCCTGGTTCGCGGCGTCGAGGGCAACAAGCGGTTTCAGACCCTCCTTGGCATCACGGGGAGCGGCAAGACCTTCACCATCGCGAACGTCATCAAGCACTACTCGCGCCCAACGCTGATCATCGCACCCAACAAGACCCTGGCGGCGCAGCTCTACGCGGAGATGCGCGACATCTTCCCCGACGCCGCGGTTCACTACTTCGTCAGCTACTACGACTATTACCAGCCGGAAGCCTACATCCCGACGACCGACACCTTCATCGAGAAGGACGCGATCATCAACGAGCAGATCGATCGGATGCGGCATGCCGCCACCCATGCCCTCCTCTCGCGGACGGACGTGATCATCGTCGCGAGCGTCAGCTGCATCTACGGCATCGGCTCCGCGGAGACCTATCAGGGGCTCTTGATCGAAATCGTGAAGGGCGAGGAGCTGCGGCGAGACGAGCTGCTCCGTCGTCTCGTCGATATCCAGTACGAGCGCAATGACGTCGATTTCCATCGCGGGACGTTTCGGGTGCGGGGCGACGTGGTGGAGATCTTCCCGGCCTACGAGGAAGCGATCGCGATTCGTGTCGAGTTCTTCGGGGACGAGGTCGAGCAGATCCGCACCGTCGATCCGATTCGGGGGCGCGTCCTCGGGACCGTCGACCGCCACGCCGTGTACCCTGGGTCGCACTACGTCACGCCGCGGCAACAGCTGCAGCACGCGATCGATTCGATTCGAGAGGAGCTCCGTGAGCGTCTCGACCATTTCGACCGCGAGGGCCGCTTCCTCGAGAAGCAGCGGCTGGCCCAGCGGACGAGCTACGACCTCGAGATGCTCGAGCAGATGGGCTTCGTTCAGGGGATCGAGAACTACTCTCGCCACCTCTCCCAGCGAACATCCGGTGAGCCGCCGCCCACCCTCGTCGACTATTTCCCCGAGGGCTTCCTCCTTGTGATCGACGAATCACATCAGACCATCCCGCAGCTCGGCGCGATGTATCGTGGGGATCGGGCCCGCAAGGAAACCCTGGTCGAGTTCGGATTCCGTCTGCCGAGCGCGCTCGACAACCGTCCCCTACGCTTCGAGGAGTTCGAGGCGTACATGCAGCACACCATCTTCGTCTCCGCCACGCCCGGCGACTACGAGCTGAAGGCGTGCGTTGGCGAGATCGTCGAGCAGGTCATTCGCCCGACGGGGCTCATCGATCCCGAGATCCTCTTGCGGGGCATCAACGGCCAGGTCGACGACCTGCTCGGCGAGATTCGGGAGCGGGTCGCGCGCGACGAGCGGGTTCTGGTGACCACCCTGACCAAGCGGATGGCCGAGGACCTCACCGAGTACTATGCCGAGCTGGGGATTCGTGTCCGCTATCTCCACTCCGACGTGGAGACGCTCGAGCGCATGGATCTGCTGCGTGACCTGCGCGCCGGGGAGTACGACGTGTTGGTAGGAATCAACCTGCTGCGCGAGGGGCTGGACTTGCCGGAGGTGAGCCTGGTTGCCATCCTCGACGCCGACAAGGAGGGGTTTCTGCGCAGCGCTCGCTCCCTCATCCAGACCATCGGTCGTGCTGCGCGAAATGCTCGTGGCCAGGTGATCATGTACGCGGATCGCACGACGTCTGCCATGGGCGAGGCCATCGCGGAAACCAACCGGCGCCGTGAGAAGCAGATCGCGTACAACGCCGCGCATGGGATCACGCCCGAAACCATCCGGCGTGCCATCCTCGATTTCAACCCCGCGAGCGGGACCACGGACTACTACGCCGTGCCACGGTCCGCCGGCGAGCGGGCAAGGCCGCAGACACCGCGGGCTGTAGCGCGAGTCATGGACCTCGGTGATCAGATCGAGGCATTGCGGCAGCAGATGTTCGCCGCTGCCGAGAACCTCAGGTTCGAAGACGCCACCCGTCTACGCGACGAGTTGGCCAAGCTCACGGCGGCTGCCGGACGAACGGGAACGGCGAATACGCCTCCCGCGCGCGCGGCGGGCCTCGGTTCGCCGGTCACGGGCGGGGCGGGGAACTCGACGGAAGCGGCCGGAATCGGGCGTCGTTCGAGTCGCGTCCCTGCCAAGCGGGGCGCCGGTGGCCCATCGCGACGGCGCCGCTGATCATGGAGGCGCGAGCCCGCTCGCCCCGCGTCACACGAGCTCTTCGTCGCCCGCGTCGCGTAGGTGCTCCACCGCGAGGCGGACGTCCTGCGCGCGGTTGCGCGGGATGACGAGGAGCGCGTCGTCCGTGTCGATGATGCAAAGATCGTCGACGCCGATGGCCACCAGGACTCGCTTTTTTCCCGTAGTGCCGAGCGCTTGCACGTAGTTGTTGCGGGCGTCGAGGGCGATTGCCGAAGGTCCGAGGACGTTTCCAGTCGTGTCCTTGCGTCCGAGCTCCCAGGCGCTCTCCCAGCTTCCGAGGTCGCTCCACCCGAAGTCCCCTCGAACGACATGGATCGGTTGTAGCCGCTCCATCACGCCGTGATCGATGCTGATCGCGGGGAGGGAAGGGAACACGGCTCGCGTCTCGGCTGCCTCGGCTGCCTCCCCGGCCATCGCCGCGGACTCGATACGGTCGAGGCCCCGCGCGAGCTCCGGCAGGTGCGCCGCGATGGCCTCCAGCATCGCTTCTGCCCGGAAGAAGAACATCCCGCTGTTCCAGAGGAACCGGCCGGAGGCGACGTATGCCTCGGCGCGCGCCCGCGCCGGCTTCTCGACGAAGCGTTCCACGACGTGAACGCCCGCGGTGGTCTCCGGACCGAGCTCCAGGTATCCGTAGCCCGTCTCCGGTCGCGTGGGTCGAATACCGACGGTCGTGATGGGCCCATCGCTGGCGGATGCCAGAGCCTGGGCGAGAACGCGGCGGAATTCGGGGACGTCACCGATGTGGTGGTCGCTTGGCAGCACCATAACGACCGCGTCCGGATCGCGGCGTCGTAGGATGGCCGTCGCCCAGCCGATGCACGCTGCTGTGTTGCGGGCCGAAGGCTCGCCCAGAAAGGCTGGGCTCGGCAGCTGTGGGAGTGCCGCCCGTGTCGCCGCGACGAGGTGCGCTCCGGTGGCGACGAGGATCCGGTCGGGTGGGCAGAGGGGCTCGATACGTTCTACCGTGGTGGCAATGAGGCTCGACTCCGCGGCCGGCCCGATGCTGAGGAGCTGTTTCGGGCGGAGACGTCGCGAGGCTGGCCAGAACCGTGTCCCACTGCCACCAGCGAGGATGACCGCATATGCCTGCTGCATGGTTCTTCCGGATATCACGACGGGGACGCAGTGGAAGCGGCGACCCAGCTCTCCCGGTCCTCGGCGGTCGCTGGCCGAGTCAGCCGACCCCCGGCCAGGCGTGAGCCATGGCCAGGGTGGCGATGGCAAGCGGCAGGGTCCATAGGGAAAAGAGCGGGAACCGCCCGCGAACGACCAGGCCCCGGAGGAGCCACAGCGCTCCAATGCCCACCCCGAACGCTACCGAGGCACCGAAGAGCCCGGTCGCCGGGTCGAATCCGGCCGCCGCCATCTCGGGTACCTCGAGCAGCACCGCGCCCAGAATCGCCGGTAGCGAGATCAGCATCGAGAGCTCGAACGCTCGCGATGGGCGTACCCCAGACCACAACGCGATGCAGATGGTGAATCCGCTCCGGGAGACGCCCGGCAGCACGGCGAGTCCCTGGACCACGCCAAGGAGGAGCGCCGTCCGCCAGGTCAGCTCATCCGATTCGCCTGTCGGCGCCCAGTAGGTAGACGCCAAGATCACCGTGGTGAGGGCGAACCCGAGGCCAACCGCCAGGGGTGACGAGGTCAGCCACTCGACGGGATCGCGAAGCAGGAGCCCGATGACCCCGGTCGGGATGGTGGCGAGGACCACGACCAGAGCGTCGCGTCCGGCGGCCGACCGCTGGAGGCCGGCTGGATGCAGCAGTCCTTTCCAGCCTGCGTGCAGGGTCTGAGCCACCCGCTCGCGCAGCACCAGCATCGTGGCGACGAGTGTTCCCGCGTGGAGCAGCACGTTGAGCGCCAGCCCCCCGTCCTCGATGTCGAACAGGAGCTGACCGAGCGCAAGGTGCCCATCGCTGGAAACCGGCAAAAACTCGGTGATTCCCTGCAATACGCCCAGGCCGGCGGCCTCGAGGAGCGTGAGATCCATGGTGATCGTCGTCCGCGCCGGGTGCGCGTGTCCTGGCCGCAACCTAGCCGGAAAGAGCGTCCACGATCAATCACTTGCCCGGCGGGCCCGCGACGGGTGGGCACCTCCTGCGCCGCGATCGGCAGCCGACTCCGACCCACGACGTCGCACCTCCCCACCGGTCCCCGGTCACGGTGTGGACCCCGTGGGGCGCTCATGGTGCGGCTGGGAGGCTGGTGTGCGGCGCCACGCTTCGGCGGTGGTGGCGGCGACGGTTCCCGCGGCCGGGAGCCGAATGCGCACGCGCGCGCCACCAGCGGGGCTGGCGGCCGCCAGGATCGAGCCGCCGTGCTCGACCACGATCTTTTTCACGATCGCCAGTCCGAGTCCGGTGCCTGCGGTCTTGGTCGTCACATAGGGGTCGAACACCGTGTCCCGAAGCTCTTCCGGGATCCCAGGACCATCGTCGTCCACATCGAGTTGGAAGTGGTCGAGAGCCCGCGTCAGGGCCAGGCGGACGCGGCCCTGGGCCCTCCCCGCCTGCTCCGTCGCTTGACGGGCGTTGAGCACCAGGTTGAGCAGGGCGCGGCCGAGCATTTGTGCGTCGAAGCTGGCGAGCGACGGGTCTGGGGGGACCTCGACCGTCACCTCCACCGCGGCCTCTGAAGAGTCCTCCCCTCCGGCCGCGATCCACTGCAGACGTTCGCGCTGATCGCGCAGGAACGCCCCGAGGTCACCCTCGACGAGCGCCGGGCGCGGCAGTCGAGCGAAATCCGAGAACTCCGAGACCAGGCTGCGCAACGTCCGGACCTCGGCTTCGACCATCTCGACGGTCTCGCGGAGCAACGACTGGTAGCGCCGGTCGTCACCGGGATAGCGACGGTGGACCTCCTGCACCGCGAGCTGGATGGGGGTAAGGGGATTCTTGATCTCGTGTGCCAGGCGGCGTGCCATCTCTTGCCACGCCGCCACGCGCTGCAAGTACTCGATGCGGGCGCGGCTCGACTCGACCTCGTCGAGCATGCGGTTGAACGCTCGCGAGAGCCCCGCCAGCTCATCGGAGCCGCTCTCCGGCACGCGAACGGTGAGGTCGCCGGCGGCCACCTTTCTGGTGGCGGCATCGAGGCGCCTCACGTGTACGGCGATCCCGTGCGCCACCGAGCCACCCACGGCGATGGCCACGATGACCGTCAGGCAGAGCAGCAACGCGAACACCAGCACGTAGGTCCACTCGTCAGTCAGGCGGCGGCGCTCGATATGTCGGTACGTGTCGAGGAACCCACTCATCTCGTCGCGTTCGTCGAAACGAGCCCGATCGGCGGCGAACACCGCCACCAATGTCGGTCCGGTGACGTCGGTCGCGCCATCAGCGGCTCCGCTCGCGATGCCCTGGGCGGACAACGCCTCGTCGCGGAGCGGGGACGCGGCGAGGCCGGCGAGCGGGTCCCCTGTCAGGGGTCGGCTCACGGTGAGGGCGTTTTCGCGGTCCCGATCGAGGGGTCGTCCCCGGTCCACCTGGGCCAGGACCACCTCATCCTCATCCATCACCGCCAGGGACACGAGGCCCTCTCCGCGGGGGAATAGGGACTCGAGCTCGCGGCGGGTCGCCGCCGCGTCGTTGGCGATGGCGGCGCGCCGCAGGGGTTCGTCGGCCGCGAACGCGGCCGCCTGGTAGCGCATGGATGCCTTCATCGAGCGAGCGAGGTCCTGGTAAAGACCGAGCGCCTGGTCCAGGCGGGCGCCGATCTCCGGCACGAAGAACCGTCCCGCCGTATGGTCGACCATGGATCTCGCGAGGATGACGGCGACGACCAGGGGAATCACCGTCGTCAGGCCGATCACCAGCCGCAGGCGGTACCAGATGCTGCCACGTGACGGCACGGTGGGATTCTCGCTCCCTCGGCGCCCAGGGTAAAGCATCGGGCCCGGGACCATCTCCACGCCCGAGCCGGACTGGCTGGCGGCCGTGCGGTCCGCTGGTGGCGGCTCGCCTCGGCGTGCGAGCCGTTGACGTGGGCCAACCCATGCTGGCGATGCGACTCCTGTCGCGAAACCTGCGACGTTCGCGACGTGGGACCCATGATCCGGATCCTCACGTGCCTACTCTTCGGAGGCGAGGCTCCGCCGTCGCGGGACTCAGCCTGGAGGTATGGCTCCAGGTCTCGTACCCCAGGCTCGGAACCTCGTCATTCACCGATCGTACCCGATCGGAGGCGCGTTCGGATCGAAGCCGACGCGGTTCTCAATCACGAAACGAGGCCTTCGCTTGAGGATCTCGTACACCTTCGCGAGGTAGGTGCCGATGATCCCGAGCAGGACGAAGAGGACGCAGAACATCACCGACATCACCGTCATCACGGACGCCCAGCCCGGCACCACCCGGCCTCGCGCGTAGGCGACGAGGATGTACCCGACCTCCGCGAGCGCGAGGAGACTGGTGACGAATCCGGCGGTGATCCCCAGGCGGAGGGGGAACGCCGAGAAGGACAGCATGGCGCCGGTCGAGAACCGAATCATCTTCCTTAGCGTGAACTTCGGCACGCCGGAGTGCCGGCGCCCTGCCTGGTACGGGATCGTGTGCGTGCGGAAGCCGAGCCAGCTGACGAGTCCGCGGATGAAGAGATCGGCGTCACCGAGGCGTATCAGGGCGTTTACCGCGTCGCGATCGAGCAGGCGGAAATCCGAGGCCCCGGCCTCCATTCTCACGCCGGTCAGGAGCGAGAACAGCCAGTAGAACGTGCGCGAGGTGAGGCGCTTGAAGAAGCTGGTGTCCTCGCTGTCGAGGCGGCGTGTGTTGACCACTCGGTACCCCTCGCGCCAGGCAGCATGGAGCTCGAGCACGGTGGGCGGAGGGTGCTGCAGGTCACCGTCCATGGTGACCACTGCCTGGCCCCGGGCGTGGTTCAACCCGGCGAGCAGGGCTCCCTGGTGCCCGAAGTTGCGGGACAAGCTGATCCCACGCACGGCAGGCCGCGCCTGGGCGGCCGCTTCGATAGCGGCCCAGGTGCCGTCGCGGCTGCCGTCGTCTACGAGGACGACCTCGTACGAAATCGCAGCGCCATCCAGGACTTGGGCGACGGCGGCGACGAAGGGACCGACGTTCGTCTCCTCGTTGTACATCGGCGCCACGATGCTGAGCACGGGGCGGTCTACCTCCGCGCTCGGCGGTGGCGGCCCGGAGTCGGCACTCATGCGCCGATGGTAGCCCCTTCGCCCGGCCCCTTGAAGGTCGGTCGCGGGCAAAAGGACAGCGCCAGGGTGGCCGGAGGGACGCTGGCACCGCGCGTGCATCGTCCACGCGAACCCGCCAACGAAAGGGGTTCGCATGGAGGATTGGCCGTCGTTTCTTGCTGGCTGCGGTTTCGCGACGCTGCTCGCCCTTGGCGCTTGCGTCGGCGGCCCGGGTGGCGAACGTGGCGAACTCGCCGATCGGGCCGCAGGTCCTGGCGGCGTCGATGGGCACGGCGTATCGGCGGGATCCTCGGCAGCGAGCGGTGGCGGCGCGAGCGGTCCTCCCTTCCAACTGGATGCGCCGACGGAGGTCGGCGACGTAACTGCCGGCGGAGGACCTGCCGGCGCGGCGGCCGTGTCACCGCGAAGCCAGGACGAAGCCATCGCCACCGGGGGGCGGTATCGTAGCTCGGCACCCGCTGCCAGCACCGGCGAATCCGAGGGTGCGCTGGGGGCGAACGGTCGCGGAAGAGCAGGCGGTGGCGGCGAGCGCGGTGCCGACGATCCCGCCATTGTTGGTGGCGGTGCCGGCGCCCTCTTGACCATGGAGCAGCGCGGGGGTCGCGCCGAAAACCACGTTCATTCTGCCGATCCCTCCGCCAGCGGTGCCGGCGGAGGCCTCCACTCGACCGGGGCTCCCACGGCCGCCTCTTCGGACGCCGCTAGCTGCGCGCCACTTCCCGTGACGGTGTCGACCGCGTCACGTTGCTTCGTGGATCCAGGCTCGGGGACGACGCGGCTCTTCGTCATGGATCTCGTCACCCCCGACACCACCGTCGAACGCGGCCAGGTCCTCGTCGACGGAGACGGGCGAATTGCGTGTGTGGGCTGCCATTGCGCGGACGCCGATCCGAGCGCTACTCGTGTGATCTGTCCGGATGCGGTCATGGCCCCCGGCCTCATCAATGCCCACGATCATGGGGGATGGATGAACGGCGAGCCGTACGACGCCGACGACTTCGTCGATCGCGACGGTGTGCCCCTCGTCGCCGATCTCGGCACCCGTTTCGAACATCGAAATGACTGGCGCGCGGCAGGAAACGAGAGGCTGCCCAAGATCGCCGCTCCCGGCGGCGGCGCTCCCCTCGCCGCCAAGACCTGGGGCGAGGTTCGTTTCGCGCTCGGCGGGGCGACGACCACCTTCGCCTCCACCCGCCTCACGGGGATCCTCCGCGACGTGGATGACAAGTCACTGGGTGACGACCGAACCCGCAACGTTCCTGGGCACGTATTCGCGACCTACGAGACCTTCCCCCTCGGCTCGACGACCCAGGCCGACCGCGGGTGCGGCACGTACACCCTCACCGGTCCGCGAGGCGACTACCCGTGGGTGCCGCACGTGGCGGAGGGGATCGATGCTACCGCGCGCAACGAGTTCCTGTGCCTCACCGGGCTCGTCCCGGGGGGCTTCGACGTGCTCGACGCTCGGACGGCGATCATTCATGGGATGGCGCTCCTGCCCCGCGACATGGCGTACCTGGCGGCCGTCGGCGCCAAGGTCGTGTGGTCGCCTCGCTCCAACGTCGCTCTTTATGGCGACACGGCGCGCGTCGTCGAAATGGATCGCCTGGGGGTGACGCTGGGGTTGGGCACGGACTGGGTCCCGTCGGGCTCGATGAACATGCTTCGTGAGCTGGCTTGCGCCGACTCCCTCAACCGCGACTACTTCGGCGGCTACTTCGGCGACCACGCGCTGGTCGCGATGGCGACCGCTGGCGCCGCGGCGGCGCTCGGCTTCGACGACTCCCTCGGGCGACTCGCCCCGGGGTTGATGGGCGACCTCGTCGTCTTCGCCAGGCGCGGCCGCACCCCGCACCGCGCCGTGCTCGACGCCGACGAGGGTGACGTCGTGCTGGTGCTCCGGGGCGGATTGCCCACGGTTGGGGATGCGGACGTCGTGGCCGCGCTCGAGCCCGACTGCGACGAGATCGGTGACGTCTGTGGGGTACCGAAGCGCGCATGCGTCCTTCGCGACACCGGACGGCCGTGGAGCGACGTCGTGGCGGAGGTTGGTGACGCTCCCTACCCCCTCTTCGGCTGCGGTTCACCGCCAGGCGAGGTCACCTGCGTCCCGTGCCGTACCCTGCCCGAGGACGCGGTCGGGCTTCAGTCTCCACTTTACGCGGGCCAATCCGTGCAGGGCGACGCCGACGGGGATGGGATCCCGGACGCGGACGACACCTGCCCGGGCCACTTCAATCCGATCCGCCCGCTCGATGACGGAAGAGAGGCGGACGCGGACGGTGATGGTCGAGGAGACGCCTGCGATCCCTGCCCTCTCGCCCCCGACACCCTCGACTGTGCCGGCGATCTCGACGGCGACGGTGTCCCCGATCTCGACGATCTCTGTCCCTATGACGCGGCCTCGACGACGGAGGACCGCGACGGTGACGGCTGGGGTGACGCCTGCGACACGTGTCCCGACGCGCCGAATCCCGGCACCGTCGCCTGCCCCGGTCCCCCGCGGACGATCCAGGAGCTCTGGCGCCTAGGCGCGGGCATCGATGCCACCCTCGACGGGGTGTGCGTCATCGCCGTCAAGGCGCCCGAACGCCTCTGGGTCCAGGACCCATTCTCCACGTCGAGCGGCGAGAGCGCGGGGCTTTTCGTGTACTCCTCGGTCACGCCGCTGGCGGCCGCGGTTGGGGACCGGGTGCGGGTGACCGGGCAGACGGACTACTACGCGGACACGTTCGAGCTCAGGTATCCCACGCTCACGGTGCTCGAACCGCGAGCTCCCGAGTGCGACACTGATTCTCTCGCCGTCACCGTCGACCCCTCGGCCATCGTTCCCGGTGCGGAGACGGAGCTTCGGTATCGCTACATGCTGGTCCGCCTCGTCGACGTCACGGTCACCGAATCCGGGGGTCACGATGCGCCGCTCGTCGTCACGGGCGGGCTCGCGATCACGAGCTACCTAGCTGGTTTCGATCCCGCCGCCTATCCAGTGGGGACCCGATTGGCGGCCATCCTCGGCGTGGTCGACTACTTCGCTCGAAGCCAGCTCATGCCCCGAAGCGCGGGGGACCTGCTCGTGGAGCAGATGGCCGCTCGGTGAAACCATCACCGGCTAGCGTGATCTTTCGCTCACTCGGTGGTAGAAGTCGGGACCGCCGTCAGTCGCGGCAGCTCACTCCTCACTGCTTCACCTTGACGGAGCCGAGGTGATGCGGCTCGATCCTCGCTCATGCGCATCCTCTTCATCGGTGGTACCGGGATCATCAGCTCTGCCTGCACCCCGCTCGCGATCTCGCGTGGCATGGAGGCCTACCTCCTTTGCCGCGGGGTGTCGCCGCGCGCGGTTCCGCCGGGGGCTCGGGTGTTGCGGGGCGACATTCGCGACCGGGATTCGGCCCGGTGCGCCCTCGCCGAGCTCGAATTCGACGCGGTCGTCGAATGGGTAGCGTTCACGGCCGATCACATCGAGACAGATATCGAGTTGTTCCGCGGACGCACTCGTCATTACGTCTTCATCAGCTCTGCCTCCGTCTACCAGACGCCACCTGGGAGCCTGCCCGTGAGGGAGTCGTCGATGCTGGACAACCCCGTGTGGCAGTACTCGAGGGACAAGATTGCCTGCGAGGAACGGCTCGTTCGCGCCTATCGCGAGGAGCGCTTCCCCGTGACCATCGTGCGGCCGTCGCACACGTACGACGCGACGCTCCTGCCGCCACACGGTGGCTACACGGTGATCGACCGGATGCGGCGCGGCAAGCCCGTCATCGTACACGGTGACGGGTCGAGCTTGTGGGTGCTCACCCATCATCGTGATTTCGCGAAGGGTCTCGTGGGGCTGCTCGGCCTCGACGCTGCGATCGGCGAGGCGTTCCACATCACCAGCGACGAGCTTCTGACCTGGGACCGCATCCATCACGTTCTGGCGCGAGCCGCCGGGACCGAGGCGCGGATCGTGCACGTACCGTCCGACGTGATCGCCCGCTACGATCGAGAGTGGGGCGATAGTCTGCTCGGTGACAAGACGCACTCGATGATCTTCGACAACACCAAGATCAAGCGCTTCGTCCCCGACTACTTGGCGACGATCCCGTTCTCGCGCGGCGCCGAGGAGATCATCGCCTACCATGATGCGGACCCGGCGCGTCGGCGGATCGACCCCGCCTTCGACCAGCTCATGGATCGCATCATCGCTGACCAGCGAGGCATCTTGCCACCGTCGCACCGGTGACCAACCCCGGCGGATTCCGTTGGGCGACCCGCGCCGGCACGCCGGCCCGGGGGCGTCTGGGTTGGCGTGTCACCCCATCGAATGGGAGCTTTCCGGGATGATGGGCGACATCATCGGCGACCCGACACCTGCCTGGCCCAGATGGGAGCGGTGACTAACTCAGCTGAACATCGCCGGGCGGGGTGAGCCTCCGCACGATGCCGGTCGCCATCTCGCCGCGCTCGGTGTCGTCGCAGTAGGTGACGAGGGCGCGCGCGGCCATCGGGTCGAGGGTCACGAAGCGAAGCCCGGCAATTCCTGCTTCGTTGCGCACCACCGTGGCGGTCACCTCGACCGCGGTCCAGGTTGGGAGCTCGAAGTAGAGCTCGACGCTGGCGCCGAGGGGAAGCGGATGGGAAACCTCGACGGCGAGCCCCACCGGTGAGACGTCGCGGCACTCCGCCTTCTCCCAGCTGCTCTCGAGATCGATCAGCACTGGGGCATGGAGCGGCACCCGGGAGTGTCCTCGCCGGTCATCCTGGCGCCTGGCAGTCGATTGTCGCACGGTACTCCCCGCAGCATTGGTCATGCCAGGAGCGCGATCCAGGGAAGTCGCGGGGTTCGACGGCCCGGCGTCGATTGCTGGCCCGCAACCATTGCGTGGCATCGACTGGCCCTGTCACCGCGATCATGCCCCGCCTGTGCGAACGACGGTTTTCGCCACGTTGCCCGAGGAGCGCCATCGCACTATCGGGACCCAGTCCTGGCGACTGCACCCCGGTCATGGCGGCGGTGGCGCGAACCGGGAGCCAGGGAATGGCTGCGGCGACGGGTGCCACGGCATGCGTTCGGGGCGAGAGAAGACCCGGATCCCCCGCGCCTCGAGGCCGCCCGCGTCATCGTAGTGAAGGACGATGACCTGTTGTGCTCGGCCCTGGTCGGCGCGCTCGAAAGCCGTCGTGGACACCGGGCTGTAGCGCGACTCACCATACTCGGTTCCAAGGTTGCCCGTGTGTCCCCGGGGCTCCGGTGGGTAGCCTGGTCGCGTCCTCTCGGCGCGCTCCTTCCGATCCGTGGGCGCGCTCCTTGCCGACGGGCGGCCTGCTGGTCGTTCTGCGCTCGGGGCCTGCGAGCGCGAGGCTTCTGTCTGGTCGCGATAGCGAAAGGGGCTTGGCGGCGGAACGTGGACCACGGAAGCTCGGCGTTCGGAGAAACAGGCGATCCCGAGCACGCCGACGTTCTCGGGGGTGCCCATTCGTGACGAGTAACTCTCACCTGGAGTGGCGAAGCGAAAGGCCGCGACTGCGTCGAAGCTCTGCCGAAATCCCTGCACGGTGACGGAGTCGTAGGGGGCGAGGACGTAGCCGCGGTGGCGGACGTAGTCGGCGGGTTGACCCGTGATTCCGTCGCGGCCATCGACCGAGATCACCGCCTCGACGCGTGCCCCCGAGCGGTTGTTCACCCGGATTGAGTACCGGGCGCCCCTCTCTCCGAGCAGGTAGGTCCGGCCTGCCTGGTGGAAGGTGGGCAACGCTCGCCCGCCCTCGTCCTCCACGGTGACGTTGCAGGGTGAGGGGAGCGGAGGGGGACGGCGGGGCAGTCGTTCCTGACCGATGGCGCCGACCGTGGCGAACAGGGCGCCGAGGGCGAAGGCGGCGGCGGCGGCGTGGGGGAGGATTGAGCTCATGGTGCGTCCTTCACCCCATGTGCCTCCGAGCCACCGATCCGTGACCAGGTTTCTCTCCAGGCCCCCGATCCAGTAGTGCCGCCGGCTCTGCTCGTTCCGGACTGGAGCACCAATCGGGTTGCCAGAAGCCACGGCGCCGATGGCGAGATCTGCTACCGGTCCGGTACCCCGGGCCTTCACCCCCACAGCTCGCGCTGCGCGGGGCCCGGAGGGCGCAGGTCCCCAGGTGACTGATTCCACGCAGCAATCAACCTGGTTGCTGCTCCAGAGCACCGATCAGGTTGCCGACAGCAACGGCAGCGTTGGAAACGCGTCTGTGCCTAGCGAGGACGCGTTTCCAGCGCTGCCTCTGGAGAGGTCTGCTACCGGTTCGGTGCTCTAGGTTGTTGATTTGACGCAGCAATCAACTTGATTGCTGCTCTAGCGCACGCCCCAGACCGTCAGCCGGCCGTCGCGGTCCACGGCCGCGAGCGTGGTCCCGTCTTCGCTCATCGCCACGTCCTCGACCGCGCTGCGCTCGTCGAGCACGACCCGCTTGGGGCCTCCCACCTCGGCGAGCTCGAGGCCATCCGAGCCGCCGCGGACGAGCCACTTCCCGTCGTGCAAGAAGCGCAGCCGCTTCACCCAGGAGCCGTTGCGGAGTCGCGCGCTCGGCGAGGTGGTGTCACCCTGGTACCTCCACACGTTCGTGTAGAAGGACTCGCCCTCCTCCGCGAGCGCCATGCCGTCATGGCTGAACGCGATCGTGTCGCTCTCGCGATCGTGCCTCACGAGCGGGTGCGACGTCGCCGGATCCTTCGTGTCCCACCACCAGATCGAGCCCTGGACCCAGGCCAGAGCGATCCGCGACCCATCGGGCGTGAGGGCGAGGCTCTTGACGTCGACGGGGGGCCCGGGAACCGGGATCTCGGTGGGGGGCCCCCCGTCGAGCGGATAGATGCGGACGACCCCGTCCCGATGCGCCAGCGCGACCCGGTCGTTGGCGAAGGCTGCTGCCGTCACCGCGACCGCCGTGACCGCAAGGTCCCTCGTCGTGGGGTCGGTGCCGTCGCGGACCTTGACCCCATCCTGGCACACGACGACGAGTTGTCTTCCGAGGTAGCAGAGGCCGCCGCGGATGACCGGGTGACAGGTGGCGATCCCCGCGTCCGCGGGCTCTCCGTTGGCGAGGTTGTAGAGCAGGATCCCCTGACCATTCGAATAGGCAACTCGGCCGAGTCCCCGACTCAAGCCCACCGCGGTGCCCGTGCCGCCAGCCGAAACCTCCCAGAGCTTCTTCACCCGCTCCGCGGTCTTCACGCCGATGGCTCGGGGCGGCGTGGCTGGGGCAGGGCTCGCGCGGCGACGCACCGGCTCGGGGCGCGCCGCCGCTGGGGGTTGATGGGCGGCGCAGGCGATCCCGATCCCAGCCAGCGCCAGGATCGTGCGGGTGAGTCGCCCGAGACTTGCCCGGGCCCCACCGCACACCCGCGGGCTGGCGAGAAATGCCACCCGCCGAGCGTATCGGCTCTCGCCCCGAGCGGCAATGCGGGTGTCATCCTCGGCCGTACAGCGGCACAGAACCCACCACGGCGGTATTCCGCAGGGCATTGGAATTCGGGCTGCCGGTGGCGTTTCGATCTACGCTCACAGGTGCTGGCGAGCTCGGGTGGGGCGATCTCCCCCTCACTTTCCGCTCGCCGTGGCCGTTACCCCTACGGGAAACCATGCGCCGATCCCCCGAGCCGAGCCCCGCCGACCCCGCCGACCCCGCCGACCCCCGACTGCCGCGCCGCCATCGGGGGCGATCCGCCGCGACTGCGTTGGCCGCGGCCATCGCTGTCGCAGCCGGGTGTGCGGGCGGTGATGACGCCGGGCTGCCCGAGGGATCGGCGCTCGTCTCCCCCGGAGACGTCGAGGGTCCTTGCGCCGACGGCGCCGAACGCGACTGCCACCTGGAGGTCGCCAGGCAGGGTCGGGTCGTCACCTGCTTCGACGGGGTGCAGGGTTGTGTCGATGGCGATTGGGGTCCCTGTCGCGACGGCACCCTCTCGGCGTTCCTCCTGCCGCGCGACTCGGTGGCCTACCGCGCCCAGGCGCTCACGGACCCAGTCCCCTGCGCGAACAACGTCTGCGATCCGAACTGTCGCGCCTTCTACGAGGAGCCCGCGGTCGCCATCGAGACCGAGCGCGGGGAGCCGATCTTCACCTGGACCGGGGGGACCATCGATGATCTCCGCGCCAAGGGTCTGGTCAGAAAGGCCTTCGAGCAGCCTTGCAGCTCCGGCTTCGACTGCCAGTTCAACTACCACTGCACCGAGCCCATCACCCACCCCCTCTGCGCCCACAGCAAGTGCGAGCCCGGCGTCGGCCTCGATCCCCATTGCGAGGACGGGTACCTCGATACCCCGAAGCACAACAAGCAGACGTGCGTGGGAATGATCTGCGAGGCTGACCCGAGTTGTTGCTCGTACAGCTACGAAGGTGACTGCCCGCGTGATCCCTGCGAGCTCGGGACGTCATTCAAGGAGAACTGCGACGACTGCGTCACCAGTGTCTGTGCGGAGCTGCCGAGTTGCTGCCAGAGCGCGGTCGGGGGCGCCGATCCCATCGTGTTCGAAGCGGAGGATCTTGCCACGAACAGCCCCCGTTCTTCCCAAGCATTCGAGCCCGTCAGCGAGGCGAGCGCTTCGGAAGGAGAGGCCATGCAGGTGCTCCCGGACAACGGAACGACCTGGGGCTCCAACAAGGAGAACGTGTCGCCATCGCTCGACTTCGACATCGACTTCCCGAGCGGCGGAACCTGGTATGTATGGGTGCGGGGTCGGGCTGGGGGATACACCAGTGGGTCCAGCAACACGGTCCACATCGGCATCGATGGGAACATCCCGTCATCCGCCGCGAGCATCGGCAATTTTCCAGCCTACTACGCATGGAAAGGGAATCGGACCAGCGGAGGTGGTTCCCGCGCCACCATCAGCGTGAGCGGTGGCGGTACCCACCGTGTCCACATCTGGATGAGCGAAGACGGCTTCATTGCGGACAAGGTCCTCCTCACCAAAGCGAGCAACGTTGCGCCGACGGGCGCCGGCCCGGCGGCGGGTGGGGGGGGCGCCGGTTCGTGGGGTCCCGCCTGCGTGGAGAAGTACGCGGAGGTCTGCGACGTCTACTGCGGAGCGAGGGAATGGGATGAGGGCTGCATCGACCTCGTGGACACGGTTTGCGACGCCCCCTGTCCTGAACGACCCGACGCCACCTGCGCGCATTCGCCTTGCGACACGAGCGGGGCCGCGCTCGACGCCCGCTGTCACCCTTGCGTCGAAGCGATCTGCAAGGCGAGCCCCACTTGCTGCATCACGGGGTGGTCGACTGCCTGCAGGAACCTCGTGGCCACCACCTGCGGGCTCACCTGTCCGATCGAGATGAAGCTCAGACCGCCAGAGTCAGGCACCTGCGTGCCATGGTTGCCGGGTCAGATGGACGACACGTGCGATGGCATCGATCTGGCCGTGGGCGTGCCCTGCAGCGGCACCCTCCCCATCTGCAACCACGGTACCGAAACCGCACCTGCGCACGTCCGGGTCATTCACTTCCCTGGCAATGCTGATCACTATCCCAACGCGGCCCCCGATCAGGACCACCCGCAGATGGATGAGTGCTTCACCCCCTCGGAGATCCTGCCGGGACGATGCGTGGCCGTGACGACTTGCGATCTCGGCGGCACCCGCGAGATCATGGTGAATCCCCCGGACACGGGCGCCCCGAGCGAGTGTAGCCGCACGGACAACTGGGGGCTCTATGGCGGCGAGAGCCAGTGTAGCATTCCGGTTTGTTCCGATTCCGAGACGTCCGCGTCCTTCCGGAAGGTGAACCTCTACTTTCAGGTTGACAAGTCTGGATCGATGGACGGGGCCAAGTGGACGGGAACCACCGCGGCACTCAAGACCTTCTTCAGCGCGCCCGAGTCCGCGGGGCTCAACGTCGCGCTTGAGTTCTTCGCCCTGAGCAACGCCCGCACCGCGTACGGCGATGGTTGTGGCGATCCCTCCGTGGGTGAGTGCACGGCCTCGAAGTGCGCGCGGCCGATGGTCGCGCTCGGGGAGCTCACCGCGGCCAGCCCGGACACCCAGGAGACGAAGCTCGTCAATGCTGTCGACTCCCTATTCCCCGGCGGATGGACGCCCACGTACCCTGCACTTCGGGGCGCGGTCGACGCGATGATCGCGGCCCAGAGCGCGGCTCCCGACGATCTCTACGCGGTGGTCCTCGCCACCGACGGCGAGCCGACCAAGTGTGAGCTCAGCACCACCGAGATCGCGAAGATCGCGCTCGACGGTTGGGCCAACCACGAGATCCGAACCTACACCATCGGCATGGACGGCGCGGACATCTCGGCCCTGAACACCATCGCGCAGGCCGGCGGCACGCGGACCGCCTTCGTCGTCACCAACGACGCCGTCGTGGAGGAGGATCTCCTCGATGCGCTCTTTTCCATCTCCCGGGATCTCGCCAGCTGCGAATTCTCGGTCGCCAACGGCGCGTACATCGACCCGACGACCGCATCCGTCATCTACACTTCGGGTTCGGGCGCTCCGGTGACGCTCACCCACCTCGCGAGCGAGGCCGGCTGCGGCGAGGGGTGGTACTTCGACAATCCCGCCGACCCCTCGATCGCCACCTTGTGCCCCGATACCTGCAGCACCATCCAGAACGACGGTGCCGCTCAGGTCTCGGTCCGCATCGGCTGTGCGGCTCCCTTCGAGGGTGCGAGCCACTCGGAGATCTACGCGGCGAGCTGTCCAGCAACCACCCGGATCCAATGGTCCTTCTTCACTTGGGACACGGAGGTCGATCCCGGTGCCGAGATCGTGTTTCGGGCGCGTGCTGCCGGCAGCGAGGCGGCGCTGGTCGATGCGGAGTGGAGCGAGCTCGGGCGCGCCACCTCGGCGCTCGAGATCTGCGGCCTCGGGGGGCCGTTGCCGGACTGCCCGCGGAGCCTCTACGACCTGCTCGGCCTCCGCGCGCACGATCCCTTCGTCGAGCTCGAGGCCTCGCTCGAGCCGAGTACCACGTCGCTCGGCGGTGCCGTGTTGAACAGTTGGGAGATGACGTACACATGTCTCGACAACGAGTGACCCTCGCCGCCATCGGCTACCTCGTCGCGCTCGGTTGTGGTCCCCAGCGGGCGCCTGCCATCGACCAGTCCACGGGTGGCGGCCCGATGGCGGGCGCCGCCGGCGCCCTCCCTGGACTCAGCGGCGAGGGCGGCGCCCGAACTGGGCTCGGCGGCGGCGCTGGCATCGATCAGGCGGGTGCGCAGGGCGGCACGAGCCAGGCGGGTGCGCCCGGTGCGGGGACGGGGGGTACCATTGTGCCGCCCGAGGCCGTCTGCGGCAACGATCTTGCCGAGGCCGGCGAAGCCTGCGACGGCGACGACCTCAGTGTCTGGGACTGCGCTGCGGCTGGCTTCGAGACCGGCGATCTTGTCTGCCGTGACGACTGCACGCTCGACCTCTCTGGTTGCGAGGGCGACGAGCGCTGTACCGACGGGCGCGACAACGACGGCGATCAGGCGGTGGATTGCGACGACGACGACTGCGAGGAGAGCTGCTCGGACCCCTGCGCTGCGCCCATCGAGCTCGCTGATCCGGCGACCGTGACCGGGAACACCGTGGGGCACGCGGCAGTGATGGCACCTTCGTGCCGATGGAACGACGACCCGACCGGCCCCGAGGTGGCGTACGTCTTCACCGCGGCCAACACCGGGACCTTCTCCGCGAGCGTCTCTGCGAGCGCCGCCCTCAGCGTCGCCGTCTACACCGAATGCGGCGCCGACTCGAGCGAGCTCCGCTGTGCCTACGGTGAGCGCATCGAGCTTCCCGTCGAGGAGGGGGAGGTCCTCTATGTCGTCGTCGACGGGATGGGGGAGGCGGACGCGGGAAGGTACACGCTCATGGCAGCATCGCGCAGCATCGTCTGCGGCGATGCGTTCCGCGACGGCGACGAGGGTTGTGACGACGGCAACACCTCCGGTGGCGACGGCTGCAGCGCCACTTGCGAGGTGGAGTCATCGGAGGGAGAGGACAACGACACGCTCGAGACCGCCGACGCCATGCCGGACGACTACCGAGCGGCCATCGATCCGATCGGCGACGAGGACTGGATCGAGCTGAGGGTGGCCGCCTCCCAGACCTCGCTCGTCGCCCGCACCCTCGACTTCGGTGACGGAGCCTGCGTGCTCGAACGGCTCGACAGCGTCGTTGAGCTCTTCGACGAGGAGGGGGTCGTGCTAGCGGACGATGACGATGGTGGTGCTGGCTATTGCTCGGAGATCCTCTTTCCCGATCTGAGCCCGGGGACATACTATCTTCGGGTCACGGCATCGTCGTACGGCACTGTGGGCGCGTTTCCTTACGTCCTCCACGTCGATCTCGACGTCTGTGGCAACGGTCGCACCTCAGATGCCGAGGAGTGCGACGACGGAAACCGTACGGAATGGGATGGGTGCGATGCGGAGTGTCGGGTCGAGTAGCTGCGGGGGCGATCGGGTGCCCGCGCGCATCCCGCTTCCGTGAGACGCGACGTTCTACCTCCACGCAACGTCCGCGGGCGGCAACGAAGACACTCTCCACCGTCGGGAGTCCTGGCCCGATCTCGGATCGCGGAACGCGTGCTCGCGGGCCGCCCGATGCTCAGGATGGATCCGCGTAGCGAGCCTCAGCTGCCGAAGCGTGTCGCCATCGTAGCCCAGGACTTCGCGCCACTTACGGTTCACGTACAGGAATCGCCCGTCCAAGTCCACGCTCTGCACGAGATCGTTCGCACCCTCGACCAGGTCCTGTAGTCCCTTGGCGGTGTGATCTTGACCGGATCCGGCTAAGAATCTCTCAATGTTCTCGTGGCTATCAGCAATCAGGCGTCAGCGCTCAGGGTCTCCACGTTCTACCTGACCGCTGACCGCTGACCGCTGATGGCCTGGCCTGTTTGGTTCCGGCTCCGCCGGCTTGGGTCGATCGAATTGGTTGGATTCCAATCCTCCAGATCAACGTCCGGAATGTCTTCGAACCCCATGGCAGCCGCCTCCCGATCCTCTCCGTCCGTTCAGAACGGTTCCAGCACAGCCGTCGGCGTCCGGCCGTTGGCCATTCCGGTCGTCCATCCGCCGTGTCTCTCTCTGACTCGAAGCTCGCACAACGATCCCAGACCGCGCTCGACCGTCGCGGACGTTTCCGCGGAGCTCGTCGAGTGCCGCCGCCGCCGAGCCGACTGCGAATTCGAGGGAGCCCGGGCGGTGAGACAGAGTGTCGTGTCGGGTAGGACATCGGCTCGACCTCGAGCAAGAGGGCATCGAGGTCGAGGGGTGTCGATGGGAGACGGGGATCGGGTGTGGGTGGCGGACTCGGCGCAGTCAGTCCGTCACCGATCGGCTCTTGGCCCGGATCTACGGAATTCTGCGCGATGACGGCGCGATGGGGAGGGCGGCGTCCGGGGGAGGCTAGATCACCGATCGGGTTGCCGACACCAACGGCAGCAATGGAAACGCGCCCGTGCGAGGCGAGGACGCGTTTCCAGCGCTGCCTCTCTAGAGGTCCGCTGGCGGTTCGGTGCCTTGGGTTGTCAACTCGACGAAGCAACCAACCTGAGCGCTGCTCTAGCGGTCGTTCGTCAGGCCTGCTCCACTGACGGTGGATCGGTGGTCTAATAGGTCGGGGAATCCGCGCGCCACGCGCGGGTTTTCGGCAGTGCGGTGGACCGGCGCCGGAGGCGCCTGCCGCTCATCCAGCGGCGAGGAGGGGGAGGCTGCGGGTCGCGGCCGATGCGGGGTAGGTCTCGCCTTTCCCCGCCAAGAACCAACCTCGCGCAGGCACGATCGGGCGCCGTGCTTGGGTTGCGGGCCTGGTCCGCGCAAGGGCCTCCGGGCCCCATCGGCGCCAGGTTGGACAAGGTGACGGTTTTCGTCACGCCGCGCATTTTCTTAGAAAGGGCGGGGTGGCGGGCTCGATACATCGCGGTGCCTGTAATAGAATTGGCGGTCAGGGCGTGTCCGCCCGCCCCGGTCGTCGCTCGCGGTTCATCGCGTCCGCGAAGGAGTCTTCGTCGATGTCACAGTGCTCCATCCATTGGCTCATACGAACGCTCTGCCTGGTCACGTTCGCCGTCGGTTGTCGGGACTATCCGGGTGTCGTTCGCCTGGACCACGACGGCATCGTCGAAGGAGGGGGCGCGGGCCCGGTGCCGCTCCCCGACGCGAGCGTCGAAGACGTCGTCCTGATCGGGGACGCCAGGAGCGACGCGCGGGACGACGCCGAGGAACCCGACGGCGACGTCGAGGCGCCGGTGGTGTGCGGCGACGCGATCCTCGGGGAGGGGGAGGAGTGCGACGACGGCGACGATGACGACGGAGACGGCTGCAGCTCCGACTGCGAGGTGGAGGATGGGTTCCGCTGCGAGGTGGAGGGCGGTGCCTGTTACGAGTGCGGCAACGGGGTGGTCGAGGGCAGCGAGGAGTGCGATGACGGGGGACGGGACGCCGACGACGGGTGCGACGAGGACTGCGAGGTCGAGTCCGGCGGCTGGGTCTGCCCAGAACCCGGCGAGCCGTGCGAGCTCTGCGGGGACGGGATCCTGGCTGAGAACGAGCTCTGCGACGACGGCAACACCCTGAGCGGGGACGGCTGCAGCGAAGACTGCTCCATGGTCGAGGAGCATTTCGACTGCGCCGTGGCGGGCACCGAATGCGAGGAGTGCGGGGATGGAACGTTGGACGAGCACGAGGAGTGCGACGACGGCAACACCCTGAGCGGGGACGGTTGTCGCTTCGATTGCGACCTGGTCGAGGAGGGGTGGGTGTGCGAATCGGCGGGAGTTGCCTGCGCGAAGTGCGGCAACGGAGTGCTCGAGCTCGGCGAGGTCTGCGACGATGGCAACGACGAGGGAGGCGACGGCTGCAACGCGACCTGCACGGAGGAAGAGGCGGGCTTCAATTGCCCCGTGGCGGGCACGCTCTGCGAGGCGTGCGGTAACGGCATTCGCGAGTCCACGGAGGCCTGTGACGATGGCAACACCGACAGTGGCGATGGGTGTCCTGCGGACTGCTCGGCGATCGAGCTCGGCTGGGCCTGCCCGGTTCCGAACGAGTCCTGCGGTTTCTGTGGCAACGGCGTGATCGAGCCGAACGAGACCTGCGACGACGGCGATACGGAGAGTGGGGACGGCTGCAACGGGACCTGCACGGGGATCGAGCCGGGCTTCGCCTGCCTGGTGGCGGGGGTCGCGTGCGAGGAATGCGGCGACGGCACTGTGGACGAGCACGAGGCGTGCGACGACGGCAACCAGCTGAACGGGGACGGCTGTCAGTACGACTGTGCTGCGATCGGCGACAAGTACGCCTGCCCGGTGGCGGGCCTGCCGTGCGCTCGGTGCGGCAACGGCGTGCTCGAGGTCGACGAGGTCTGCGACGACGGGAACGAGGTCAGCGGGGACGGCTGCGCCGCGGGCTGTGACGGCGAGGAGCCAGGATTCAACTGCCCGGTCGCCGGCGCTGCGTGCGAGGAGTGCGGCAACGGGATCGTGGAGAGCACGGAGACGTGCGACGACGGCAACCGGGAGGACGGCGACGGGTGTGACGCGGAGTGCGCCGAGATCGCCCTGGGTTACGTCTGCCACGTGCCGGGGAGCCGCTGCGAAGAGTGTGGGAACGGGCTCGTCGATCCGAACGAGTCTTGCGACGATGGCAACCACGAGAGCGGGGATGGCTGCAGCGGCACCTGCGACGCCATCGAGCGATGGTTCACGTGCGTGACACCCGGACAAGGCTGCCTGCGGTGCGGGGACGGCCAGATCGACCCGGGCGAGGTGTGCGACGACGGCAACAACGTCTCGAACGATGGCTGCCGGGACGACTGCCGGGTGGAGGAACAAGGGTTCTCCTGCCCGCCGGGTGGCGGCGCCTGTACCCGGTGTGGCAACGGCGTGGTCGAATCCAGCGCCGGCGAGGCCTGCGATGACAGCAACCAGATCGATGGCGATGGGTGCGACTCCCGGTGCCAGACGGAGGGCGCGCCTTTCGTCTGTGCGATCCCCGGGGTCCCCTGCGATCGTTGCGGAAACGCGGTGCGGGAGACGAGCGAGGACTGCGACGATGGCGGGCGTTGCGACGCCGGGTCGAGCGTCGGGGAGGGGTGCGCCGGTGACGAGGAATGCCCAAACGGGCGCTGCATGCCTGCCGGTGGCGACGGCTGCGGCATGGACTGCGTGGTGGAGCCGGGTTGGGCGTGCCCGGTACCAGGGCAACCCTGCGGGTTCTGTGGGAACGGGATCGTCGAGCCGAACGAGATCTGCGACGACGGCGACGCGGAGGGGGGCGACGGCTGTGGCGCGGATTGCTCGGCGGTCGAGCCGCACTGGGTCTGCCCGGAGGCTGGACAGCCATGCATCCACTGCGGTGACGGCGCCGTGCAGGCACCCGAGGTCTGCGACGACGGCAACAACCAGAGCAGCGACGGCTGCAGCGTGGATTGCCGCGTGGTCGAGCCGGGGTACCTGTGTCCACCCACGGGCGGTGCATGCACCAGCTGTGGGAACGGGCGCCTCGAGTCGCCGCCGGAGATCTGCGACGACGGAAACCGCCAGGACGGCGACGGCTGCTCGAATGGGTGCGCGACCGTGGATCCGGGGTACCGCTGCGAGGTGGCGGGAGCGGCGTGCTACCGCTGCGGCAACGGGATCCGCGAGGGCAGTGAGGCCTGTGACGACGGGAACGACGACTTCGGTGACGGCTGCTCCGAGGAATGCGCGGTGGAGCCGGGGTGGGATTGCCCGGTGGCGGGGCAGTCATGCGGGAACTGTGGCAACGGGATCATCGAGATTGTGGAGATCTGCGACGACCGCAACCGCGAGAGCGGCGATGGCTGCAGCTCTACCTGTACGGAGATCGAGGACCATTTCCGGTGTCTTCTGGCTGGCGCTCCCTGCATCGAGTGCGGGGACGGCGTGGTGCAACCGCCCGAGGTCTGTGACGACGGCAACGCGGTGAGCGGCGACGGCTGCCGCTACGACTGCACTGCCGTCGAGCCGGGGTTCGATTGCGTCAATGACGGGGAGCCCTGCTTCGAGTGCGGCGACGGGGTGGTGCAGGGGCCGGACGTCGGCGGCACCGAGGTCTGCGACGACCGCAACCGGGTGAGCGGCGACGGCTGCCGCTCGGACTGCGGCGAGATCGAAGCGGGGTACACCTGTCCGTCCGCCGGGTTCCTGTGCGAGCTCTGCGGGAACGGGATCGTGGTCGCGCCCGAGCAATGCGACGACGGCAACCAGACGGACGGCGACGGCTGTGAGGCCAGCTGCACGTCGAGCGGCGCTGGTTGGGCGTGTCCGCTCCCCGGACGACCGTGCGAGCTCTGCGGCGATGGTGTGGTGGATCCGAACGAGTCTTGCGATGACCACAACCGAGCCGATGACGATGGCTGCAGCGCGGACTGCACCGCGGTGGAGCCGTACTGGTCCTGTCCGCCGACGGGCGGCGCTTGCGTGGAGTGCGGGAACGGTATGGTCGAGGGGGGCGAGGTCTGTGACGACGGCAACCACGCGAACGGGGACGGCTGCCGGGCGGATTGCGCCGCTGTGGAGCCGAACTGGGACTGCTCGGGCGGGACCTGCGTCCGCTGCGGGGATCGCTTCCTCAACGGCACCGAGGTGTGCGACGACGGCAACAACGTGAGCGGCGACGGCTGCCGCGCCGACTGCAGCGGCATCGAGGACGGGTTCACCTGTCCGGTGCCGGGGGCGCTGTGCGAGGAGTGCGGGAATGGGATCGTGGTGGCTCCGGAGCAGTGCGACGACGGCAATGACACGGGCGGTGACGGTTGCAGCGAAGCCTGCATGCTCGAAGGCAACGGTTGGGCCTGTCCCATCCCCGGCCAGTCCTGCGAGCGGTGTGGTAACGGGATCGTCGAGGCGAACGAGACCTGCGACGACGCCAACCAAGACGACGGTGACGGCTGCAACGCGACCTGTACGGCCGTGGAGCCGTACTTCTGGTGCCCGCCGGCGGGGGGCGACTGCGCGGAGTGCGGCGACGGCGTCGTGAACGGCGTGGAGGTCTGCGACGACGGCGACCACGACAACGGCGACGGATGTCGGGCGGACTGCAGCGGCGTCGAACCGGGGTGGGAATGCAGCAGCGGCACCTGCTACCGGTGTGGCGACGGGGTGGTGCAGGGGCCCGGGGTCGGTGGCGTCGAGGTGTGCGACGACGGCAACGCGAAGAGCGGGGATGGCTGCAGCGCGAACTGCACGGTGGTGGAGCCCAACTACGCGTGCATCAACCCCGGCCAGCTCTGCGAGCGGTGCGGGAACGGGATCGTGGGGACGGGTGAGCAGTGTGACGACGGGGATGTCGAAGCGAACGACGGCTGCTCGAGCACCTGCCAGCTCGAAGGTGACGGCTGGGCTTGTCCGATCCCCGGTCAGTCCTGCGAGCAGTGTGGCAACGGGACCGTCGAGGCGAACGAGACCTGCGACGACGGAGATCGCGTCGACGGCAACGGCTGCAATGCGACCTGCACCGGCGTCGAGCCCTACTGGTGGTGCCCGCCGGGTCCGGTGGGTGGCGCCTGCGAACGGTGCGGCAACGGCACCCTCGCCGCTCCGGAGATCTGCGACGACCACAACAACGACAACGGGGATGGCTGTCGGGCGGACTGTAGCGGCGTCGAGCCCGGCTGGGATTGCTCGGGCGGTATCTGCTACCAGTGCGGTAACGGCCACGTCGATCCCGGCGAGGCCTGCGACGACGGGAATGCCCAGGGAGGCGACGGCTGCAGCGCGAACTGCCGCGACATCGAGGACAACTATCAGTGTCCGGTGGCGGGACAGCTTTGTCAGCTCTGTGGCAACGGTGCGCGCGAGAGCGCCGAGGGCTGCGACGACGGCAACCGCGAGGACGACGACGGTTGCTCCGGCACCTGCACCGTGGAACCCGGCGGGTGGCTCTGCCTCATCCCCGGGCAGCCCTGCGAGCTGTGCGGCAATGGCGTGGCGACCTCGAACGAGGTGTGCGACGACGGAAACACCGCTAATGGCGACGGTTGCAGCGCGGACTGCCAGACGATCGAGCCCTGGTGGAGCTGCCCGCCCGGGGGTGGGGACTGCACCTTCCTGGTCGTGTGCGGTGATTCACGGATCAACGGTGACGAAACCTGCGACGACGGCAACGACGAACCCGCGGACGGTTGCGACGCCGACTGCCACCCGGAGTCCGGTTTCTTCTGCCGGGTGGTTGGGCAGCCCTGTGAGCGGCTGCCCGCCTGCGGTGATGGGATCCAGTCGCCGGGCGAGGTCTGCGACGACCACAACACGGCCGACGGCGACGGCTGCACCGCGGACTGCGACGCCATCGAGCCCGGGTACTCTTGCCCCACCCCCGGGGAGCTCTGCGTGCAGACGGTGGTGACCTGCGGGGACGGGGCGTTGGGCGCTGGAGAGCAGTGCGATGACGGGAACCCCACCGGAGGCGCTCGCGCCTGCTTCGGCGGGGACAACCACGGTGAGTCGTGTCTGGACGACAGCGACTGTCCTGGGACCTACCAGGTGAGCGCCGAGGACCAGACGGCGACCATTTCGTGGGTCCAAGGATGGTCTGGCGCCATCTCGGGAACGACGATGACGCGGAGCCTCGGCCTGACCGGTACGGCGTCGGGACGGATGGTGGTCGTCGGGGTCACCGTGGAGGACACCCAGGCGACCGGCGGTGAGGTATCGGCGATCACCCTCGGCGGTGTGGGCATGCACCCGGCCGCGACCACGCTGGTGGACGAGGGCGGGAACATCGTGCGCGTCTACCTCTTCTGGCTCGGCGATTCGGAGCTCCCGGACGCAGGCACGCGGTCGCTCGCCATCGCGTTGACGAGGCAGTCCGGCGGCGCGACCTACCATGCGCTCGAGCTCACCGGGGTCGCTGACGCCGCGCCGGTGACGATCACGGAGAGCGCGCTGACGGGTACCGTCATCGGGACCACGCTCTCATCGGTCGATTCTGGCAGTTGGGTGATCGACGTCGTGGGGTCGTCGCGCGACAGCAGCATGACGCCGAACGCGGGCCAGACGGAGCGGAGCGACGTCGACGGTGGCAGCATGCGCGGCGCCATCGGCACTCGCGCCATCACTCGGCGGGGTGTCGCGTCGACGAGCTGGTCCACGTCCAGCACCGACCGGCTCGCGCTGGCGGTCGCGGCGTTCGAGCCCTGGGTGACCGAGACCGCCATCACCGCGCCCGCGACCTGCCAGTCGCTCGAGGGCGATGGCTGCGACGCGGCCTGTCAGCTCGATCCGGGCTGGATCTGCCCGATCCCGGGCACGCGCTGCGTGGCGGAGGCCTGCGGGGACGGGATCGTGGCCGGCACCGAGGAGTGCGAGTCGGAGATGACGAGCCCGGTCGAAGCCTGCCTCGGCGGGTGCATCCTCGACGACGCTTACGCCTGTGCGTGGAGCGACACCTCGGGGCTGCTCGAATGCGTGCCGACCGCAGGCGCCTGTGACAACGACGGCATCCCCGAGCTCGGCGAGCAGTGCGACGACGGCAATACCCACATGGGCGACGGCTGCACGCCCTTCTGCATGCGGGAGCCGGACTGTACGGGCAAGGGCACGTACGCCGGTTGCCATTCGGTGTGCGGTGACGGCATGATCCTCGCGGCAGACAGCGAGCAATGCGACGACGGCAACATCCTCGACGGCGACGGCTGCAGCGCGCTCTGCCGGGAGGAGCTGGGCTGGGACTGTACGGTGGTCGGGGGGCCCCTGCCGGCGACCATCGACGTCCCCGTGGTCTTCCGGGACGTCATCTCGCTGCCTACCGGCGCGGGGGTTCGGCATCCGGATTTCGAGATCTACTCCGGGTCCGCCGCCACCCCAGGCATGGTGGAAACCCAGCTCGGCGCCGATGGCCGGCCCGTCTACACGGGGATCTGCGAGGCCGGTAACCAGATCGGTCCCTGCCCCTACAACGAGCAGACCACGAGCCAGGCGGCCTTCGACCAGTGGTATCGCGACGTCACCGGCGTAACCTACCCGTTGGTCACGGAGCTCTCTTTCACCCGGCAGACCGGCAGCATCTATCGGTACAGCAGCACGGCGTTGTTCCCATTCGACGGCGCGGGTTGGATCGCGGCGGGCCGCGAAACCGCCTCGAGCGGCCACAACTTCGGCTTCACCAGCACCCTCAAGTTCTGGTTCGAGTACCAAGGAGACGGCACGGAGGTGCTCGATTTTTCGGGTGACGACGACGTGTGGGTCTTCGTTAATGGCATCCTCGCCGTCGATCTCGGCGGGCTGCACCCCGCGAACGCGGCCAGCGAGACGCTGGATGGCTCGGTCGAGGGCAGGTACTTCCTCACCCCCGGGAACGTCTACGAGATCGCGCTCTTCCACGCGGAACGCCACACCACGGCCTCCAATTTCATCCTGACCCTCGGTGGATTCGTCAAGCAGACCTCGACCTGCACGTCCACCTGCGGCGACGGCATCGTCGTGGGTGACGAGCAGTGCGACGACGGTGAGGACAACGCGGACGGGTATGGTACCTGTCAGCTCGACTGCACACTCGGCGAGCTCTGCGGCGACGGCATCGAGAATGGGGAGGAGGAGTGCGACGACGGGTTCAACCTCGGTGGTTACAACAGCGGGGCCTGCGCGCCAGGCTGCGTGGACGCACCGGAGTGTGGTGACCACGAGGTCGACAGCCTGTACGGGGAGACCTGCGACGACGGGGTGAACGACGGCAGCTACGACGGCTGCACGCCGACCTGCCAGATCGGGCCGTTCTGCGGGGATGGTATCGAGAACGGGGAGGAGGAGTGCGACGACGGCGTGAACGACGGTTCGGGCGAGTGTGCCCCTGGTTGCCATTTGACCGAGCGGTGCGGCGACGGCATCGTCCAGGAGGCGCGCGGCGAAGAGTGCGACGACCACAACACGACGGCGGGCGACGGTTGCTCGAACACCTGCCAGTGGGAGGCGATCTGCGGCAACTCCACCGTCGAGGCGGGCGAGGAGTGCGACGACGGCAACGTGGTGAGCGGCGATGGTTGTAGCTCGCTCTGCCAGAGCGAGGTGTGCGGCGACGGCGTCGTGCAGGCTTCGCGTGGCGAGGAGTGCGACGACGGCAACCTCACCGGCGGCGACGGCTGTTCCGGCACCTGCACCCTCGAGACCGCGTGTGGCAACGGTCTGCGCGAAGGCGCCGAGGGCTGCGACGACGGCAACACCACGAGCGGCGACGGCTGCAGCGCGACCTGTCAGGTGGAGCGTTGCGGCGACGGCGTCGTGCAGAGCGGGCTCGGGGAGCAGTGCGACGACGGGAACACGGTGAGCGGCGATGGCTGCAGTCGGACCTGTCTGTCCGAGGCGGTCTGCGGGGATGGCGACCAGGAAGGTGACGAGGAGTGCGACGACGGGAACACGGTGAGCGGCGACGGCTGCAGCGCCGGCTGCGTCGTGGAACGGTGCGGGGACGGCATCATCCAATCGCTGTCGGGCGAGCAGTGCGACGACGGGAACACGGCGAGCGGTGACGGGTGCTCTGCGACCTGCCAGCTCGAGGCGCGGTGCGGCGATGGGATCGTGCAACCAGCAAACGGCGAGCAATGCGACGACGGGAACACCAACAACGATGACGGCTGCTCGGCGATCTGCCGGATGGAGCGCTGCGGCGACGGCGTGCAGCAAGCCAGCGAGGAGTGCGACGACGGCAACACCACGAGCGGTGACGGCTGCAGCAACACCTGCCGCTCGGAGTCCATCTGCGGCAACGGGATCCGGGAAGGGTCGGAGGGTTGCGACGACGGGAACCGGGTGTCCGGCGACGGGTGCAGCGCGGGATGCGTCCTCGAGATCTGCGGCGATGGCATCGTGCAAGCCGGTCGAGGCGAGCAGTGTGACGACGGCGGGACCGTCGACGGCGACGGCTGCTCCGCGACCTGCCAGCTCGAGAGCGGGTGCGGCAACGGCGTCCTCGAGGGCGCCGAGGAGTGCGACGACGGGAACGTCACCGACAACGACGGCTGCTCGGCGCTCTGCCAACGCGAGCGGTGCGGCGACGGCGTGCAGCAGACGAGCGAACAGTGTGACGACGGGAACACCACGAGCGGGGACGGTTGCTCGCGGATCTGCCTCGTGGAGACCTCGTGCGGCAACGGGGAGGTCGAGAGCGGCGAAGAGTGCGACGACCGCAACAACACCAGCGGTGACGGCTGCAGTGCCACCTGTCGCCTCGAGGTGTGCGGCGACGGGCTCGTCCAGAGCGCGCTCGGGGAGCAGTGCGACGACGGCGGCACTGCGAGCGGCGACGGCTGCAGCGCCACCTGTCGGCTCGAGACCGGCTGCGGGAACGGCGTGGTGGAGGCCGGGGAGGAATGTGACGACGGCAACTCCGCGGGCGACGATGGCTGCAGCGCCGTCTGTCGGGTCGAGCGGTGTGGCGACGGCGCGACCCAGCCGAGCAGCGGCGAGCAGTGTGACGATGGCAACACCGCGAGCGGCGACGGTTGCTCGAACGTGTGCCAGCTCGAGACGGAGTGTGGCAACGGCGAGGTCGAGGGCCAGGAAGAATGCGACGACGGTGGAAACGTCTCCGGCGACGGGTGCAGCGCCGCGTGCCGGGACGAGTTCTGCGGCGACGGCATTACCCAGCGCGTCCTCGGCGAGGAGTGCGACGACCAGAACACGACGAACGGTGACGGGTGCAGTGCGACGTGCACCGTGGAGATCCGCTGCGGGAACGGCGTGGTCGAGGGCAGTGAGGAGTGCGACGACGGCAACACCGCGGGCGGCGACGGTTGCGGGCCGACCTGTCTGGCCGAGACTCGGTGCGGTGACGGCGTTCGCGAGACCGGGGAGCAGTGCGACGACGGGGACACCGTCGATGGTGATGGTTGCAGCGCGCTCTGCCGGTTCGAGTACTGTGGCGACGGCACGACGCAGATCACCCTCGGCGAGCAATGCGACGACGGTAACAACACGAGCGGGGACGGCTGCAGCGCGATCTGCCGCACGGAGCGCTGCGGCGACGGTGCCCTCCAGACGAGCCGCGGCGAGGAGTGCGACGACGGGAACACGACGAGCGGCGACGGTTGCAGCGCGACCTGTACCCTGGAGCCGCCGGTCTGTGGGAACCTTCGCCTCGAAGGGACCGAGCAATGCGACGACGGTAACACCGCGGACAACGACGGATGCCGCCACGACTGCACGCGCGAGGTGTGCGGAGACGGCGTCCTCGACGTGGGCGAGGCCTGTGACGACGGGAACACGGCGAGCGGCGACGGCTGCAGCCGGTCCTGCCAGTCCGAGACGTTCTGCGGCAACGGCACCCGCGAGGGAGCGGAGCAGTGTGACGACGGCAACAACAGCTCGGGTGACGGGTGCAGCTCGATCTGCCGCAGGGAGTACTGTGGCGATGGCACCCGCCAGCCCGCGCTGGAGGAGCAGTGCGATGACGGGAACACGGCGAGCGGCGATGGCTGCAGCGCGACCTGTCGGGTGGAGACGGCCTGCGGCAACGAGAAGGTCGAGGGCGTCGAGCAGTGCGATGACGGGAACACGGCGAACGGGGACGGCTGCAGCTCGACCTGCGCCCTCGAGGTGTGCGGGAACGGGGTGCAGGACCGGAACGAGCAGTGCGATGACGGGAACACGATGAGCGGCGACGGCTGCTCGAACACCTGCCGTCTCGAGTCCGCGTGTGGGAACGGACGGATCGAAGGCGTGGAGGAGTGCGACGACGGTAACAACCAGAGCGGGGACGGCTGCAGTTCCTCGTGCCGGGAGGAGTACTGCGGCGACCGGGTGACTCAGGTGACCCGGGACGAGGAGTGCGACGACGGGAACACGACGAGCGGCGACGGCTGCAGTTCGACCTGCCGCCTCGAGACCGCGTGCGGCAACGGCAACGTCGAAGGCGCGGAGCAGTGCGACGACGGGAACACCCGGAGCGGCGACGGCTGCAGCGCGACCTGCCAGCTCGAGCGTTGTGGCGACGGCGTGGTTCAGGGTGCGGAGGAATGCGACGACGGCAACACCGTCAGCGGCGACGGCTGCAGCTCGCGGTGCCAAGAGGAGGTGTGGTGCGGCGACGATGACGTGAACCAGCCGACGGAGGAGTGCGACGACGGGAACAACCAGAGCGGCGACGGCTGCAGCTCGACCTGCCGCGAGGAGTACTGCGGTGACGGGATCGTGCAGGCGCCCCTCGGTGAGCGCTGCGACGACGGAAACACCCAGAGTGGCGATGGTTGCCGAGAGAATTGCATCCCGGAGATCTGCGGCGACGGGATCCGGGATCCCGGCGAGGAGTGCGACGATGGCAACAACGAAGCCGGCGACGGGTGTAGCGGGCTCTGCCGCCGCGAGGTCGTGAGCTGATCGACGTGGACCGTCGAGGCGTTGGGTCGGGGCGACCGCGCGACGAGCGGCGCCGACGAGCCGCAGGTGTGGGCAGGTCAGCGACCTCGCAGAGAGCGGCCGTCTCGTTGGTGAAGCCTCCGTCGCAACCACGCCGCTCACGTGGCTCGACCACGTGGACAACGGGGTGACCTGCTGCGGGACCTCGATCGATAACGGTCGGGGGGCACTATCGGGTCACCCTCGGCGAGGAGACGCCTCCGATCCTCACAGGAATCGAAGGGTCGAGCTTCCTCTGCGGCGACGATATCGACACCGCTACCGTGGTCGCCGAGGGGGCAGAGGTGCTCGCCTGGGCGAACGTCGAGGGAGCGACGGACTGCGTGTCGAAGCCGGTCGTCACGGCGCTCACGCCCGTCAGGTAGCCTCCTGGAGCAGCAATCAGGTTGATTGCTCCGTCAGACAACAACCTAAGCCGGCGGGAGCCGGAACCATAGAGGGCCCTCAGCGGTCAGCGGTCAGCGGTCAGGTAGAACGTGGAGACCCCGAGCGCTGACGCCTGATTGCCGATAGCCACGAGAACATTGAGAGATCTTCTGCCGGATCCGGTCAAGGTCACACCGCCAAGGGACTAGAGCACCGAACCGGCAGCAGAGCTCGCCCGAGGCGCCGTTGGAAACGTGCCATCGCTGGGCATGAGCCTCCCCCGCATCGGTCGCGACACGCGGCCTCCCCCTCCTCGCCGCTCGATGAGCGGCGGGCGTCTCCGGCGCCGATCCACCGCGCTGCCGAAAATCCGCCCGTGACGCGCGGATCTTCAGACCTGGTAGATCAGGCCACGCGCAAGAGCGACAGCAGCAGCAGCACAAGGAAGCCGAGCGCGACCGCGAGCACCGCAGCTCCAACCGCGATCAGGCTGCGTCCCGAGGTGGGCACAAGCTCGGCCGCGACCGCCACGCCGGCGGCTCGGCGGAGGTGGGCGTCGAGCTTGGCCGCCGCTCGCTCCACCCGGAGGACGAGGAGCAGCACCACCAGCGCGAGCGCCATCGCCACGAAGAGCGCGGTCAGCCGCCGCACTTGAGCCTGACGCGCGGCCTCGAGCTCGACGGCGGGGCGAACCCCGTCGAGCAAGAGCGTCTCCGGGATGGTGACCGAGCGGGGTGCGTCGTCGATGGTGCCGGCAAGCCACGCGGCGGTGGGATCGGCGAGCGGCCAGCCCACCGCGCCGGGACTGGCGAGGTCGGGTTCGCTCGAGACGACGAGCCAGGCCGTCGGGGGCGGGTTCACGAGGGTCACGCGGCCGCTCGCCGTCCCCTGCGGGTCGACCGCGAGGGGGACTCTGCCCCCGGCGAGGCGCCCGCGCTCGTCGATGAGCGCGTAGTACGCGGCATCGCGCGGGATGGGTGAGACGACCTCGATCGCGCCGGCCGCGATCGAGGTCGCGTGGAGGGCGCCGCCGACGACGGGGAGGGTCGCGTACCAGCGCCCCGTCGCCTCCGCGCTGTCCCTGGCGAGGAGCTCCAAGGCCGCGATGTGGGAGGTGGGCTGCACGATCAACCGGGTCCGTCCCCGGGCGTTGGTCGCTGGCGGCTGGTCGAGCACCTCCACCCCCTCACCACGAGCCGTGATCCTCGCTCCGGCGACGGGCTCTCCGCGCCAGCGGACCTCGACGAGGAGCGGGGTCGGGAAGGGCACGGCGAGGGCACCACGCCCTGGGCTCACCCGGAGCCGGAGGGGGCCTGGGCTGGGCGAATCGACGGTGCCGCCCCGCTCGTGCCGCGCCCCCCACCAGGTCGCCCGCGGGAGGTGGATCATCCCCCTGGCCAGGGGACGACGGGCCCAGGGCGCCGTGACCGTCACGGTGGGCGCGGACGCCGAGCGGTCCCGGGTCGAAAGCCCTACCTCGGCCCTCCCCTCGGGATCCAAGCTGCCCGACCAGGTCGCCGAAGGGTCTCGCCCGCCGGAGAGCTCCAGATTGACCGGGCGCCCCGACACCGGTTGTTCGCTCGCTCCGCGTCGCTCCACGACCTCTAGCTGGAAGCTCCAGGGTGTCGTCCCATCGGTGGGACCCCCACGAAGACGAGCGCCCACGACGGGGCGTGGCGCCCCCACCACCAGGAGGGAGAAGGCCACGATCGCCACGGTCGCGGCCGGCACGGCATAGAGGGCATGGCGGAGCACCCGCTCAGGATACCCTGCCCCCAGCCCTCTCTCGAAGTCCTGGCCCAACCCGGCGGATCCGGGATCGAACAGGCCATCAGCGGTCAGCGGTCAGCGGTCAGCGGTCAACGGTCAACGGTCAACGGTCAACGGTCAGCGGTCAGCGGTCAGCGGTCAACGGTCAACGGTCAACGGTCAGCGGTCAGCGGTCAGCGGTCAGCGGTCAACGGTCAACGGTCAACGGTCAGCGGTCAGCGGTCAGCGGTCAGCGG